>DATNOD010000028.1:0-7415 GCA_035601515.1 Candidatus Eiseniibacteriota bacterium | reverse complement strand
CCGGTCCTTTCCAAGAAGCCGTAGTCGCCCGCTCGGAGGTTCACCAGAAAGCTGGAGGGACGGCGCGACTCGGGATTGCTCACTCGTAGTAATTATTGGCGAACTCGATCCAGCCTGGGTTCGGACACCCGCTTGACGTGTGGGAGTGCGTGCAGTGGACTCCGATGCGCGGGCCTGGGTCGATGTACAGCTCGCCGTGAACGATGACCGCATCACCCGTGTGGATGGGCACCGATGGGGCGAGCGTGGTGTTGTGGTCGACCTCGAGCGTCTCGCCGGTGGCGGCCTTCACCTCGAAGCGCTCGTGTCCACCCGACTCGATCGGGTCGTTGAGCACTGTCGCATCGAACGTCACCTCGGCGCCGTTGGTGCTGTTGACAACGTCCTGGTGAAAGCCATTGTCGTCGGGGCTCTCACGGCCACCACACGTCCAGGCGCAAACGACAACTACGACGAGAGCCGCCACCGCGGCGGTGCGCCTGCGGGTCATAGAGCCAGGGCCTGCTCCAGAGAGAGCTTGCCGTCATAGAGAGATCGACCCAGGATCACGCCCGCCGCGCCGGTTTCGCGCACCTGGCGGATGTCGTTAAGCGACGAGATGCCGCCGCCGTACTGCACCGGCAGATGTGTCATCTCCAGCACGCGCGCCAGCGTCAGCAGGTCTGGACCCGCGAGCGTGCCGTCGCGCTCGGTGCAGGTGAGGATCATCCCGGCCAAGGGAAGGACGTTCCACCGGGGGATGAGCTCGGCGATGTCGAGCGGCTCGGTCTCGGTCCAGCCGCTAACCGCGGGCCTTCCGTCGCGCACATCGAGCGCTGTCATCACGTGCCCTGGATACCGGCGTGCGCATTCCGACAGCAGCTCCGGCTCGCGAACGGCCACCGTCCCCATCACCACCGCACCGGCGCCCGCGCTGATCCACGTCTCGACCTGATCCATCGTGCGAACTCCACCGGCAACCTGCACCGCCAGTCCGGCTTCGATTACCTCCTCGATGACGGACCGGTTGTCCTTCTCACCGCGCGCCGCATCGAGGTCGACGACGTGCAGCCGCTCAGCGCCCGCGCGGGCGAAGTCGATGGCGATGGTGGCCGGATCGTCGGAATAGACCGTGCGTTGGTCGAAGTCGCCACGGACCAGGCGGACGCACTGGCCGTTCATGATGTCGATCGCCGGGATGACCAGCACCCCAATATCCTGGCGCACCTTTGGGGTCCCCGCGACGGAGTCGCGCGAGTCTGGCTACCTGTAGTTCGTGAATTGAAGCGGAACCGGGATGTCCTCCGCCTCGCGCAGGTTCTTGATCACCAGCTGCAGGGTGTCCTTGTCCTTGCCAACCACGCGCAGCTGGTCGCCTTGAATCCTCACCTGTACCTTCGCCGTCACGCCCTGGATGCGCTTGCGAAGGTCGCGTGCAATCTCGTCCGTGATGCCGGCGTTCAGGTGGACCTCGATCTGCCCCCGACCTTTGCCAACGGTCTTGGGGTCGTCTGCTTTGAACAGCTTGGGCGACAGCTGGCGCCGGGCGGCCTTCTCACGCAAAACCTGCAGGGCCGCTTTCGCACGCTCCTCACTTCCCGAATCGATGAGGATGAGCTGGTCTCGTCGCTCGTAGGTTGTCTGGGTGTCTTTGAAGTCGTATCTCGTGCTGACCTCTCGGCGAGCCTGGTCCAGGGCGTTGGTCAGCTCCGCGGGGTCGAACTCGGATGTGACGTCGAACGAGAACTCAGCCACCAGAATGCACGATGGCGTTGACGCCCGCATAGACGGCGGCCGCTGTCAGCACGAGCCCGATTAGGGAAGTCACAACCATGAGCGCCCCGATCCCGGCGGTGCCTTCATCGAGCGGCTCGAGGGGCGGCTTGTCGTACGGGTCGGGTCCATAGTCGAGGTCGTAGACATCCTCGGCACGGGCGCCCTGCACGAGATCGTCCAGGACCGGCTTGCCGCCAGGCGGCAGCTGCTTGGAGGAGAGGTTCGTGACCGCCTCGCGGAGGTTGTCGCGAGTCCTTCCGAGCTCCGCGACGACCATGTCGAGGGTCTCGGTGCCGGCCGGCGTCGGGTACTTACGCCGCAGGTCCGCGATGATCCCGTACAGGCTCACATCGGCGATTCTTTCAGATGCCGGGCCACCCGTGCTGATCGCCTTAGACTTAGGCCGAGATGAGTGTGGAAACGAAATCTAAAGCCGCGATGAAAAAACCAACGACGCATCCGAACACGTGGGTCTTCTACGAGGGTGAGTTCGGCCGGTATCACGACATCAAGCTCGGCTTGATGACCCACGCCCTCCACTACGGGACCGGGTGCTTCGAGGGCATCCGCGCTTACTGGAACCCGAAGCAGGAGCAGCTGCATCTGCTGCAGGCTCCCGCGCATTACGAGCGACTTCGGCGGTCAGCCAACGTCATGCGGATGACCGTTCCGTACTCGACCGAGGAGCTGGTCAACCTGACGGTCGAGCTCCTGCGTCGCAACGAGTTCAAGTCCGACGTCTACGTGCGTCCACTTCTTTACGCATCCAGCGAGGAGATCGGCGTCCGCCTCCACAACCTCCAGCACAGCTTCTTCATCTACGCGATCCCGTTTGGCAACTACGTCGAGGTCGAGTCCGGCATTCGCTGCATGGTCAGCTCGTGGCGGCGCACTCCCGACCAATCTCTGCCGGCGCGGGCAAAGATCACGGGTTCTTACGCTCAATCGGCCCTGGCGAAATCGGAGGCTGTTGAGTCTGGCTTCGACGAGGCGATCGTCCTCACTGTCGACGGCCACGTTTCTGAAGGCTCGGCCGAGAACCTGTTCATGCTCAAGGACGGCGTCTTCGTGACGCCACCCGTCACCGACGACATCCTCGAGGGCGTCACTCGCACTCTGTTGATGACGGTGATCAAGGAGGAGCTGGGCAAGATGGTCGTCGAGCGCAGCATCGACCGCACCGAGCTGTACACCTGCGATGAGCTTCTCCTCTGCGGCACCGGCGCGCAGATCTCGCCGGTGGTCGAGGTCGACCGGCGGCGCGTCGGCACGGGCAAGGTCGGCGAGTTCACGCAGGAGCTGCAGAGCATCTACTTCGGCGCGGTCCGTGGCGAGTCCCCGAAGCACAAGGACTGGACAATTCCTGTCTATTGATGGGTCGCCTCTAGGCCGGATCTACTCCGGCCGTCCCCCAAACGTGCTCTACAAAGCGCCTCCTGACATTGCGTGACTCCAAATCACAGGCGAGGCCTGCCTCGCCTGTGCTCAAAATCGTCGTCGCGCCGAACTCGTTCAAGGGCAGCCTTTCGGCGGCCGAGGCCGCTGCGGCGATCGCGAGGGGAGTGCGCGAAGCAATACCCGACGCCGAGGTCATAGAGATCCCGGTCGCCGACGGCGGCGAAGGCACGGTTGACGCCCTGGTTTCGTCACGCAAAGGAACGTACAAGGAAGTCGAGGTCGAAGGGCCGCTCGGCGATCCAGTCTTAGCCACGTACGGCCTGATCGACGGGGGCCGAACCGGGGTCGTCGAGCTTGCATCCGCGAGCGGGCTGACCCTTATCCCCGTCGAGAGACGAGACCCACGCCGAGCTTCGACATATGGATTTGGACAGCTGCTCGAAGTTGTGCGCCGCCAGGGGGTCGCCTCGATCATCGCCGGGATCGGCGGCTCGGCAACCAACGACGGCGGGGCCGGGATGGCCCAGGCCCTCGGGTATCGGCTGCTCGACGCCGGCGGCCGCGACCTGCCACGCGGCGGCGTCGCATTGGCCCGCCTCGACCAGATCGATCGGTCCGGGTTTGATCTCGACTGGCGGTCGGTGAGCCTGATGGTCGCCTCCGACGTCACCAACCCTCTGACCGGCCCGCAGGGGGCGACCTACGTCTACGGGCCGCAGAAGGGCGCCGACCCGGATGCGGTGCGCGAGCTCGACCAGGCGCTGGCGCACCTGGCCGTTGTCATCGAACGCGACATCGGCAAGCAAGTCGCCGACATCCCAGGTGCCGGCGCCGCCGGCGGGGCCGGGGCTGGCCTGGTCGCCTTCCTCGATGCAAAGCTCGTCAAAGGGGCCCCGCTCGTGGTCGACGCCAGCGGCTTCGACCAGGCCCTCGAGGGAGCCCGCCTCGTGATCACCGGCGAGGGGCGGGTCGACGGCCAGACAGCCTTTGGCAAGGCGCCTGGCGAGGTGGCGAAGAGGGCCAAGTCGGCAGGGATTCCGACCCTGCTCCTGGCCGGCAGCAGGGGTCCAGGGTGGGAGTCGCTGAGTTCGATGGGCGTGACTTCCGTGGTTACGCTGGCTCAAGAAGGCGATCCAGAAGGGCACAATCTGCAGGTCCTCATGCACGATGCCGCCCCTGCACTGACCCGGGCCGCCGCCCGGGCCGTTCAAGAAATGCTGTGACACAAGAACCCGAACAAGCATCCAAGGTCGGCATCGAGCCGACCGACGTCGAGCTCGTCAGGGCTTATCGCAGTGGCGACATACGGGCATTCGAGGAGCTTCACCGCCGGTATGTGGCCTCGATCTTCCGGCTCGTGCGCCGCAAGCTCGGCGATGCGCTGCTCGCCGAGGACATCGCCCAGGAGACCTTCATGAAGGCTCTCAAGATGATGGACCGCGTCGATGACTCGTTCAACTTCGGCGGCTGGGTCCACACGGTGGCTCGCAACCTGTGCTTCGACGAGCTCCGGCGCCGCCAGCGCGACCTCCGGGCGGAGGGGTCGGTTGAGGACGACGACGAGTTCCTGGCCAACCTCCCATCCACCTCACGCAGCTTCGATCCCGTCGACGTGCAGGAGTCCAACGAGACTCGGAGACGGGTCTGGTCGGTCGCGCAGCGACTGCCCGAGAAGTACCGCCTGGTGCTCACACTTCGCGAGCTACAGGACCTGAGCTACCGCCAGATCGCGCGGACCCTCAAGATGTCCGAAAGCGCCGTCGAGACGCTCCTCTATCGTGCCCGCCTCCGGTTCAAGGAGGAGTACCTTGCGGCCGAGGGTGCGGCCGAGCTGACGCATGAGGAGGTGGCCCCGTTGCTCGCTCCCTACCTAGCCGGCAAGCTTCGCCGCAACCAGGCCGAAGCGGTGCGCAGGCACGTCGCCACGTGCGCCAAGTGTTCCCGGCGCCTTGGCCGCCGGGCCGTCCGCAGGACTCCCGCCAAATGAGGGTTAGTAGAGTAGGTGATGGCATGGCCAAGGTAGTCGTCCGCTTTTTCGACGATGAGACCCTCGAAGGGGTCGCCCGCGATCTCGATTTCGACGAACCCGACTTCCTGGTCGAGGTCGACGACGCCGGCGGGCTCGAGAACAACGAGACCGCTTGGATCCCGCTCACGGCGGTGAAGTGGGTCGAGCTGCCGCGAGATCCGAACCTGGCTTCCGAGACCCCGACCCGCAAGGTCGCGATCCGCTTCCTGGACGGCGAGGTGCTGCGGGGCCACCTCGACGGCACGCTCGAGCGACACCGCTACGGGGTGGTCCTCCATCTCCATGGCGAGCAGGCGGACAGCCCCATTCGCAAGCTCGGGATCCCGTTCTCAGCAGTAAAGGCGCTGTTCTTCATCCGCGAGTTCGACGCTCGGGGCGAGGACGCGGGCACCGCCTCAGACGCCTACCTGGCCCGGCGGACAATGGCACCGCTGCTCGACGTGCTCGAAGAGATGGACATGCTCACGCGTCTGCATCGAGACGGGCTTCTCTCAGACGACGAGTACGCCAGCAAGCGGACGCTGGTGCTGGAGCGACTCTAGCTCTGGCCGGACGGGCGCCAGGCGCTCCCGTCCCACCAGTACCGGCCGTCGGGCGAAAGCTGGGGCGTGAAGGCGCGCCGGGGAATGCGCAACGTGGCCCACAGCGCCACCGCCAGAGTGCAGACGGCCGCCAGCAGCAAGAACCCGAACACAATGCCGTAGGTCGTGGCGTCGCCGCCGAACACGCTGGTCGAGCCTGCCTGGCCGCTGCCCGAGGCTTCCCCCGAAGTGATGGCGCCACTGCACACGTGAATCACCGAGGTCAGGAACATCCTGTCTAGATCAACGCTGGGACTGACCAAAACCGGTCACCGCCCGACCCCGGCGTAGAATTCGATTCGTGGCCGAACGCAATGGATCTCGCAATGGAAACGGGTCTGTGAAGGGGTCCTTCAAGGTCAAAGCGGGGCTCGCCCAGATGCTCAAGGGGGGCGTGATCATGGACGTGGTCACCCCCGAGCACGCACGCATCGCGCAGGATGCGGGCGCCTGCGCCGTGATGGCGCTCGAGCGCGTACCTGCCGACATCCGGAAGGAAGGTGGGGTCGCGCGAATGTCAGACCCCACCCTGATCCGCTCGATCATGGAGGCGGTCACGATCCCGGTGATGGCGAAGTGCCGCATCGGACATTTCGTCGAGGCGCAGATCCTCGAGGCCCTCGGCGTCGACTACATCGATGAGTCCGAGGTGCTAACGCCGGCCGACGAGGAGAACCACATCGATAAGCACCCGTTCAAAGTCCCCTTCGTCTGCGGGTGTCGCGACCTTGGCGAGGCGCTACGGCGCATTGCCGAAGGCGCCGCGATGATCCGCACCAAAGGCGAGGCGGGAACTGGAAACGTCGTCGAGGCCGTGCGGCACGCTCGTGCTGTCAACGCAGGCATCCGCAAATTGCGGGGCCTCAACCATGCCGAGCTCGTCCACGAAGCGAAGCAAATCGGAGCGCCGGTGGAGCTGCTGGTCGAATGCCAGCGACTCGGCCGGCTGCCAGTCGTCAACTTCGCCGCCGGAGGCATCGCGACGCCGGCGGACGCTGCGCTCATGATGCAGCTCGGCGTCGATGGGCTCTTCGTCGGCTCAGGCATCTTCAAGTCCGAGGACCCTTTGAAGCGCGCCAAGGCGATCGTTGCCGCGACGACGTATTTCGACAAGCCCGACGTGCTCGCGGAGGTCTCCGCGGGATTGGGAAAGGCGATGCCCGGGCTCGAGATTCCAGCCATCCCAAAGGAAGAGCTGCTCGCTGCCAGAGGCTGGTAGGCGCCGAGCTGGTTCGGCTGGCGCTCCTTTGATCGGGGTCCTCGCGATGCAGGGTGCGTTTGCGGAGCATGTGAGTGCGCTCGAGGCGGTCGGCGCTAAGACGCGCCTGGTCAAGACCAAAGATGATCTCGAGGGTCTCGATGGCATCGTCCTCCCAGGCGGCGAGAGCACCACGATGACGATGCTCATGGAGCGCGTCGGCCTGCTCGAGCCGCTGCGGGCGGCCATCGCCAACAGGCTGCCCACGCTGGCCACGTGCGCCGGCATGATCGTCCTCGCGCGCGATGTCACCGACGGAATGCACGACCAGAACGGCATGGGCCTTCTCGACGTCTCCGTGAAGCGCAACGGCTACGGACGCCAGGTCGACAGCTTCGAAGCGGCCCTCGATATCGCGGGCCTGAACGGCAAGCCGTTTCCGGGTGTCTTCATC
>DATNOD010000027.1:0-12116 GCA_035601515.1 Candidatus Eiseniibacteriota bacterium | reverse complement strand
GGGCGTGACGATGTTCCTTCCGACCTTCATCAACCCCGTCCAAGGCAGCCGCCTAGTGCTCCAGATGGCCGGCACTCGCGAGCGCTCCGCCTTGGCAGCTGGCCCGAAGTTCCAGAGCATCGGGCGGATGAGCTGCCAGTTGGACGGCTGCGGGCGCGGCTTCCACGATTCAGCCGGCGGCTCGGGCGTGTAGCCCTCGGGCGTCGTGTCCAACAGCAGCGTGAGGATGTCGACGCTTGAAACACCATCGACCATGGCGTGATGTGCTCGATTGACGATCACGACGCGGCCGCCGTCCGAGGGGCCCCCGCGAGATCCGGGATCTCGTGGGGATTTTCTCAGTCCGGTGATGATGGTCATCTCCCACAGCGGCCGGCGCATGTCGAGCGGCCGGGCAAGGATGCGCATCACCAACTTGCGTAGCGTGGCGCCGTCGCCGGGCGCGGCGAGCACCTCACGCCGGATGTGCGCGCCTAAGTCGAAATTCGGATCGTCGACCCACACCGGGTGCGCAAGGTTGAGCGGCACACGATGAATCTTCTGGCGGTATCTAGGCACCAGATGGATGCGCTCTTTGACCGTCTCTTCGACACCCAGAGCGCCACGACCACCCGGGATCTGCGATTCGCCCTCGAACACGTAAACCGTGCCTAGATCGAGCGGCGTCTGAGGCCGCTCGGCATACAGAAACCACGCATCGCGGGCAGTGAGCGGCTCGTAAAAGGGCTGGGTGCTCGCGTCCACCCGCTGATCCTATTCGCCTGCAGCAAACCTGGTGTCGCGGGGGCGGCCGAGCTCCGCTCGGCCGCGACTTTGTCTCCGAGACTGCCAAACGAGGCTAGGAGAGGGGGTTCCCCGCAAGGGGGATCTTGATCCCCCTTGCGCCTTCAGGCCTTCGCCGCCGCCTCCAGCTGCGCCTTGAGCTCCTTCTTCAGGATCTTTCCCGTCGCGCCCTTGGGGAGGGTGTCGACGAACTGCACCGTGCGCGGGTACTTATAAGCGGCCAGGCGCTCCTTGACGAATTCGATGATGTCCTCTGCGCTGGCTTGGGCGCCGGGCTTGAGCGCGACGACCGCTTTCACCTCCTCGCCAAGCCTCTCGTCGGGGACACCGATGACGGCCGCCTCGGCCACGGCGGGATGTGCGTAGATGACCTCCTCGACCTCACGCGGGTAGACGTTGAAGCCGCCTCGGATGATCATCTCCTTCTTGCGATCGACGATGAAGAAGAAGCCGTCCTCGTCGACATAGCCCAGGTCGCCGGTGTGGAACCAGCCGCCTTTGAAGGCTTCGACGTTGGCCTCAGGCTTGTTCCAGTAACCCTTCATGACGTTGTGGCCACGTATGACGATCTCACCGACGTGGTCCTTGCCCACGGGGAGCTCCTTGTCGTTGATGTCGAAGATCCTGATCTCGACCCCGAATATCGGCTTGCCGATGCTGAGCACCTTCCGCTCCGCGGCGCTGAAATTGAAAGTCGCGGTCGGCGATGTCTCCGACAGGCCGTAACCCTCGAGGATCGTCGTCTTGAACTTGCCCTCGAAAGCCTGGATGACCTCGCCCGGGATCGCGGCCCCACCCGACGCTGCAATGCGCAGCGATGAGAGGTCGTACTTGGCTGCGCCGGGGTGATGCAGCAGCGCGAAGAACATCGTGGGCACACCTGGGAAGACGGTCACCTTGTCGCGCTGGATCACTTCCATCACTTTCTCCGCGTCGAATCGGGGGACCAGGGTGAGCGTGCTGCCGACATGCAGGGCGACGTTCATCACCGAGCTCTGCCCGAAGGAATGGAACATCGGCAGCACCGCAAGCGTGACATCGTCGGGTCCGCTTCCAAAGACGTGGCTCACCATGTGCGCGTTCATGAAGAGGTTGAGGTGGGTGAGCTCCGCGCCTTTGGGCTTGCCGGTGGTGCCGGACGTGTAAAGGATCACCGCCGTGTCGTCGCCCTGGGTCGCTTCACCGTCGAATTTCGGATCGCCCGCCAGCAGCTCCATGAAGTTGCGGGTGCCCGCGGGCGGGTCCGTGGCTCCCGGTTTGAGTGCGACGAAAGTGGTGACGCCGAGGTTGGCTGTGCCCTTCAGCGCTTCGCCGGCAAAGTCATCCCAGACGATCATGTATTTGGCGCCGGAATCGCCCATGTAGAAGCTGATCTCGGGAGCCTTGAGAAGGACGTTCATCGGCACGACGACACCGCCCGCCTTGAGGATCCCGAAGTAAGCCATGGGGAACTGCGGCACGTTCGGCAGCATCAGGCCGACCCGGTCGCCTTTTTTGACACCCGCGGCTTTCAGGCTCGAGGCGACCTGGTTGGACAGGGCCTCGAGCTGGCCGTAGGTGAACTTGAAGGAGTCGAGGATGATCGCGACGTGGTCGGGGTCCCGCTTGGCCGATTCGCGCAGGATGACAGCCAGGTTGAGGCTCATGCGCGGAATCGTAAGGCGTGCCGAGGCCGGGGAGGGCCGACGCAAATTTCGCGGCATCGGCGAGCGGAGCCAAGGAGACGACGAGCACGCGAGGGAGCGCATCGCGCAGATGCGTGACCGAGCGCGCGCAGGAGGCGACGCAGGCTTCAGCGCCTCTCTCGGGGTCCCCGCGGAATCGTCAGATTCCGTGGGGTGAGACGGCGCCCGGCCGCCTAGGACGCGAAGTTGCGAGGACCTTCCCGCGCCGCGGCACGTCCTAAGCTAGGTGCGCAAAAGACGATTTGAAAGGCTGAGGAGGGAGAAACATGGCGGTGCAGGCTTTTTCGGACGAGTGGGCCAGTCAGTTCAAAGACGAGATCAACAAATCGCCCGTCTACAAAACCGCGGGTAAGGGCTGGAAGTGGACGGTCGGGCTGGTTGTCGAGCCCGAGCCGGCCAAGAACTTTCCTGAAGCGCGGGGCCTGGTGATGGACCTGTTCGATGGCGAGGCCCGCGACATAACCGTCGGCACCGCGGCCGACGCTCAGAAGTGCGACTTCGTGATCACCGCGCCGTACTCCCGGTGGAAAGAGGTCGCCACCAAGCAGCTGGACGCCACCAAGGGCATGCTCCAGGGCAAGCTCAAGCTTAAGGGTGACCTGCCGACGATCGTCCGCTACGCGAAGGCGTCCCAGGAGATGACCGAATGCACGACGCGGGTCCCGGTTGAATGGCCCGACGAAAAGTAAAGTCCCCCCTCAAATTCGACGTAGAAAGTCGCGGGCTCGTCGAGTATGCGGATGACGAGCCGAGCGCCTTCGCCACGATGCTCGGAGGGTTGATCGAAGCCAACGTCCGCACCCATCCCGAGAAGGAGCGCGATTTCGATTCGCTCATTGCGAGTGTCGGCGTCTTCGTGACCGACATCGACGAAGGCGTGACTCTCGATTTCAAGGGCGGACAGCTCATCGTCCACAACGGCCTCGAGCCGAAGCGCACTCTCACCATCCGCGCAGAGGCCGAGACCGTGATGAGTTTGAGCAACCTGAAGATCGGGCTGTTCGGGCTTCCCGTCTACTACGACGAGGTCGGGCGAGGCGTGGCGGCGAAGCTGCTGCGTGGCAAGCTCAAAATCGATGGGCTCCTTCCCAACGTCATGACCCTGAACGCGGTGACGCGAATCTTCTCCGTTCAGTGAGTCGACTGACAGTAATCGGCGCCGGTTCGATGGGCGCCCAGATCGCGCAACAGGCGGCGCTGCACGGACTCGACGTGATCCTGAATGACACCAGCAAGGAGCAGCTGAGGAAGGCGGCCGAGTCGAACCGCGGCCACCTGATGCGCCGAGTTGAGAACGGGAAGCTGGGTGAGGCCGACGCCCAATCGGCGCTCAACCGTGTGCGTCAGGTCACGGATCTGGCAGAGGCAGTGCACGGCGCCGAGTTCGTCATCGAAGCGGTGTTCGAGGACCTCGACCTCAAGCGCTCGATCTTCGCCGAGCTCGACCGGGTCGCGCCCGCCGGCGCAGTGCTCGCCAGCAACTCTTCGACCATGGGAATCAGCAAGATCGCCGATGAGACAAGTCGCCCTGAGCGCTGCGTCAACATGCACTTCTTCTACCCGGTGCTGGTGATGGACCTGGTGGAGGTCGTCCGGGGCCCGATGACGTCGGATCAGACGGCCGAGAAAGCGATGGCGATGGCTCGCGCGATGGGCCGGACGCCCGTCCTCATCAACAAGGAGATCGACGGGTTCATCGTCAACCGCATCCTCCACGCCGCAACCCAGGAGGCCTATCGGCTGCTCGACGCCGGGGTGGCCGGCTTCGAGGACATCGACATCGCGGTCGAAAAAGGGCTGAACTGGCCGATGGGGCCGTTCAGGCTGGGCGATTTCAGCGGCCTGGACGTCACCTACAAGGCCCGGCTCCACATGTTCAAGGTCACCGGCGACGAGCGGTACCGGCCGTCGCCGCAGCTGGAGGCGAAGGTCAAGGCCGGGAAGCTGGGCCGGAAGACAGGCGAGGGCTGGTACAAGTACTGAAGTGATGTTGACCGGCGTCCACCACGTCGGAATCGCGGTGGCGGACCTGGATGCATCGATCGAGCTCTATCGCACCGCGCTGGGCGCCGAGCTGGTGCACCGAGCACGCAACGAGAAAGATGGCATCGAAGCTGCGTTCCTGCGCACCGGTGACGGCGAGGTCGAGCTGATGACCGCGACGAGGCAGGATTCGCCGGTGGGCAAGTTCCTCGCCAAGCGCGGACCCGGCCTTCACCACGTCGCCTACGGCGTCACCGACATCGCGCAGGCGCTCGCGCACGCGCGCGACGCCGGGCTCGAGCTCATCGACTCCGAACCAAGGATGGGGATGCACGGCTCGCTCATCGCGTTTGTGCATCCCAAGAGCCTGGGCGGAGTGCTCACCGAGCTCGTGGAAACATGAAAGAGGTCCTCAACGACTCAGGCTTGCCCCTCAAGCCCGTGTACTCGGCGGACGACCGGAGCGGCGACGAGCCACCTCCCGGTACGTTCCCGTTCACGCGCGGCATCCACAAGGACATGTACCGCGGCCGGCTGTGGACGATGCGCCAGTACGCGGGTTTTGGGACCGCCGCGGAGTCCAACAAGCGATACCAATTCCTGCTCAAGCAGGGCCAGACAGGCTTGTCGGTCGCGTTCGACCTGCCGACTCAAATCGGGTATGACTCGGATGACCCGATGTCCAACGGCGAGGTGGGAAAAGTGGGGGTCGCCATCGATTCCCTTGAGGACATGGAGCTCCTTTTCAAGGGCATTCCGCTGGACAAGGTCTCTACGTCGATGACGATCAACGCCACCGCGGCGATGCTGCTTCTTCTCTACCAGCTGGTGGCGGAAAAGCACGGTGTCCCGGCCGACAAGATCACCGGCACAGTCCAGAACGACATCCTCAAGGAGTACGCCGCACGCGGGACGTACATCTTTCCGCCGGTTCCCTCGATGCGCCTGGTGACTGACCTGTTCGCGTACTGCCAAAGCGAACTGCCGAACTGGAACACCATCTCCATTTCGGGCTATCACATCCGCGAGGCGGGTTCGACCGCGGCGGAAGAGATCGCACTCACCCTCAGCCACGCCATCGCTTATGTGGAGGCCGCGCTTGCGGCAGGCCTCACAGTCGACGATTTCGCTCCGCGTCTTTCGTTCTTCTTCGCCGCGCACATGGACTTTTTCGAGGAGGTCGCGAAGTTTCGCGCTGCGCGCCGCATGTGGGCGCGGGTCATGTGCGATCGATTTGCGGCCAAGGACGAAAGATCGCAGGCGCTGCGCTTTCATACGCAGACCGGAGGAGTCACCCTAACCGCCCAGCAGCCGCTCAACAACGTCGTGCGGACGGCGTTGGAGGCCATGAGCGCGGTCCTCGGAGGCACGCAATCACTGCATACCAATGCCTATGACGAAGCACTCGGCTTGCCTTCCGAAAGCGCCGCGGAGCTGGCGCTCCGCACCCAGCAGGTGATCGGACACGAGACGGCGGTGCCGCTGGTCGCCGATCCGCTCGGAGGCTCGTATTACGTCGAAAGCCTCACCGACCGGGTGGAAGAGGAAGCGTTGGCGATCATGGCCGAGATCGACGAGTTGGGTGGCGCGGTCAAGTGCATCGAGACGGGGTGGACGCAGCGGCGGATTGCGGACAGCGCCTATCGATTCCAGACCCGGGTCGAAGCTGGGGAGCGCGTGGTCGTGGGCGTCAACCGCTACGCCGGTGACGACGAGGACAAGGTCGAGATCATGAAGGTCGGGCCTCGACATCAAGCGGCGCAAGCACGTGCGCTGAAACTCTTGCGCGCACGCCGCGACAAGGCCGCTGTTAGACGCAGCCTGGCCGGGATCGAGCGCGCGGCGCGCGGCACCGACAACATGATGCCGCCGCTCAAAGCCGCGCTCGCGGCCTACGTCACCATCGGCGAGTGCTGCGCGGTGCTGCGCAAGGTGTGGGGGGAATACCGGCCCCCAGAGATTTCTTGAGAGTGGCGGACGGACGAGCTCGACGGATCTTCGGGGCCCAGGCGGCCCGTCTGCGTCGTTGCCGCCTGCGCGCGCTCGGTCAGCAGCCCCGCACGACGATGCGGGGGCCCCAGCAGGTATGCGCTCCCTCGCGTGCTCGCCGGCGCCTTAGCATCCGGACCACCTGGATCCCCGAATCTCTCGCCGAGTCTCCGCCCGCCACTCTCGAGGAGGAACCCATGCCGGACTACCCAGCCGTGATTCCGATGATCGCCTACGAGGACGGTCCAAAAGCGATGGATTGGCTTTCCAATGCGTTCGGATTCAAGGAGCGAATGCGCATGGTGACCCCAGAAGGCCGGCTGAGTCACGGAGAGATGGAGGCGGGTGAGGGGCTCATCATGCTCGCCACTCCATCGCTCGACTACGAGGCCCCGAAGAAACATCGCGAAGGGTGCGAGCAGGCGGCGAAGTGGTCGTCGGTGCCTTACATCGTCGACGGGGTGCTGGTGTACGTGCCTGATGTCCTCGCGCATTACGAGCGGGCACGGAAGGCAGGCGCGCGAATCCTGTCCGAGATCGACCTTGATGAGCGCGCCAAGCGGTATCGCGTCGAGGACGTCGAAGGCCATCGGTGGATGTTCATGGAGCCCGAATGAGCAGCGCGCCGAAGAGCCACAAGGTCGACCCGCTCAATCAGCTGCGGCAGCGGAAGTACGAGGCGGGCCACGGCGACGCTGAAGCTTTCAACCGCCAGCACGCCAAGCACAAGCTCACCGCCCGCGAGCGCATCTCGAGACTGGTCGACCGCAACTCGTTCGAGGAAATCGACATCTTCGCGACCCATCGGGCGCGCGGCTTTGGGCTCGAATCAAAGCGCGTTCCGGGCGACGGAGTGGTGACGGGGATGGGCAAGATCGACGGCCGCGACGTGATGTTGTTCAGTCACGACGCCTCCGTGTTCGGGGGATCGCTCGGCGAGGTGTTCGCGGAGAAGGTCATCAAGGTGATGGATCTGGCGCTGCGCAACCGGATCCCGATCATCGGGATCAACGACTCCGGTGGCGCGCGCATCCAGGAGGGCGTGGTTTCGCTTGCGGGGTACGCGGAGATCTTCTGGCGCAACGTCGAGGCGAGCGGATTGGTGCCGCAGCTGAGCCTCATCCTCGGACCGTGCACCGGCGGCGCGGTCTACTCGCCGGCGATGACCGACTTCACGTTCATGGTCCACGAGCTCGGCTACATGTTCATCACCGGGCCGGAAGTGATCCGCGTCACCACAGGTGAAGAGGTGACGTTCGACTCGCTCGGCGGTGCCGAGGTGCACAACGTCAAGTCGGGCGTTGCGCACTTCCTGGCCGAATCCGAAGACGAGTGCTTCGCCCAGGTCCGCCGCCTGTTCAGCTTCATCCCGCAGAGCTTCGACCAGCCGCCGCCGACGGTCCCGGCCACCGACGATCCAGAACGACAGGCGCCTGGGCTCGCCACTGTCATCCCGGACAACCCCAAGGAGCCCTACGACATCAAGGACGTCATCGGCATGGTCGTCGACGACGCCAACTTCTTCGAGGTGCAGCCGTTCTTCGCCATGAACATCGTCGTCGGCTTCGCTCACCTCGACGGCCATCCGGTCGGAGTCGTGGCGAACCAGCCGAAGGTGATGGCGGGAGCGCTCGACATCAACGCCTCGGTGAAAGCGGCGCGCTTCGTTCGCTTCTGCGACGCGTTCAACATCCCGCTCGTCACGTTCGTCGACGTGCCGGGATTCCTGCCGGGCACGGCACAGGAATATGGGGGCATCATCCGCCATGGAGCCAAGCTTCTGTATGCGTTCAGCGAGGCGACCGTGCCCAAGCTGACCGTGATCACGCGCAAGGCGTACGGCGGCGCTTATTGCGTCATGTGCTCCAAGCACATCCGGGCCGATTTCAACGTCGCCTGGCCGACCGCGGAGATTGCGGTCATGGGCCCCGAAGGCGCGGTCAACATCGTGTTCCATCGCGAGCTGGAGGCGGCGGCTGACCCTACGACCCGACGACGTGAGCTGGTGAGCGAGTACAAGGAGCGGTTCGCGAACCCTTACATCGCCGCCGAGCGTGGTTATGTCGACGACGTCATCGAGCCCGGCCGCACGCGAGGCGAGCTCATCCGGGCCCTCCGGATCGCGCTGCGCAAAGAGCGCCGCCGCAATCCACGGTGGCATGGCAACATCCCTCTGTGAGGACGGGGCCGGCACAGGTTCGGCTCGAGCCCTGGACCGATGATGACTTCCCGCTCTTGCTCCGTCTAAACGCGCCCGAGATGACGGAGCACCTTGGCGGCCCTGAACCGCCTGAGAATCTCGAGCTCCGACAAAAGCGGTACGTCGCTGCGGCCGAATCGGGTTCGTTCAGCGACAGCGAAAAGGCGCATGCAGCCTACATTTTCAAGGCGATCCTCGAACCTGGAGGAGTGGACGTCGGCGGAGTGAACTTCTGGGACCGCGAGTGGAACGGGGAACAGGTCTACGAGATCGGGTGGGGCGTGGTGCCCGAGTTTCAGGGTCGAGGCATCGCATCGGCGGCGGTCGCGCAGGCAGTCGACATAGCACGGTCGACGAACAGGCGGCCCGCCGTCCATGCTTTCCCATCCGTCGAGAACGGTCCGTCGAACGGCATCTGCCGCAAGCTCGGTTTCGAGCTGCTGGGCGAAGTTCAGTTCGAGTACCCGAAAGGGCACTGGATGCAGTGCAACGATTGGCGGCTTTCACTCCGCTAATACACTTAGCCGAGAGTTGAAGCTTCTCGAGTACCAGGCCAAAGAGCTTCTCGCGTCTCTCGGTATTCAAATTCCGCCTGGCCGTGTCGCCCACACGCCAGACGAAGCCGCCGGCGCTTGCGCTGAGCTGGGGCCGGTCGCGATCAAAGCCCAGGTGCCGGTCGGCGGGCGCGGCAAGGCGGGCGGCATCAAGCTCGCCAAAACGCCGGACGAGGCGCGGGCTGCCGCCCAGCAGATCATCGGCATGGATATCAAGGGCTTCAAGGTCCCGCTCGTGTACTGCGAGACCGCCCTTGAAATCGAACGCGAGATCTACCTCGGCTTCACGGTCGATCGAGACGCGCGCGCCAACATCCTGATGCTCTCGAGCCAGGGCGGTATGGAGATCGAGCAGGTTGCCGAGGAGTCGCCCGGTTCGATAGCCCGGCTCTACCCGAACCCGTGGCGCGGACCGCTCGACTTCGAGCTGACGCAGCTCGTTTACGACGCCGGCCTAGGCGAGCTGGCTCGGCCGATTTCGTCGCTGATCAAAAAGCTCTACCGCGCGATCCCTGACCTCGATGCGGTGACGGCGGAGATCAATCCCCTTGTGATCACCAAGAAGGGCGAGGTCGTGGCCGGCGACGCCAAGCTCGAGATCGACGAAAACGCCGCCTGGCGGCACAAGGACCTCGAGCAGCGATTCGGGGCGGTGATCGAAGGCGATCCATTTGAAGTCGAAGCCAAGAAGCGCGGACTCACCTACGTCTCGCTGGACGGCGAGATCGGCATCGTCGGCAATGGCGCCGGGCTGTGCATGAGCACACTCGACCTCGTCCAGCGAGCCGGCGGAAAGGCGGCGAACTTCTGCGACATCGGCGGAGGCGCTAAGGCCGAGGTCGTTGAAAACGCCCTGGCTGTGATCCTCATGAACCCGCGCGTCACGGGCGTGCTCATCAACGTTTTCGGCGGCATCACTCGCGGCGACGAAGTGGCCAAGGGCATCGTCATCGCCCGCGACCGGCTCCAGATGAAGCTGCCGCTCGTCGTGAGGCTCAGCGGCACACGCGAGGAGGAGGGCCGCGCAATCCTCAGACAACACGGCATCGAGCCGGGCGTGAGCGCATGGGAAGCGGCTCAGAAAATCGTTTCTCTGACTCGAATGGGCGGCTCGGTTGTCCCCACCCCCGCTTCGCGGGACCTCCCCGCAGGGCGGGGAGGCCAGGCCAGATGAGCATCCTTCTCGACGCCAGCACACGCGTGATCGTCCAGGGAATCACCGGCCGCGAGGGCACATTCCACACTGAGCAGATGCTCGAGGTCGGTACCAAGGTTGTCGGTGGCACCAGCCCTGGCAAAGGCGGGACGACGCACCTGGGCTTACCGGTCTTCAACACGGTCGCCGATGCTGTGCGGGCCACCGACGCCAACGCTTCGGGCATCTTCGTGCCGCCTCCGTTTGCGCCCGACGCCATCATGGAGGCGGCCGCCGGCGGTCTCGAGCTCATCGTCTGCATAACCGAAGGCATCCCGATCCAGGACATGATCCGGGTCAAGGATTTCCTTCGCGGTTATCCGAAGGCCCGCCTTCTCGGAGCCAACTGTCCGGGCCTGATTACCCCAGGCGTGGCGAAGATCGGCATCATCCCGCAGCGAATCACAAGCCCCGGCCATGTTGGGCTCGTGTCGCGCAGCGGCACCCTCACCTATGAGGTAGGTTCGGCGCTCACCGCCGCGGGCATGGGCCAATCCACCATCGTCGGGATCGGCGGCGATCCGGTTCTCGGGCTGACGTTCCGCGATGTTGTCGAGATGTTCGAGCAGGACCCGCAGACCACGCATCTCGTTGTGATCGGCGAGATCGGCGGCAGCGATGAAGAGCGCGCGGCGGAGCTTCTCGCCACAGGCAGCAGACTGAAGACCGTGGCCTTCATCTCGGGGCGCACAGCTCCCGAGGGCAAACGGATGGGTCACGCCGGCGCGATCATCTCCGGCAATCGCGGCACCGCAAAAAGCAAGGAGGAGGCGTTCAAGGCGGCGGGGGTCGCGGTGGCGGAGACCACCGATGACATCGTCGGCCTGCTGCGCTCGGCGTGAGCTTTCCAGTGGCACTGTCCAGGGCGGTTCCCGCTCAACGGCTTCGAGACCTGGGCCTGTTCGCGGCCCTCGGTCTATGGCTCGTGTACACGCGCCTCTACTGGGCGATGCACGCGGCGCATCTTTCGATGCCGCCGTGTCCTTTTTACTATCTGACCGGACATCCCTGTCCCTTCTGCGGCGGCACGCGCTCGTTTGCCTACATGTGGGAGGGTGACATCGCCGATGCCGTCCGGCTCTACCCCCTGGGCCCGGCGCTCTTCGCCGGCACAGGGCTGGGAATGGGCGGGCTCGCGGCCGGCCTCGTCACCGGCCGCACGTGGTCGCCGCGCCTCACCTCACGGCAATGGCGCCTGCTGACCATCTTCGCTACCAGCTCGGTGCTGATCAGCTGGGCGCTGAAGGTGTTCGTCCTCGGAAACTGAAATCCGGCACCTGGGGCCGGACGAGTGGCAAGTCTTCCGTGACGTCCGTCTGGCCGCGTTGAGGGAAGCGCCTCACGCCTTCGGGTCCACGTGGGAGCGCGAGAAGGACCGCACGGAGGACGATTGGCGGCGAGCGGTTGTTTCGCGGACGCGGTTCGTGGCCGAGTCAGATGGCATTGCGGTCGGAATGGCATCCGTCGGCGAGGCCGGCTCAAGCCGAACTGGATCGGTCACGTCCTTCTGGGTGCATCCGCGCGCGCGAGGTAAGGGCGTCGGTGACGCATTGCTGCTCGCGACCATCGAATCGGCGCGAGCTGCCCGCTACGACGAGCTTCTGCTGTGGGTTGTCGAAAACAACGACCACGCGCAAAAGCTGTACGAGCGACATGGTTTCCAGCGCACGGGCGCGACCCAGATGGTCCGCCCGGGCGACGATCGCCTCGAATACGAGATGTCGAGG
>DATNOD010000026.1:0-5087 GCA_035601515.1 Candidatus Eiseniibacteriota bacterium | reverse complement strand
ACGGCATCGCCAACGACAACGTGTTGGTGATGATCCAGCTTGCGGGCGGCAACGACGGACTGCGGACGTTGGTCCCGCTCACGGACGCGACGCTCCACGATCTCCGGTCTAAGCTCGCCGGTCCTATGGTGTCGCAGGCGCTGCCTCTCACCGCCGACTTTGGGCTCAACCACAACCTCGGCGGCATCAAGTCGTTGTGGGACAAGGGCAAGGTCGCCATCGTGCAGGGCGTCGGCTATCCGAACCCGACCTTCTCGCACTTCGAGTCGATCCGCATCTGGGAGACGGGAGACCCGACGCGGCGCCAGGTCGATGGCTGGCTGGGCCGCACCCTCGCGAAGGCTTACGACTCCAACGGGCATCCCCTCACCGGCTGCGCATGCGGAGCGACCGACGTGCCGGGAGCGCTGCGCGACCTGCAGGCGACCATGACCGTAATCCAGAACCAAAAGACGTTCGGCTTCACCGGTGGTTCGGAGGTCGAGGCCGCTGTCGGCGCCCTCTACAAGGGCACGCCCGGCATCTACGGCGCGCTGTTCGACACCGCCATCGCGACCGCCAACGACACGATCGCGACGCTGCGGACCTCGTCCACGAATTACCAACCGATGGCGGACTACTCGGACAAGGTGCAGCTCGTCTACTCGTCGAAGAACCAGCTCGCGGCGGCGCTGCAGCTTGCCGCGGAGCTGATCGTCACCGGCACCGGGGTCAAGCTGCTGCACGTCACGCTCGGGGGTTTCGACACTCACTACACCGAGCTCAACCGGCATGACGACCTGATGGGATACCTCGACTCGGCGGTCAGTGCGTTCTACCAGGACCTCGCCGCGCATGGAAAGGCGGACAAGGTTCTGATCGCGACCTGGTCGGAGTTCGGGCGGCGACCTAAAGAGAACGCGAGCGGTGGCACCGACCATGGCGCGGCCGCGCCTCTGCTGTTGATCGGCGACCCGGTGAAGAGCGGGCTGTACGGCGCGGAGCCCAGCCTCACCAGCCTGGATTCAACAGGCAACCTCAAGTTCGCCGTCGACTTCCGATCCGTTTATCAGGAGATCCTGGGCGGCCACCTCGGCGCGGATGCGAACGAGATCCTTGGCGCGTCCTTCGACAAGATCCCGTTCCTCAAGGCTCCGGTCGCGGCTTTGTAGCCTCTCATGCGCACGTTCCTGTTGAAGGTCGGGGCGACTGTGCTCACCCTGGGCACGACCCTGGCGTCGGCTCTGTACGTGACCGCGCATTTGAAGAATTCCTCCGCGCCGCTGCAGCCATCGGTGGTCGCGACGCAGCAGGGTTTCGACGTCGGCGGCCTCACGGTCACGCCGGGCGTCAGGCAGGGGGACGTCCGGCCGGTGACGTCGACGTATGCGTCCTAGACCCGCCGTCGTGGCCCACCATTTCGAGGCTCTCGGGACGAGCTGCAGCCTGTTTGGGCTGGGCGTTTCCCAGACGCAGCTGCTGAACGGAGAGGTCTGGGTGCGAGAGCTGGGCGCGCGCATCACTCGTTTCTCCGACCGCAGCGAGCTGGCCGCGCTCAACCAATCGGATGGCGCGTGGGTGGACGTCAGCCCCGAGACGGAGGAGCTGCTGCGGGAATCGCTGCGGGCGTACGAGCTCAGCGCCGGCCTCGTCAACGTTGCGGTACTGCCATCGATGCTGGCGATCGGCTACACGAGGCCGCTGGCGGAAGGCACGTCGAGCGCCACACCGGAGCGCGCCGCACCGGCGCCCGCGCTCGCGGATGTGCTCAGGGTGCGGCCGCGACGCGCACGACTGCAACGGGGCTGCGGGCTCGACCTCGGCGGCATCGCCAAAGGCTGGATGGCGGACCGGCTGGCTTTGAAGCTTGGGCCGGATTCGCTTGCCAACATCGGCGGGGACCTCCGCGCTGTCGGGCCTGGTCCGGCGGGCGACGGATGGCCGGTTGGCATGGGTGGGGCCACCGTGATGCTTCGAGACCAGGGCGCCGCGACGAGCAGCGTGCGGAGGCGCAGATGGGGCGATCTGCACCACCTCATCGACCCGCGGACGGGGCTTCCATCCAGGAGTGGATTGGAAGAAGTTTCCGTCGTGGCGGCCAGTGGTTGCGACGCCGAGGTCGTCGCCAAGACAGCGCTGCTGCTCGGTCCTGGCCTGGCGACGGCGTACTGCGCGGCGCACGCGCAGGCATGGTGGTTCTCCTCATGACGGCCGACCAGTTCTTCTGGGTGCTCTCTCGAGTCGGCGGCCTCGGCTCTTACGCCGCGCTCGCGGTCGCGCTCGTGACCGGCATCGCGTTGCGCACCGCGGTGCTCGACTGGCTCGGAAGCAACAGGGCATTGCGTTCGCTGCATGAATACAGCACGGTGCTGTGGATCCCGCTCGCCGTGCTGCACCTCGCCGCGCTGCTGCTGGACAAGACGTCGCGTATCGGGTTGATCGACCTGATGCTTCCGTTCCACGCGACTTACGGCACCCTCGCCATCGGCCTCGGCACGCTTGCGGTGGACGTGCTGGTGGTCGTCACCGTGACCGCGTATCTGAAGCGGCGAATGCCGAGCGAACTCTGGAAGTGGCTGCATCGGCTGTCATATGTCGCCTTCGCGCTCATCTTTCTGCACGCTGTTCTGAGCGGCACCGACTTCAGCGACCCGATCGTGTCAGCGATCACGTGGTCCACGGCGGCGACGCTCGCAGCCCTGGCTCTCGCGCGTACGTTCTGGGGCCGGCTCCCGGCCTAGGCGGCGAGCTGCTGCCTCAACGCGACGACCTTTCGCCGAAGCTCCTCCTCGGCCTCTAGCGGCATATCCACTTCTTTGCGCTCGCGGTGCCATCGCTCCATTGCGAGATCGATCTGGGCCGTTTGCAATCGCGCGAGTAGGAAGTACGCACGCAAGCCGCGGCGGCTGAGGGCGCGCATACGCTGCTGAAAACGCTGCCATGGGCTCATCAGGATCGATACCTCTTCGGGCATGATCGCGCCGCTGCCGCGCGCAGCTTCCTTGCGAAACTGATCGCCCAGAGCCTGGCTTTCGATGTGCAGGCCTAGCAGCAGAAGTGCGATCACTGCGGCGGTGAAGGGGCCGGTCATGACCAGAGTCCGGAGGTGGATCTCGAGAATCCCGATTGCCGTTTTCTCGATCGGGAAGAGCGTGAGCCACGCATCCCAGGAAAAATGCGCGGCGATGGCGACCAGGAATCCGGCCGCGATCGCGATCAACTTTCTGCGCACGTCAGGCAGCTGCCGCGCGATCCCAATTCCGGCGCCGACGAATGCCGTATACGTTGCGTGGCCGAAGAACAAGCCGAGCACCTGACGCGCGTACCACTGGAATCCGGCCGCATAGCTGCCCACGCCCTCCGGTTGAAAGATGGCGTAGAGGTTGGTCATGTAGGCGACGGACTCCATGAAATTGAAGCCAAGCCCGACCGCAGCGCCGTAAACGATCCCGTCGACGACGTCGTCGAACTCGTTGCGCATGACGAGGAAAAGCAAGACCACGGCCGAGCCTTTGGCCAGCTCTTCGAGGATCCCGGCCGAGAAAGCGGTGGAGACGTCGAGGCCCGGGCCTGGCACCAGGGTGCGAATCGCGATCAGCTGCCACAGGCTCTCCGCCCAGATGACGAGACTGGTGGCGACCACCGCGCCCCATGCGGCGGCGACGAGCACGAGGCGCCACGGCTCTTTTTCATTGCGGTCGATCCGGCGGACCACCCAAAGTCCGAACGCGGTCGTGGGCAGGCAGGCGAGAGCGCAAATGGCGGCGACGCCGGGGCCGGCCGCGCCGGTGAATATGAAGACGTCAATCAGGAGCAGCCACAGGAGCGCCGCCAAGCCAAGCAGGACGCCCGCTCGGATGAAGTCTTTTCGGCGCTGCACCGGGTCTCGATCGAAGCCGCGCACTCCGATGAAGGTGCCGAGCGCCGTCAGGGCCACCGCAAGCAATCCATAGAGCGACGTTCGGCCGGCCACGGTGTCGAGGTAGACGTAGTTGAGGATCGAGCTGGCGACCAGCACCAGGATCAGCGCAACCGCGATCCCGATCGCAATCGCATAGCGAGGCGGTCGGCGCTGCCGTGGGTTGGCGGCGCGCGTGGCGAGCGCCACTAACGCTCCACCAGGACGACGCGCCTGCCGATCACCTCGACCGGCACGCCGCCCTCGTATCGCTCGACCACGAAGACGTAGTGGCCGGGGAGGTTGTGCTGGAAGCCGGGCGGGACTTTGACCGGAACGATCATCTGGCTCGTGAGCTGGTCGGGCGTGGCGGGACCGACGCTGCCGACGATGTTTCCGAAAGCGTCATACCAGCGGGCGTCGACGACGAGGTCCTTCGGAAGGGAGGACCAGTCGACGACCGCGGCGAAAAGCATCGTGCGTGCAAAGGAGTTCCGATCAGGCCCGGTTGTGGTGTTGTGGGTGGGGTCGTACTGGAAGACGCCGGTGATGGTTGCCTTGAGTCCGGTGTGCTGGCCGGCGGGCTCGAAGTAGGCGAACTCAACGAGCCCGGCGACGAGGATGAGAATCGATATGGCCGTATAGACGAGCAGGGTGCGGTAGAGCGTGCGAACCTGGTCGACTGGCGCCGCTACCACCAAGCGCCAGTCTATCGGCAGTTTCGTTTAGGTCGGCGTGCCGATGCTAGGGCGCGGCGGGGATGAAGTCGCCAAACACCAAGAACGACAGCAGCTCGAGGTAGAGGGCCAGGACGTAGACTCCGCAAACGAAAGCGCTGGTGGCGATGCCGGCAATCGCCAGTCGCGATCCGGCGAGCCCGCCGCCGCTGCCCTTGATTCGTCGATACGCCGAGATGCTCAGGCACAGGCCGACGGGCCCCAGCACAACGCCCAGCGGATAGATAAGAGGAATCGAGGCGACCCCGACGATGAACGCCGCTGTGACGCGGACTTCATAGTCCTTATGGGATAGGAGCGTTCCGCTCGGTGGGTCAGACATCTGTGCGGGGTGGTGCGGCGGAGAGGAGTTGAACCTCCACGTCCTTGCGGACACTAGCTCCTGAAACTAGCGCGTCTGCCATTCCGCCACCGCCGCGTCGGGGCGAGCGAGAAGTATACCGATGGCCAAATGACCTCAGACAGGGATCTCG
>DATNOD010000025.1:0-6733 GCA_035601515.1 Candidatus Eiseniibacteriota bacterium | reverse complement strand
CAACCGTGCCGGTGAGGACCTCCTCGGTTTTACTCGCGACGAGCTGATGGGCAAGAACGACTTCGACTTTTTTTCAACCGAGCAGGCCGAACACTTCGTCTCGTTGGACAGAGAGACGTTACGAAGCGGTCGCCTGGTCGACATTCCAGAGGAGGTGATCCAGACCAAGAACAAAGGCGCACGAATCCTGCACACCAAAAAGATCCCGATCCTCGACGCGGCCGGTGAGCCTTCGTTCTTGCTTGGAATCTCGGAGGACATCACCGAGGCGCGTAAAGCGCAGGAGGCCGTGCACCAGGCCCAAGAGGAGGCTGAGCGTGCCAATCGGGCCAAAAGCGAGTTCCTGGCGAGCATGAGCCACGAGCTGCGGACCCCGCTCAACGCGATTCTTGGCTTCTCAGAGCTGCTGAGCGATGACTCGACCGACCAGTTCGACAGGAAGACTCGGCGCCGTTTCCTGGATCAGATCCACAGCAGCGGCCAGCATCTGCTCCAGCTCATAAACGACATCCTCGACCTCTCGAAGGTCGAGGCCGGGCAGATGGAGCTGCACCTTGAATCAGTTGAGCTCGGTAGCGTGATCCAGGACGTCCGCGCGACCACCGAACCTCTGGCTCTGAGCAAGTCGATCACGCTCAACACCGAGTCGAAACGCGAGATCAGCCTGATCGCCGACTCGGCGAAGGTGAAGCAGATGCTCTTGAACCTGGTTTCGAACGCAATCAAGTTCACGCCCAGCGGCGGCCGCATCGACATTCGCATCCGCCGGCTCGAATCGTGGGTGGAGATCGCGGTCAGCGACAGCGGCATCGGGATCGCGAAAGAAGACCTGGGGCGGCTGTTCACGGAGTTTCAGCAGCTTGACGCCGGCCCAGGGCGACAGCAAGAGGGTACCGGTCTCGGGCTCGCTTTGACGAGACGATTTGCCGAGCTGCATGGGGGCCAGGTCATCGTCGAAAGCGAGATCGGGAAGGGCAGCACGTTCACCCTGCGTCTGCCGCTGCAAACGGCGGCGCGGCGGGAGGCGGCCCGGCACGCGCCGCCCGCCGTTGCGACGACCGATCCGAGTCGCCCACTGGTGCTGGTGGTTGATGACAATCCTCAGGCAGCCGAGATTCTGTCGCGCTATCTGCACGCAGGCGGATTCCGGACCGCCGGCGCGCGTACCGGCCCCGAAGCCCTGCGGATGGCCGGCGAGCTGAAGCCGGTGGCCATCACCCTCGACATCCTTCTCCCAGAAGTCGACGGGTGGGAGGTCCTGAACCGGCTCAAGGCCGACGAGGCCACGCAGAACATCCCTGTGGTCGTCGTCTCGGTGGTCGACAACCCGTCGCTGGGCCGGGCGCTCGGCGCGTTTGATTACTTCGTCAAGCCGGTGGACGGAAAGGCATTGCTGTCACGGTTGGGCCAGTACACGTTCGCGACCAAGGCGACGACCGACCCGGTACGCGTTCTGGTGGTGGACGACGAGCCGGCCAACCTGGACCTGCTGGAGGGTCTTCTCGAACCGGCCGGTTTTGGAGTGCTCAGGGCGGCTAGCGGTCGAGAAGGTATCGACATGGCCAAGTCGGAGATGCCGAGCCTCATCCTGCTCGACCTGATGATGCCCGACCTGAGTGGATTCGACGTGGTCGAGGCGCTTCGCGCCGAGGAGGCGACGCGCGAAATCCCGATCATGGTCTTGACCGCCAAAACGCTCACCGAGGCCGACAAACAAGCGCTCAACGGCCAGGTGGCCGCCATCTTTCAGCGCAACTCGATGGCGGGAACGGAATTGACGGCTTGGCTTCGAGGCATAGTCGCCCAGCGCCAGAACTAAGGCCTTCTTAGAAGAGATCGGATCCCTCTTCCCGATTTAGGGAGTGGGAACCGCGCCGTCAGGCACCATCAACCTGGGGTACTGTCATTCGCGATGGCGCGACTGCCGGAAGGCACCATCACTTTCATGCTCACCGACCTGCGGGGGTCGACGCATGCCTGGGAGCGGCAGCCGAAGGCAATGCGCCGCGCCATGGCCCGCCACGACGCGATTCTTGCCGGCACGGTCCTCGACCACGCCGGAGAGCAGGTGGAGGCCGGACGCGAAGGAGACAGCATTCTGGCGGTGTTCAGGACGGCTACGACAGCGGCGGCGTGTGCGGTCGAAATCCAGAAGAAGTTCGCCGATGAATCCTGGCCTGAAGGTCTGGAGCTGAAGGTGCGTATCGCCCTGAACACCGGAGAGGCGCAGCTCCGAGCGGGCCACTACTTTGGTGCCGCGCTGAACCGCTGCGCCAGGCTGCTCGCCAGCTGTCATCCCGGCCAAATCCTGCTGACCAAGGCCACTGAGGCGATGCTTGCTGACGAGATACCGCAGGGGACCGCGCTTCAAGACCTCGGAATGCATCGCCTCAAGGACCTCATCCGCTCGGAGCACGTGTTCCAGCTCAACGATCTTGCGCGTCCGATCGACTTTCCTCCCATCCAGTCCATGCCACAGAAGCTGACCAACATGCCCAAGTACTTGACCACCTTCGTCGGACGAAACGCTGAACTTTCAGCGTTACGGTCGCTGCTCCCCCGATCGCGGATGGTCACGCTGACCGGAGCGGGCGGCTCCGGCAAGACCAGGCTTGCGGCCGAGCTAGGGAAGCTTTGCCTTCGCCTATCGCCGGGGGGAGTGTGGTGGGTGGATCTGGCACCGGTGAACCAAGACGACCAGGTGTCGGAAGCAGTGCTCGCTTCGCTGGAACTCCCAGGTCAAGGACCCGCCCCAGAGGTGGTCACGGCCTGGCTGGCCGCCCGGCGAGCCGTCCTGGTCCTCGACAACTGCGAGCAGGTGGTTGCCGGGTGCGCCGACTTCTGCCAGACGGCGTTCCAGCGCTGCCAGGAGCTCACCATCATCGCCACCAGTAGAGAGGCATTGGGGGTGTCCGGTGAGGCACATTGGCCCGTCTCGTCGATGGGCGCCGCCGATGCTGTGCAGTTGTTTGAGGCTCGGGCACGGCTGGTCGCGCCGGACTTCCGAGTCACACCGTCCAACCTCGACACTGTCACCCAGATCTGCGAGCACCTGGACGGTATGCCGCTTGCCATCGAGCTCGCGGCAGCGCGCCTGGGCATGATGACCGAGAAGGACCTCTTGACCCAGCTCTCCGACCGCTTCCGCGTGCTCACCGGCGGCAGTAGAAGCGCCCCGGGGCGTCAGAAAACTTTGATCGCGACCATCGACTGGAGCTACCGACTCCTCACTAACGACGAAGCGATGCTCTTCCGACGCCTCGCGGTTTTCAAGGGCGGATTCAACGTGGAAAGCGCCCGGGCTGTCTGCGTAGACGGCATCGGCGGAAGCATGCTCGATGTCCTAACCGGCCTGGTCCAGAAATCGATGGTGGTGGCCGAGAGGCTGGACGATGGCAGCACGCGCTTTCGGCTGCTGGAGTCCCATCGCGTGTACGCCCTTGATCGCCTGCTCGAGGCGGGCGAGCTCGAGCTGACGAGCAAACACCACTATGAGTACTTCATGGAGGCGATGGCTGCGCGGACCATCTCGTGGACTGGCCCGAAGGCCTCGGAACTTGCCCCGGGAATCGCGGAACGGAACTGGAAAGCGCGCGAGGCTGCCAACCTCTGGAGAGCTGTCGGCTGGGCGCGGGACAACACTGATGACATGGGCCTCGGCCTCGCCCTCCTGGTAGCCGATTTCGATTTCACTGACCAGGCACGAGCGCATGCGCTCCTGCTCGACTTGCTCGCGCGTTCACCCGCAAAGGGTGCGGTACGCGCCGCAGCGCTCAACCTTGCCGCTAGGCTCGCTGCACGGCAGGCAGACGCAACCAACAGCCGGAGGCTGGCGGACACGAGCGTAGCCGTGGCGCGCGAGGTCGGCGACACAGAGCTGATCGCGCACACATTGAGCGGAGCGGGCGTAGTCTACGCAGCCGCAGGCGAGCTTGGCGTCGCGGGCCAGATGTATGACGAAGCAATCTCGCTGCTGAAGGGTTCGAGCAGCCGGCGCCTGTCGATCGAAGTGCAAAACCACCTTGGCGTGCTCATGACGGAGCAGGGGAACTACCGCGAAGCGCTTCAAATCTTGGGAGACTGCGTCGAGTTCGGCCGATCAGAGCACGACGAATCGAGTACCGCTCGTTTTCTCGAGAGTCTCGCCAACGCGCTGCTCGGGCTGGGCGATCTCGATAGTGCAGCCGCGACCTGGAAGGAATCTCTGTCCATCCACCACGAGCTGAACGATCCGTTTGGAACAATTTGGTGCGTCGGAGGTCTGGCACTGGTCGCCGCCGCACGCGGAGATGACCAGCGCGCCTTGCGTTTGTCTGCGGTCGTCGACCGCATGTCGCGCGAATGGTCGTTGAGTGCATGGCCGGCCAGGGTCAAACAGCTGGAGGAAGCAGCCCGAACGGCCAGATCGCACCTTGGGGCAGCGAAGAGCGCACGCGTCTGGGATAGCGGGCAGGTGATGAACACCGCGCGGGCTCTCGTGTACGCCCTAGAGTGAGGTGAGAAGCCTCGGCCCGCCGAAGCTTGACAAGGGCACGGGCCCGAGTACTGTCTGAGCCGGCAATCCTTCGCGCGGTCGCCGCTAGTTCTTGTTGGGAGGGGCACACCATGAGTCAGGATTGGAAACCAGACGACTCGCTCATCGAAGGACGGGGTGCGGCGCAGCGCATCAGGTCAGCGCTCCGGAAGCGTCGCATCGAGGTCAAGGACCGCGTGATTACATCTCGGGACCCGGGCATGGACGAGGTCCGCGAGGCCTTGAGGCGCAAGGACATGCCCCCGGGCTTCCAGTCATGGCAGATTCCGGTTGTCCTCGAGGACGGCCCGACGATCTTTTTCCTGACGGTGGCCGAGCCGGGCGCGACGGTGACCACCCACACGCACAAGCGTGATCTGTTCCGCCTGGTGGTTTCAGGTTCGATCATCACCAATGGCATTGAGCTCAAGCCAGGGGATTGGATGTTCGTGCCGAGCGGGACCGCCTACAGCTACAGTGCCGCGCTCAATCCGGGCGCGGTCACCTATCACTGTTACTAGAGCCGGTTCGCCAGCGACCGGAGTTTCGCGCCGGCCGCGTCAAGTCTCCTGCTCGAGCGGCGTCTAGCCGACCGGCACTAGTGTCGACTGGCGGCAATCGGGGCCACACTATGACGGCTACGCAGCCAGCGCCGCGCCTCACCGTCCAGGAAAGGGTCGCTCGCGGGCGGGCAGCACGCGCCAAGGTTCCCCGCTCCAGTCACGCCGCGTTTTCCCCATCGTCGCGCCGTCCCGATCCGAATGCGTTGCTCGAGAAGCAGGCGGCGACGAGAGTTCCGGAATTGGTCACCATCCGCTACAGCCGGATGCTCGCATCGCCCTTCACGTTCTTTCGGGGCGCGGCGCTTGTGATGGCAGCCGACCTGGCGTCGATGGCTGACTCTGGGATCCGGGCGCAGAGTTGCGGCGACGCGCACCTCGCCAACTTCGGCGCGTACGCATCTCCTGAGCGACGAATGGTGTTCGACGTCAACGACTTCGACGAGACGCTGCCTGGCCCATGGGAGTGGGACATCAAGCGACTGGTCGCCAGCCTTGCCGTCGCGGGGCGCACCAACAACCACTCCGCTGCCGTCCGACAGTCCATCACGACAGCCGCCGTCGCCGAGTACCGGATGGCGATGAACCGATTCGCGGCGATGCCGACGATTGACGTCTGGTATTCCCATATCGATGTTGACGACCTTCTGTCTCAAGTCAAGCGCCAGCTGCAACCAGCAGAGTACAAAAGGCTCACCCAGGACCTGGCCAAGGCGCGCAATCGCGACAACGAGCACACCTTTTCGAAGTTGACGCAGATCGTAGAGGGCGCTCCTCGGATCGTCAGTGATCCGCCGCTTGTAGTGCCGTTGACCGAGCTTTATGCGAAGCTCGAAGCCGATCGAGTCTTCCGCATCCTGGCCGAAGTGAAGCGCGGCTACCTGGCGACGCTCTCCAACGATCGCCGGCAACTGCTCGCTGGGTACCAGCTCGTCGAAGGAGCGCGCAAGGTTGTGGGAATTGGGAGCGTCGGGACCCGGACCTGGATCATGCTGCTGGTCGGGAAAGACGACTCCGATCACCTCGTCCTTCAGGCGAAAGAGACCGAACGCTCGGTCTTGGAGCAATTCGTCGGTCCGAGCGAATTCCAGTATCACGGCGAGCGCGTTGTCAGCGGCCAGCGCCTGATGCAGGCGACCACCGACATCTTTCTAGGCTGGAATCGGATACGTGAGCCGGACGGCAAGGAACGCGACTATTACGTCCGTCAGCTCCGCGACTGGAAGTGGTCTCCCGACTTCACCGTTCTTTCGGCGGCCGCCCTGAAGGTATGGGGACGGCTTTGCGGCTGGACTCTGGCTCGGGGTCATGCACGCTCTGGCGACTGCATCGCGATCAGCGCCTACCTCGGCCAGAGCGACAGCTTCGATCGCGCCATGGTGTCGTTCGCCGAGGCCTACGCCGACCAGAACGAGCAGGACTACGCGGCCTTCCAGAAAGCAGTCAAGAACAAGAGGTTCGCGGGAGTAGATGGGATCTGACAGTTGTGACGCAGGCGGCGCCACGGAGCACATCGAAATCGCCAATCAACCGCCGGGTCGAGGAGCCACCGTCCTTCGTAGGCTTGCGGCCGTTGCTACGGCTACAGTCAGCGGCAGCAACCACCACGCGATGATTCCTCGCTGATTCAGCGCCGCTGTGATCAAAAGTGCCACCCCGA
>DATNOD010000024.1:0-8859 GCA_035601515.1 Candidatus Eiseniibacteriota bacterium | reverse complement strand
CACAAGCTGATCGGGATCATGTACATGGTCACTGGCCTGTTGAGCTTCGTGATCGGCGGCATCTTCGCCCTCGTCATCAGGCTTCAGCTTTCACAGCCGAACATGACCGTGGTCGATCACGAGACCTACAACCAGCTCATCTCCGCCCACGGGGTGACGATGATTTTCTTCTTCGTCACCATCTTCCTGACCGGGATCGCCAACTACATGGTCCCGATCATGATCGGCGCCCGCGACATGGCCTTCCCGCGCGTGAACCTCTTGGGTTTCTGGCTCGTGCCTGTCTCGATCCTCCTCTACTACGGCGGTTTCTTCACCGGCGGCGCGCTCGACGCGGGCTGGACGGGCTATGCACCGCTGACGGAGAAGGCCTACCAGGGCCACAGCCTGGGCGTCGACTTCTGGGCGCTGAGCATCATCGTTTGGGCCATCTCCGGGATCATGGCCTCGACGAACTTCCTGACCACGATCGTCGCCCTTCGGGCCCCGGGTATGAAGCTGACTCGCCTGCCTCTGTTCGTGTGGGCGCAGATCTCGACGTCGATCCTGCTGCTGATCGTGGGCGCGCCGCTAGCGGCGGCCATGATCCTGGTCGAATTCGATCGCCAGCTGGGAACTCAGTTCTTCACGACCCAGGGCCGGCCGGTGCTGTATCAACACCTTTTCTGGTTCTTCGGCCACCCCGAGGTCTACATCATGATCCTGCCCGGATTCGGCATGATCTCGGAGGTCATCCCCGTCTTCGCGCGCAAGCCGATCTTCGGCTACATATCGATGGTCGCGGCGCTCTTCGGCATCGTCTTTCTATCCATGACCGTGTGGGCGCACCACATGTTCACGGTCGGCATGAACACCTGGGTGGAGGGCTTCTTCATGCTGATGACGATGCTGATCGCGGTCCCGACCGGCATCAAGTTCTTCAACTGGATCGCCACCGCCTGGTGGGGATCCATCGAGTTCACCTTGCCGATGAAGTTCGCTTTCGGATTCCTCGCCACGTTCTTGATCGGCGGCATCACCGGCATCTACCTGGCATCGGTGCCGGTCGACACGCAGCTCCACCAGTCGTACTACGTCGTCGCCCACCTCCATTACGTGCTGTTCGGAGGCAGCGTCTTCACGATCTTCGCTGGGCTCTATTACTGGTTCCCGAAGATCACGGGCCGCCTTCTGAACCGCACGTTGGGAGAGTGGAACTTCTGGACCCTGTTCATCGGCTTCAACGGAACGTTCTTGATCATGCACACGCTGGGACTGGAAGGGATGCCGCGCCGCATCGCGACCTACGCCAATCCCGCGTGGGCAACCACCAACCTGATCATCACGGTGTCGTCATTCCTGATCGCGTTCTCGGTCCTCCTCTTCTTCATCAACGTCATCCGCAGCTGGTACGGGGGCGAGATCGCGGGCAACGATCCGTGGCAGGCCAACACCCTCGAGTGGGCGACGACGTCACCACCGCCTCCCTACAACTTCGAGCGAGTGCCGCCCGTCCGCAGCTTCATGCCACTGCGTGACCTGAGAGAAGCCGGTGAGGCGCCGGCCGAGCCAGAACCGGCGCCGGCCCCCGCTTAGAACGATGTTCTTTCTCGCCGGTGAATGGGTCTACGCCTGGCTCGCGATGAGCATCACATTCCTGGTCGCGCTGGGCGGCGTGGTGGGCCTGGGATGGTGGGTGCTGCGCGGGGACGCGCGCAATCGAGCGTCCGAGAACGTTGCCGAGGCCGAGCCACCGAGCCCACACCACTAGTCGGCCGGTAAGTTGGAGACCTGAATCTCAACGTAATCGACGTCGTGATCGTGGGCGCGACCGTGATCGGCCTGATCAACGGCTACCGTCGGGGCTTCTGGCTATCCCTGGCGCAGTACGTCGGCCTGGTCATCGGCGTGGTGCTTGGCGCCATCGCCGCCGGACCGCTGCTCGACTACATCGCCATCCACAACCCCGTCGCGCGCCCGCTCGGCGCGGTGCTCGTCCTCGTCATCGGTGGCAGCCTGGGCTCGAGCATCGGCTTCGCCGCGGGCGAGCCGATCCGCCGCAACATCCTCCGCAAGGGAATCCACACGATGCCCGACTCAGTCGGCGGCGCCGCGCTGTCCACAATCGCTGTGCTGGCGATGTGCTGGTTCCTAGGTTTGAGCTTTTCGAACGGCCCGAGCCAGGAGGTGGCGCAGCAGATCCAGCGTTCGACTGTGCTGCGCACTCTCGATGCAATTGCGCCGCGCCCGCCAGGTTTCCTCGCGCGCGTCGAGGGCATCCTGGGTGGGGTCACCTTCCCGCCCGTTTTCGCCGGGCTCGAGCCATCGCTGCCAGCCCCGCTCCCGATCCCCGCCTCGGTCGACACGCAGGGTGTCAAGCACGCCGCCCAGCTGGTCGTCAAGGTGACGGGCAGCGGCTGCGGTGGGCTGGTGACGGGCAGCGGGTTTCCGATCGGCAACGGCTACGTGGTCACCAACGCACACGTCGTGTCGGGTACGGGCAGCCACCGCGTGGAAACGCCCGCCGGGATAGTGCTGCGCGCCGAGGTCGTGTACTTCGACTCCGATCGCGACGTGGCGCTCCTTTACGTTCCCGATTACGTCAACGCCGTTCTCGATCTCGGTCCGGCTGAGCGCGGCACGCAAGGCGCCGTCATCGGCTATCCCGGCGGCGGTCCCGAGCAGGTGCAGCCGGCGGTCGTGGATGGTGCGATTGAAGCCGCCGGCCGCGACATCTACAACCAGAGGCCCGTGACCCGAGAGATCTTTGTGATTCAGGCCAAGGTGCGACCGGGGAACTCGGGTGGTCCGCTCGTGGACCTGCAGGGCCACGTGATCGGAATCGTGTTCGCGACCTCGGCCAGTCAGCCCGACCAGGCGTACGCGCTGACGGACGACGAGATCACCGCTGCCGAACAGAAGGCACATGGCTCGCAATCGCAGATCGATACGAGCCACATGGAGTGTGCCGCATAAGTTATTCGGCTTCTGGTTTTCCCTCTTCGATCAGAAGCACGGGGATGCCGTCGACGATCGGATAGAGGACCTTGCAGCTCGGGCAGCGAAGATGGTCCGGCTCCTTGAGCTCGAGCTTGGTGTGGCATTTTGGACAGGCGAGAATCTCGAGCAGTTCTTGAGAGATCACGCGTTCATGGTAGTACCGTTCCGACCGTGATCCTGCGGCGCCTCTACATCTATCTCGTCAGCATCGCCGCGCTCGCAGTGCTTGCTTTTGGCCTCGCCAATCTTGGCTCGACTGCCCTCCTGTTCCTCCTCAACTCGCCGGAGGCGGAGTCCAGCCGGTCCTCGCTGGCCGGGTTTGCCGCGATGGTTGTCGTGGCGTTCCCACTCTGGGCCATCCATATGTGGTTCGGCCGTCGCTTCTCGCGGCGAGACCCTGCTGAGCGCGGGTCAGCGGTCCGCCGCCTGTATCTCTACCTGGCTTGCACCGGTTCATCGATCGGAGCGGCGATCGCGCTGGCGATGGGAATCACGAACCTTTTGCAGCAACAGCTCGATGGATTCGCCTTCGACCGCATCGTGGTTGCCGAGGACGCGTGGGTGGCGGTCGTTTTGCTCGCGATCTGGGCTGTTCACTACCGCATCGCCGCTCGAGACCGCGCAGCCGTTGGCGAGCAAGGCGCCTCCGCCACCCTTCGCCGCTGGTACATGTACGTCGCCCTGGTCGTCGGGCTCTTCATGTTGCTGATCGGCGCCCAGGGCCTGATCCAGGCGGTCTGGGTCAAGTCGCTGAACAACTCGGTATCGGTCTATCAACCCCTTTCCACATCGGCCGGCCTGGTCGTCGGCGGGCTACTGCTTTGGGGATTTCACGCGCAGGTCCTTGCCACGCGCCATCTCCACGACGACCGCAAGTCGACTCTGCGCGCGGTCGAGGGTTTCATCGCGGTCGGAGTGTGCATCATCCTCGCGCTGATCGGCGCCAGCCAGATCCTGTATTACGGCGTCGCCCGTGCTCTCGGCGTCGACAATCCGGGCGGTCTCGGCAACGACGTCCTGGCCGGTCTTGGCCAACCGGCGTCGTATGTAATCGTGTACGGTCCCGCCTGGTTCTTGATCCGGCGCCGGCTGGCCCTGGATGCGGCTACCGGCGAGGCCACCCGCCAGGCCGGGATGCGGCGCCTGTACACGAACCTCGTCGCGCTCGTGTCGATGGGCGCGCTTGCGGTTGGCACAGCGGTTCTGCTCGCAGCGCTCGTGCAGGCCGCGGAAGCGCCGATCATCGGTGTTCCCGCGCCGGGCTGGAAGGATCCGGTCAGCCTCGGGGCCACGCTGCTCATCGTCGGGGCCGCTGTCTGGCTGGCCGATTGGCGTCGTGTGCCCTGGCTCGAGGAACGCCGGGCGCTGAGCCGGCGGCTGTACCTGTGGGCGGTATTGTTGGGAAGCGTGCTTGCCGTTCTGGGCGGCGCGATCGGCCTCCTGTACGTCGTTTTCCAGCAGGCGTTCAGCACGCAGCCGCGGCTGAACGACTCCGCCAACCTCGCGTTCGGCCAGTCGCTGGCCGTGGTCGTGGTGGCGGCCGCCGTCGGCGTCTATCACTGGCGCGTGCTCAGGTCCGACGCTTCCACTCGCCTGGCCAAAGCCGAGCGCCCCGCCTCGCATGCCGTCGCTGAGCCGGCCGCCGCGGCCGGGCGGCCACCTGCCGTCGAAGTCGCACCGGGCGCCCACTACCAGCTGTCGGTGGTCGGAGCCACGGAAGACGACGTCCACCAGGCGCTGACAAATCTTCCGCCCCAGGCGAGCTACAAGCTCGTCGCTTCAGATGCACGGACTTAGATCACGGATGTCCCCTCACCGCGCCGCTTCGCGGCGGGGAGCTCCCCGCATGGCGAGCCCAGGCCGACAATTGAGCTGATGGACGCGCACCACATCCTCACCACGACTCGTGCGGTACGAAAGCGCCTCGATTTCGATCGGCCGGTCTCGCGCGAGATCTTGCTGGAATGCCTGGAGGTCGCCGTCCAGGCGCCGACCGGGAGCAACTCCCAGGGCTGGCAGTGGGTGATCGTCACCGACACTGAGAAGAAGCGCGTGATCGGTGAGCTTTACAAGAAATCCTGGTACGACTACGCGAAGAGCGGCGGCAAGCGGTACGAGAGGGACGACCCTCGGCGTAAGCAGCTGCCGCGGGTGGCGGCGTCCGCCCAATATCTCGCCGACCGCATGCACGAGGTGCCGGTAATGGTGATCCCCTGTATCGAAGGCCGTGTCGACCGCCCGGGCGTCAGCAATCTCGAGAGCGCCGGTCTATACGGATCGATACTGCCGGCGGCCTGGAGCTTCATGCTCGCCGCCCGGGCTCGCGGTCTGGGCACGGCCTGGACGACGCTGCACCTGCGATACGAGCGCGAGGTGGCCGACCTACTCGGCATCCCATTCGAGCGCTACACGCAAGCGGCATTGATCACCGTCGGCTTCCACACCGGCGGCGAGTTCAAGCCGGCCGAGAGGATCCCGCTCGAGCCGATCACCCACTGGGAGACCTGGTGACGCTAGACGCGGTCGGGCTGCTCGACCTTGTCGACTGGCGGCGAAGGGTTGGCGACCTTTATCGGATCGGCGGACCGGACTCGCTCGAGAAGTTTCGCGAGGGCCGCGATCGCCTGTTCAAATCGCATCCGCAATCGCCGATCGAGCCTGAAGAGCGGGCGTCGTTCACTGGGCTCCATTACTTCCCGAACGATCCATCCTTCCGCGTGACCGCGCGGATGGAGCCTGCCGATGGGTCCGAGCTTTTGATCGACACCGGCGGCGAGGATGGCGCGGTCCGCTACCGGCGAGCCGGACATCTGAGTTTTCGCCTGGCGGGCGAGCCGTGCCGGCTGACGGTCCTCAGCCTGGTTCAGTACGCGGGCGGCCTGTTCGTCCCGTTCAAGGACACCACCGCCGTCCATCAGACATACGGGGCAGGACGCTACCTGTTCGACACCGCCAAGGACACCGACGGCCTCGTGCTGGAGATCACTCCTGGTTCACCGGAGGTCGTGATCGACTTCAACTACGCCTACAACGCATCGTGTGCTTACAGCGCACGATGGGCATGCCCCCTCGCGCCGCCGGAGAACTTCCTGCGTCTTCCGGTCACAGCCGGCGAGATGAACTGGGCTCCCCACCCTGTGGGGAGCTCCCCCGCGCAGCGGGGTGAGGGGACGACCGCTTAGACACGCGCCCCTGACAGCAGCTTGATCAGCTCCCCGCCGAGTGCGATCGCCTCTTTGGTCGGCAGCGTCTGGTTGCTCAAGGTGAACCCGCCGAAGCCCGCATCGATGAAGGGCTGCAGCCGATCGGCGACCTCCGCGGGCGTGGCCACGAAAACCATGGCGCGGCGCTCCTCGGGGATCCTGTCGAGCTGGGCTTTCGCATCGCGAGCGTTCTCGACCAGGATCGCGAGGGTGCCCATCAACAGCCTCACGGTCGAAGGGTCGCGGCCCTCCGTTTCGCAGTGCCTGAGGAAGACGTCGCGCTTGTGCTTCAGCGCTTCGATCGGGCCGCCGAACAGGTGGCCCATATCGCCATGCCGCGCGAGGATGCGAAGGGTCCGCATCTCGCCACCGCCTCCGATCAGGATCTTCGGGCCGCCGGGCTGCACCGGGCGGGGGACGTTGAGCGCTCGATCGATTCGGTAATGCTTGCCTTCGAACGAGGGGCGCTCCTGCGTGAACATCAGCTTTGCGATGGTCACCGCCTCCTCGAGCCGATCCTCTCGCTCGCCGATCGGTGGAAATTCGAACCCATACCCGGCGTGCTCTGAATCGTTCCACGCCGCGCCAATACCGAAGACGGCACGCCCCTTCGAGATGACGTCGAGAGTGGTGACCATCTTGGCGAGCAGGGCCGGATTCCTGTAGGTCACGCCGCTGACCATCGTCGCCAGCTTCACGCGCGACGTGCGCGCGGCTATCGCCCCGAGGGTGGTGTAGGCCTCCATCATCGGCTCGGTTTCGGGGCCCACGCCGCGGATCTGATAGAAGTGGTCCATAACGGTCAACATGTCGAAGCCAGCCGCCTCGGCGGCGGTTGCCTGTTCTACGAGGCGGTCGAAGATTTCACCTCCGCGGGCGCCGGAGTATGTGTAGTTGGGCATGTGGTAACCGAAAAACAAATCAGCCATGCGTTTCATAATGCACCGTCGATGAAACTTACAACAGCAGCCGGCGTCGCCTTGGCGTTCGTGATCCTCGCTTATGGAACCGTGCTCGTGTTTCTCGCCTTCGACCGCAACTCGAATTCAGCCAGCGACACGATCCGGCCCTTCGTCATCACCATGGGTCCGGTGTGGGCGCTGGCCATCTGGTCGGGAGTGTCTCTTCTCCGGCGCCATAGATAGAATTTGTAGCCACGGCTGTGGCTATAGACGAGTCGCGTAACGGCAAGGGAAGCTCGATCCAGCTGGTCCAGGTCGAAGGATTCCTGGAGGTGGCTCGTCGCGGAAGCGTGAGCCGGGCGGCCGAGGCCCTCTTCATCACGCAGCCAACCCTCACCGCGCGCCTTCACGGGCTGGAGCGCGAGCTCGGGACACCCCTCTTTTTGCGGACGCCGCACGGAATGCGATTGACGGACGCGGGCAAGGCCTGGGTGCCGTACGCGGAACGGGCGCTGCGCGCTCTCGCCGAAGGTCGTGACGCGCTCGAGCAGGTGATGTCAGCCTCGGCCGGCCACCTGATGATCGCGGCCGCGCCCGCTGTAAGCACGTACGTCCTGCCCCAGCTGCTGGAGAAGTTCGTCGCCACGCATCCGCGCGTCGAGGTGTCCGTGCGCACAGGCCATTCCGAGGACGTCGTCGATCTCGTCCTTCGCGATGACGTGCAGCTGGGGCTCGGGCGGGCGATCCGCCATCCCGACCTGGAGCTGCGACGGTTCCACACCGAGGAGCTGGTGCTCGTCTGCGCGCCGGACCATGCATTCACGAAGAGGCGCGCCGTGACGATGGCGGAGGTTGCCGGCCAGAAGCTCATCATGTTCGACCGCACGTCGAGCTACTACGAGATCACACAGGCCGCATTCCTTTCCACGGGCACCAAGCTGCGCGGGCTGATGGAACTGGACTCGATCGAGGCCGCCAAGAAGATGGTGGAGCGCGGCCTCGGTGTCGCGCTGCTACCGCGCACGGCCGTGGCCAGGGAGATCGAGGGCGGGACATTGAGCATGGTTCGCATGAAGGACGCGCCACCGATGCACAACTCGATCGTCGCCTTCCGGCGCCGTGACGCCGGCAAGCCACAGGGGATCGTCGCCGCATTCCTGGCCCTGCTGAACACGATCGAGTAGGTTTCGCCAGCTATCGGTTTTATTGATCATGACGATCAAATCAATTAATTGGACTTATACGACTCCGATTGATAATTTGGCGTCCATGGAAAGGAACGAACAGTCGCAGGAGCTCGAGACCCGGACGGCGACCACACACGAATGCGAGTGCCCGGAGCCTTGCAACTGCGACCACGAGAACGAGTAGGACGCGGAAATGGAGCTGACATCCACCCCTCTGCTTCCTGACGGCTTCAAAGTCCCGGCTTCGCGCAACGAGGAACCGAGCCGGCGTCTTCGACGCTTGCTCGCGACCAAGCCTTACGTCTTCGGACCGGGCGTGTACGACCCATTCGGCGCCGAGCTGGTCATGTACCACGGCTTCGACGCGGTGTATTTCAGCGGGTACTCCTTCGCCATCGGCCACCTCGGCACGACGGACATGGACATCTACTCCTCGGTGGAGATCGCTGACGGCGCTCGCCGCACGGTCAGCGCACTTCGCAAGTTTCAGCTCACGATGGCCATGGGCGATCCCGAGAAGGGCGTCGCGCCCATTCATCTCGAGATTCCACCGGTTGTCGTTGACATGGACGCGGGTTACGGAAACCT
>DATNOD010000023.1:0-10873 GCA_035601515.1 Candidatus Eiseniibacteriota bacterium | reverse complement strand
TGCGGGGGACGGCCGGAGTAAATCCGGCCTAAGGCTCCACTGTTGTCTAGCTAGTACGCTTTCGCGAGCGCAACTCGGTACTTGGCGGGCTTGCCGCAGACCAGGCACTTACCGCTCGCCTTCTCCTCGGAGTCGATCGTGCGGATCGTCACACCGCCCGCCTCGGCCTTGATTCGGGCTTCGCATTCAGCGTCGCCGCACCAGGGCGCCCACACGAAGCCACCGTGCTCCTTGAAATGCGTTACCACCTCGGCCAGCGTCGACAGCTCAACCGTGTTCTCGCGCTGAAACTGCCGCGCGCGCTCGAACAGCTTGGACTGGAATTCGCTCAGCTCTTTTTGCAATCGCTCGACGAGACCAGCGACGGGCACCGGCTTGCGCTCGCGTGAAAGCCGGTCGACCATCTCGACCTGGCCGGCGTCGACATCGCGAGCGCCAACGTTCAAACGCAGCGGGACACCCTTGAGCTCCCAGTGGGCGTACTTGTCACCGGGACGCTCATCGCGCCAGTCGACGCGGTGGCGGACGCCCGCCGCCTTCAGCTCGCGGGCCCAACCGTTGACGAAGCCTTCGACCTTGGTGCGGCTTTCAGCGTCGCGGAAGATGGGCACCACAACGACCTGGATGGGAGCCACCTTCGGAGGCACGATGAGGCCCGAGTCGTCGCCGTGGGCCATGACCAGCGCACCGACCAACCGCGTGCTGATGCCCCACGACGTCGAATAGCAGAGCTCGCGCTCGTTCTCGATGTTCGAAAACGAGATGTCGTAAGCGCGCGCGAAATTCTGGCCGAAGTAATGCGACGTCCCCATCTGCAAGGCGAGGCTGTCGCGCATCAGGCCCTCGAGGGTCAGCGTGTAGACGGCGCCGGGGAAAGTCTCCGCGGGTGATTTCTTGCCGCCGAGCACCGGAACGGCGAGCCAGTCCTCCGCGATGGATCGGTAATACCCGAGGATGAGGTCCGTCTCCTCCATCGCCTCTTTCGCCGAGGCGTGGAACGTGTGGCCCTCCTGCCACCAGAACTCACGCGAGCGCAGGAACAACCGCGAGCGCATCTCCCACCGGACCACGCTGTTCCACTGGTTCGTGAGCTTGGGCAGGTCGCGATGGCTCTGGATGTAGCGCTTGATGAGCGAGCCGATGATGGTCTCGGACGTCGGCCTCACCGCGAGAGGTTCCTCGAGCTCTTCCATGCCGGCGCCTGCGCGCGTGACCCAGGCCACCTCGGGTGCGAAGCCCTCGATGTGCTCGGCCTCTTTCATGAGGAACGAGCGTGGGATGAGCAGGGGGAACGCCCAGTTCTCGTGGCCGCTCTCTTTGATCATGTCGTCGAAGGCGCGCTGGATCGCCTCCCACATCGCCCAGCCGTAAGGGCGCACGACCATCATGCCGCGCACGCCCGACCAGTCCGCCAGCTCGGCCTTGCGGATGACGTCGGTGTACCAACGGTCGAAGTCGTCGGACATCTTGGTGATGTCCTTCACGAAATCCTGCTGCTCCTCAACTACCTCTTTCATTTCACTAGCTCACAAGTTTGAATAGTCGCGACCACGCTTGTGCTAAGCGGTTAGCCCCCACCGGCGCGGCGCTTCGCGCGGCGCCACCTCCCCACAGGTGGGGAGGCCAGGGCTAGCTCGGGAGCGGAGCCGGGGCGGGGACGTGCTCGGCTGCGATCGCGTCGATCTCAGCCAGCAGCAAGGCAAGGAGCTCTTCTTGGGCCACGGTTTTGAAGAGCTTACCTTTCTTGAAGATCACGCCCTTGCCGCGCCCGCCCGTGACGCCGATGTCGGCGTGCCGGGCTTCGGCCGGGCCGTTCACGACGCAACCCATGACCGCGACCGTGATCGGAACCTTGAGCCTCGCGATGTGGGCCTCGACGGCTTTGACGGTGGGCACCATGTCGTACTCGAGACGTCCGCACGTCGGGCAGGCGACCAGGGTGGCGCTCTCATTTCGGAATGCGAGCGTCTTGAGGATCTCGTGCGCGACGCGCACCTCTTCGCGTGGATCAGAAGTGGCCAGCGAAACGCGAATCGTGTCGCCGATGCCCTCGCTCAAAAGGATTCCCATGCCAACCGCGCTGCGGATGCTGCCCGCCTCCACCGGCCCTGATTCGGTGACGCCGAGGTGGATCGGGTAGGGACGCGCGGCAGCGAACTTGCGGTTGGCCATGACGTTGGTCCACACGTCCGTCGACTTCAGCGACACCTTGATGAAACCCGGACCGTAATCGAGGTCCTCGAGGATCTTGCAATGGCCTAACGCCACCTCGACCATGCGGTCGGCGGTCTGCTCGCGATCATCGCGATTGATCTGGTGCTGCTCGCGCAGGGTCTTGTGCACCTCTTCAGGCAGCGACCCGGCGTTGACCCCGATCCGGAACGGGATCTGCCGCTCCTTCGCGGCCGCGACAACTTTCATGACCTTGTCGCGGTCGGGGATGTTGCCGGGATTGAGGCGCAGGCAGTGCACGCCGGCCTCGATCGCCAACAGCGCGAGCGTGTGGTCGTAATGGATGTCCGCGATCACGGGCAGAGGCGAGGCCTTGACAATTTCCTTGAGCGCTTCCGCCGCTTCGTGATCTGGCACCGCGGGCCGCACGATCTCGCAACCCGCTTCCTTGAGCTCGTGAATCTGGCGCAGCGTCGCCTTCACGTCGCGGGTGTCTGTCTTGGTCATCGTTTGCACCGCAATCGGCGCGGCGCCGCCGATGACGACCCCGCCGACGTTGACCGGTATCGATTTTCGGCGCGTAACCACCTTAGTGCCCTCCGGGGAATTGGCCCGTGGCAATGCGCTGGATGTCGAGAAAGCTGATCAGCGCGGCGAGGCCCAGCAGCGCAGCGAGTCCCCAGCGCTGGACGTTGAGCTCGCTCCGCCGGTCGAACGGCCGGCGGCGCAGCCACTCCAGCGCAACCACGACGATGCGACCGCCGTCGAGGGCAGGAATCGGAAGCAGGTTCGTGAAGCCGAGGGCGACAGAAAGAAACGCGACCAGCAAGACGTAATCGCCTGGGCCCCTGCCCACGGCCTGGTCGGTGATGGCTGCGATGCCGATTGGGCCGGTGAGCCCTTGCGAGCCAAAGAGCCCGCCCGGAATCTGTCCGGTGACGAGAGCATCGAGACCCTGGGCGATGCCGCCGATCGCCAGGAAAGGAAACGCCACGCCATTCGTGACCGCGGTTTGCGGGGACAGCAACCCCTGGACGCTGATCCCGATGTAACACGTCGTGTTGCTCGAGTCGCATACCGGCGTGATCACGTACGAGAACGGTTTGCCGTCCGCGTGGACGCCGCGGAGGATGAGCGGCGCTCCGGGGGCGGCCTTCTCCTGCTCCTGGATTTTGCCCGGCGCGTTCACCGGCTTTCCGTTCACGGACTGGATGCGGTCTCCGACCTGCACCCCGGTCATGGCAGCGGGCGTTGCGGGGACCACCCGGACGATCTTGCCCGGGACGTCGTTGAGCTGTGTCAAGCCGAAACCGGTTGTGAGCAGCATCGCCACCAGGAAGTTGGCGGCCGGGCCGGCGGCCAGGATGGCGATCCTCTGCAGCGGGGGCTTGGAATGGAAGCCGTTGGGCTGCTCGAAGTCGTCCGCCTCCATCCCGCCCATGCGCACGTAGCCGAGGATCGGGAGCAGCCTCAGTGCGTAGAGCGTGCCGTCGCGGGTGAAGGAGAGGAGCTTGGTGCCGGCGCCGATCGAGAACTCGATCACGCGCACCTTGCACAGCTTCGCCAGCAGGAAGTGGCCGCCTTCGTGAGGTGCGATCAAGATCAGGAAAGCCCCCGCGATGGCGATGATGGTCACGAGTCCGCTGATCAGCTGAGCCACGTCCCCAGACTACCGGAGTCAACCCCACGAACTCCGAGGCTTACGCCTGGAGTTCGCGGGGACCCCTCAAAGGAGCCTTGATCTCCTTTACGTACGCCCGGGCCCAGCGATCGGCATCGAGGATTTCCTCGAGCGAGTCGCCGCCGCCCCCGAACGCGTCCAGCGCCCGCTCGACGGTGCGGATGATGCCTGTGAAAGGCATCTCGCCGGCCAGGAATGAGTTCACCGCCTCCTCGTTGGCGGCGTTGAGCACCGCCGGCCGCCCGCCGCCCGCCTGAGCAGCGCTCCTCGCCAGCGGAACGGCGGGGAACCGCGCCTCGTCCAGCTTGTGAAACTCGAGCGGCCCAAGGTCCTCGAGCTGGGTCGCCGGCACAGCGTCGGCGAGGCGGTCGGGATACGCGAGCGCGACCGCGATCGGAAGGCGCATGTCGGGCCGCCCTATCTGCGCCTTCAGCGAGCCGTCAATGAACTCCACGACAGAATGGACTGCGCTCTGCGGGTGGATCACGACGGCGATCTGCGCCAGCGGCATGCCGAAGAGGTGATGCGCCTCGATGACCTCGAGCCCCTTGTTCATGAGAGTGGCCGAGTCGACCGTCACCTTCGGGCCCATCGACCACCGCGGGTGGTTGAGGGCCTGCTCGACGGTCACCTGGTCGAGGTCGAGCGCCGGGTGAGCCCAGAACGGCCCGCCGCTGGCGGTGATGATCAGCCGGCGCACGCTCTCGCGCTCCTCGCCCCACAGGCACTGCCAGATCGCGCTGTGCTCACTGTCGACCGGCCGGATGCCGCGACTGCGGGCCGCCTTCATCACCAGCCCACCCGCCATCACCAGCACTTCTTTGGTCGCGAGCGCAACCTCCTTCCCCGCCTCGAGCGCGGCCATCGTCGGCGCCAGGGCACGGGCTCCCGGGATGGCGACGACGACGAGGTCGCATCGCGGGTCGGTGACCATGGCGATGACGCGCGCGTCGAAGTCAGGCTCGCCGGCCTGCCCGCGAATCAGGTGCTCGGCGGTTCGGCTGGCGGTGCGCCTTCCCTCGGTGAGCCCGAACAGCTTCAGGCGCCCTGGGTTGCGGTCGATGACGTCGAGCGTCTGCCGGCCGATCGAGCCCGTGGCGCCGAGGATGGCGACGTTGACTGGTCGCGTCATCTCAGTGGATCAAATGGAAGGTCGTCACGTAGAAGTAGACGAGGATTGGCGGAAAAAGTATCGAATCGAGCCGATCCAGGACGCCTCCATGGCCGGGGATCAGGTGCGAGGAATCCTTCACCTCCGCGATTCGCTTCATCTGAGATTCGACCAGGTCGCCCACCAGCGCACTGAGCCCGACAAGGACCCCGATCACGATGGCGTGCAGCGGCGAGAGAGCGAGGATCCCTGAAATTCCAATCAACATCACGATCACCGATGTGATCACGCCGGCGACCGCGCCCTCGACGGTCTTGCGCGGGCTGATCGATGCGAAGAAGGGGTGACGGCCGAAGCGGCTGCCCACGAGCAGCGCGGCGGTGTCGCCCGCGATGACCGCGAGGATGGTGAACAGCGTCCAGACGAGCCCGCTGGGCTTCGACGTGTAGAGGAGCAGGTAGTAGTTGAAAGGCATGCCGATGTAGAGCGCTCCAGTGAGCCCCATCGCCCACCGGCCGAGTCCCTGTCGGCGGCCGGGTATGACCAGAAAAGCCGCGAGGCCGCCAACGAGTGCAAGCGAGAGCACCAGCGCGACATCGACCTCCTTGAGGACGGTGCCGCTGAATGCAAAGAACGCGCCAAGCGGAAACAACAGCCATGCGGGAGCGCGCGACCCCATCCCATCTGACAGGCCGAGAAACTCCCACAACGCCAGCCCGCCGAGGATGAGCACGAGCGCGTAGACGCCCCAGATGCCGGCGTAGACCCCGATGAGGACGACGCCGAGGAACACGAACGCGCTGAGAGTCCGAACCATGAGCGGGCTCGGCTTCGGGCGTGCGATCGGCGGATTACCGGCGGTCATCTCGCCGCGGTTCCGGCAACCTGTTCGTGCTCTGGGCGCCCGCCAAACCGGCGGACGCGTGAGTTGTAGTCCGCGATGGCGGCCTTCAGGTCGTCGACGCCGAAGTCAGGCCAGAGCGTGTCGCTGACGAGCATCTCCGAATAGGCCGACTGCCACAGCAGGAAGTTGCTCACGCGGCTCTCGCCCGCGGTCCGGATGATGAGGTCGGGATCGGGAAGATCGGGTACGTACAGTCGCGCTGAGATCGCGGCCTCGTCGACTTCATCGCGTGGCGTGCCTTCTGCAATCAGCCTGAGCACGGCATCGACGATCTCGGCGCGCCCTCCGTAGTTCAAGCACACGTTGAGGACGCCGTTCTTGTTTTGGGCCGTGCGCGCCACGGCCTCCTCGATGCGATCACGCATTCGCGGAGAAAGACCGTCGCGGCGCCCGCTGACGACTATCCGCACCCCGCGGCGGTGCATCTCGTCGATCTCCCGCTGCATGGTTTCGTGAAACAGCCGCATCAGCGCGCGCACCTCGGCTCTCGGCCGCGACCAGTTCTCGGTCGAGAACGCGTAGACGGAGAGGACCTCCACGCCGAGCTGCTCGCACCCCTCCAGCACGCGCTTGATCGCCCGCACGCCCGCCCGGTGGCCGAAGCTGGCCGGATGCCCGCGGCGGCGGGCCCAGCGGCCGTTGCCGTCCATGATGATGCCGATGTGCCGGGGAACTGCGGAGTCCAAGCGCTGCAACTGTACCTACGTGAGCGGATCTGCCGGGGTTACGGTAGGCGCTCGAAACAGTACCGGCGTTGCAAGGGCGGCCGGGTTTACCCCGGCCGCGGCTTTGTCCTCAGCGTCTGCCATGCGTGGTGGGGAGAAACTTTCCGATAATCCGAACCGCGGGAATGGGCGCAGCCGCGCGGCGAAGCCGCCCGGCGATGAGGGAAAACCGGCAGGTTTTCCCTTATACCTCCATCACCTCGGCCTCTTTACGAGCGGCCAGAGCGTCGACCCTCTCAACCTGGGTCTCGGTCACCTTCTGCAGCCGGGCGTGGGCGCGCTTGGCCTCGTCCTCCGGTATGTCGCCCTGCTTCTGCATCTGGTCGACGCGATGGATCTCATCCCGGCGCACGTTCCGGATCGCCACCCGGGCCTCCTCGGCTTTGTGGCGCACGAGCTTGACGTACTCCTTGCGGCGCTCTTCGTTCAGAGGCGGGATCGGGACCCTGATGACCTGGCCGTCGTTCGCCGGGTTGAGACCCTGCTCGCCGCTGCGCAGGGCCTTCTCGACCGCGCCCATCTGGCTCTTGTCATAGACCTGCACGACCAGCAGCCGGGGCTCGGGCGCGCTGATCTGGGCCAGCTGGTTCAGCGGGGTCGGGGTGCCGTAGTACGGAACCATCACCTTGTCGATGAGGGCGGGGTTGGCGCGGCCTGTGCGGATGCTGACGAGCTCGGACCCGAAGTGTTCGACGGATTTCGACATCTTGGACTCGGCGTCGCGCAGGATCGGATCGATCATCCCAATGCTCCTACTAAAGTGCCGATCTCTTCACCGAGCACGACGCGCTCGATGTTTCCAGGCTCGAGAAGGTTGAACACGACGATGGGTACGTTGTTGTCCATGCAGAGCGTCAGTGCGGTGTTGTCCATCACCTCGATGCCACGGTTCAAGACCTCCAGGTAGTCGAGATGCTCGAGCTTGACCGCTTTGGGGTCGAGCTTCGGGTCGGCGGTGTAGACGCCATCGACCTTCGTCGCTTTGAGGATCACATCCGCCTCGATCTCGACAGCGCGCAGTGCGGCGGTGGTGTCGGTTGTGAAATACGGGTTGCCCGTGCCGGCGGCGAGAATCACGACTCGTCCCTTCTCGAGGTGCCGCACCGCGCGGCGACGGATGTAGGGCTCGGCGACCTGTGGCATCTGGATCGCGGTCATCGTGCGAGCCGGGATGCCGGTGCGCTCGAGCGCGTCCTGCAATGCAAGGGCATTGATGACGGTGGCCAGCATGCCCATGTAGTCGCCCGTGGCGCGGTCGAATCCCTTTTCGCTCGCGGCGAGGCCGCGGAAGATGTTTCCGCCGCCCACGACGAGCGCGATCTGCACGCCCATCTCGTGCACTCGCTTGACCTGGCCGGCGATCGTCGACACCACCGCGAGATCGATGCCGTAGTCGCGCGCGCCCCCGAGCGCCTCGCCGCTCAGCTTGAGCAGGATGCGGTTGTACTTCGGCGTTCGATCGCCCATCAGCCGAACAGTGTTACTCGTCCGCCTCGCGGACGTTGAATCGGGCGAACCGGCGCACAGTGATGTTCTCCTGCAGCTTCGAGATGTTCTCCGCGATCAGGTCCTTGACCGTGTGCTTCGGCTCTCGAAAGTATGGCTGCTCCAGGAGGACGTTCTCCCTGATGAAGTTCTCGACCTGCCCATCGACCCTCTTGGCGAGGGCCTGCGCCGGGGTGCCGTCCTGCTCGGCTTTGCGCTCGTAGATCGACCGCTCCTCGACAAGCACCTCATCGGGAATCTCCTCGCGTGACACCCACCTAGGGTTGGTGGCCGCGATCTGCAATGCGAGTTCCTTCGTCAGCTTGCGGAACTCCTCGCCCTTGGCGACGAAATCCGTCTCGCAGTCGACCTCGACGAGGACGCCCACCTGGGGCGGATAGTCGGGGGTCGTGCGGTGCAGGTACGCCTCGACCACTCCCTGGCCGGTCGCCCGGCCGGCACGCTTGGCCGCCTTGGCGATGCCCTTCTCACGAAGGATCGTGTACGCCTTGTCGAGGTCGCCGTCAGCCTCCTCGAGCGCGTTCTTGCAGTCCATCATGCCCGCGCCCGAAATTTCGCGGAGCTTCTTCACAAGCTCCATCGGTACCTTGGCCACTAGCGTGCCTCGTCCTCGTCGGCGGTGTGGCCGATGAACTCGTCCTCCGACACGGTCGGCAGGTAGTCCTCCTCGTCCTCGAGGTACTCCTCGATCTCCTCGTACCGCGGCGTCTCGAGGAACTCGCGCTCCTCGACCTCGGCCGGGATCTCTCCGCGGGCCTGTGCCTCCTGGCGCCCGTCGAGGCAAGCGTCTGCGATCTTCCCGGTCAGCAGCTTGACGGCGCGGATGGCGTCGTCGTTGCCGGGGATCACGTACGTGATGAGGTCGGGGTCGCAGTTGGAGTCGACGATCGCGACCACCGGGATCTTCAGCCGGTTGGCCTCGGTGACGGCGATGTGCTCCTTCCGCGGGTCGACCACAAAGAGGGCGCCTGGCAACCGCTTCATGTCCGCGATGCCGTCGAAGTGGAACATCAGGCGGTCGAGCTCATCCTGCAGCTTCTTCGCTTCCTTCTTCGAGAGCTGCTCGAACTGACCCTCCTGCTGCATCTTCCGCAGGTCCTGCAGTCGGTCGATGCGCTTCTTCACAGTGCTGAAGTTGGTGAGCATGCCGCCCATCCAGCGCCGGTTGACAAAGTACATGCCCGAGCGCGCGGCTTCGGTCTGGATCGTCTCCTGCGCCTGCTTCTTCGTGCCGACGAAAAGCACGGGCCGTCCGCTGGCGGCGACGCCGCGCACGAAATCCCACGCGTCATCGAGAAGCCGGACGGTCTTCTGCAGGTCGATGATGTGGATGCCGTTGCGCGCGGTGAAGATGTATGTCTTCATCTTTGGGTTCCAGCGGCTGGTCTGATGCCCGAAGTGGACACCTGCCTCCAGCAGCTGTTTCAGGGTTACCTGAGCCACGTTTCGATTGCCTCCTGTTCCACTTCCGCCCGGTTCTGGCCTTGGATCAAGGACAGGAGCATTGCCCCGGGCGTGCTAACTCAGTCGCTTTAGGGGTCCTCCCGAACTCTCGGCGAGGCCGCCGAGTTCGTGGGGTAAAGGACTGGCTCCGGGAGTATACCCACTACAGACCGCCCGGAAACCGGCCCGCGCACTGGCCCACTGCAGGCAGAGCTGCCGCGGTGCCCGACGGGTAGGCGATGACCGCGTCGGGCGCGAGCAGGCTGCCGTCGTCGATCCACAGGCAAGACTCGTGGCCGGGCAGGATGATCAGGCCGCGGTGACCGAACATGATCCCGTCTGTGTGGGGGCCCTGGCCTCCCCATCCGTCTCCGCCGTTGTAATCGATCGCCGCGCTGGCGCCCGTCGGGGAAAGCTGCGCCTGCTCGGGAGGAATGGCGTAGCTGTCCTGGGTCAATAGTTTCCCGGCCCAGTCGTTGACGAATGTCGTGTTGTCAATGCTGCAGGCCACGCCGACGGGCGACTGCCAAAACCCAGCCATGCAGCGAGTCGCGCTGCCCGGGAGTGTGGCCATGCGAATTGCTGTCATGGCATTGACCACATGCCATTCGCTTGGCGAAGCGATAGGGATGACCGAGCAACCAAGTACCACAGCCATGACGAGCGCGCCCTGGTGCCAGCCCATCGGCCACAGCGTCAGTCCGCCACCCTTGGGGATAGTTGAGGCGTAGATATCGGCGTGATGTCCGCCTCCTACAAGGTCTTCGACATAGATCCGGAGCCCTATCGTTTCGGCTGGGGCCAGGTTCTCGACGACGACTGCAATGCGCTGGTCGTCTGGGCTAACAGAAAAGAAGCTGAGTGTCGTGGTGTTGCCGGGGACCGTTGTCACGTCGGCGATCTGTTGGTCGTCTTTCAACGAGCGGATCCTCGTGTCCCCGTCGCGGAAGTACACGCGCGTGTTTGAGGCACTCACCGGGGGTGCAAGCAAAGCCGGCAAACCGTCGGCGCACGTGCGAACTGACGGCGCGTTGACGCCGGCGCTCGCTCTGATGCATCCCGTGGGCCCAATCATCTCCAGCTTGCTAGCCACGATGAGGAGGCCGTAGCTCGAGGCGGATGGGCACGGAACGGCGCTGCTCGTTGGCGACGCCGAGGGAATTGGACTTGGACTCTTAATGGCGCCGGTCGTGGTCTGGTTGCATCCGAACATCACGACCAGCGCAACCGAGATAGCGCCCGCCCGCATGCTTTTTGCAACTGTAACCGAGGGATTCGGTTACGTCCTCAGACCTCGACTTTCTCTTTCTTGACGCCCTTCGGACCTGGGC
>DATNOD010000022.1:0-8219 GCA_035601515.1 Candidatus Eiseniibacteriota bacterium | reverse complement strand
AGTCATAGAGCCAACCCGGCGCGGGCCAGTTAAATACCCCACGAAATCTCGCGATTTCGCGGGGACCCCTGTGAATGGCCTGCGATGGAGCACTTTGACAATCGAATAAATGAGGTGCATGTCACATGCCTGTCTACTTCGTACCGCTATTGGTGGTGGCACTCCTCGCCGGCTTCGGGGTGGCTTACCTGCTGCTCAGGAACCGGCAGGGCAATGGGGCCAGCGCCATCGAGGCCAAGGCCACACAGACGCTGTCAGAGGCCGAAACTCAGGCCAAAGAGAAGCTTCTGGAAGCCAAAGAGGAAGCCGTCAAAGTCCGCACCGCCGCCGAACAGGAAGCCCGGGAGTACCGGGTGCAGTCACAGCAAATCGAAAAGCGCCTTCTTCAAAAGGAAGAGAACCTCGACCGCAAGGGCGAGGACCTCAACCGGCGTGAGCGCGAGCTCATCGGCAAGGAAAAGGGGCTGGACGACATCAAAGCCCAGCTCGAGGACACCTACCGCCAGCAGGAGCGCGAGCTCCAGCGCGTCGCCAACATGACGCGCCAGGAGGCTCAGGGAATTCTGATGGGGCAGGTCGAACAGGAGCTGAGAAACGAAGTGGCCCGCAAGGTGCGGGAGTCCGAGCTGGCCGCTCGCGACGAGAGCGACCGCCGTGCTCGCGAGATCGTCACCGAGTCGATTCAGCGCATCGCCGCCGACCAGACCGCTGAGGTTTCGGTCTCGGTGCTGCCGCTGCCGACCGACGAGCTCAAAGGCCGCATCATCGGCAAGGAGGGCCGCAACATCAGGGCCCTCCAGCAGGCGACGGGGATCGATCTAATCGTCGACGACACCCCGGAAGCCGTGATCATCAGCGGTTTCGACCCGGTCCGACGCGAGGTCGCCCGAGTCGCGCTGAACAAGCTGATCGTGGACGGCCGGATTCATCCGGCTCGAATCGAAGAGATCGTCGCCAAGTCCCGACAGGAGGTCCTGCAAAGGGTCAAAGAGGAGGGGGAGGCCGCGGTTTTGGAGGTTGGGCTCCAGGGCCTTCACCCTGAAGTCGTCCGTCACCTCGGCATCCTGCGCTTCCGTACCAGCTACGGACAGCAGGTGCTGAACCATTCCAAAGAAGTGGCCTATCTCGCCGCCATGATGGCGTCGGAGATCGGCGCCGATGTTCGCATCGCCAAGTTGTCGGGCTTGCTCCACGACATCGGCAAGGCCATCGACCATGAGGTCGAAGGCTCGCATGCCGTGATCGGGGCAGATCTCTTGCAGCGGCACGGGGTACCCGCCCCGGTCGTGCACGCGGTGCGCGCTCACCACTACGACGAGGAGCCGCACTCGATCGAGGCGATACTTCTCATCGCGGCAGACGCCATCTCGGCCGCGCGGCCCGGCGCGCGACGCGAGTCGCTCGAGGCATACGTCAAGAGGCTCGAGAAGCTCGAAGAGATCGCCAACTCGTTCCAGGGCGTGCAGCAGTCCTACGCCATCCAGGCCGGTCGCGAGGTCCGGATCCTGGTCAAGCCGGAGCAGATCGATGACACAGCTGCTCAGCTGATGGCACGGGATATAGCCAAGCGGATCGAAACAGAGCTCAGCTTTCCGGGTCAAATCCGGGTCACCGTGGTCCGCGAGACGCGGGCCGTCGAATACGCGAAGTAAAGAGCAAAGGGGAGCCCAACTCGGGCTCCCCTTTTTCATTTCAAGCTAGCCTTTCAAACATGGTCGACGACTTTCGCATTCTCTTCGTGGCTGACGTCGTCGGCCAGCCCGGTCGCGAAGCGGTCAAGGCACTGCTGCCAGGGCTCAAGCGTGAGCTCGAACCCAACGTCACGATCCTCAACGGAGAGAACGCGGCCGGCGGCTTCGGGCTGACGGCCAAGCTCGTCGCGGAGCTGCGGGCCGCAGGCGCTGACATGATCACCACCGGCAACCACGTCTTCGCCCAGAAGGAATTCGTCGGCGAGCTCCCGTCACTGGAAAACGTGATCCGGCCGGCGAACTATCCGCCACGGGCACCAGGAAAGGGCTCGTCCGTCATCAGCGCCGGCGGCCACGACGTGCTGGTCATGAACCTGATCGGCCGCATCTTCACGATCGAGACGCTCGACGACCCCTTCCGCGCCGCGGATGCGATCCTCGCCGCCCACCCTGAAATCAAGATCGTCTTCTGCGACATGCACGCGGAGGCGACGTCAGAGAAGACGGCCATGGGCTGGTATCTGGACGGCCGCGTGAGCGCGGTCGTGGGCACACACACCCACATCCCGACGGCCGACGCCCGGGTGCTCCCGGGCGGCACGGCTTACGTCACAGACGTCGGCATGGTTGGGCCCAGAGACGGGTGCATCGGCATGGACAAAGGAGTCGTCCTGCAACGGTTCCTGACCGGAGTCCCGAATCGTTTTGCAGTTGCGTCAGGAATTGTGACTTTCAATGCGGTACTGGTTACCATTAGTCCTTCCACAGGCCGGGCAACATCGATCCAGCGAGTCGACCGAGAACATATTTGAAGGGGTTCCAGCAATGACAGGGGAGGGGCGCGCTCCAGTGGAGGTGCTGAAGGTCTCAGCCACTTCCAAACCGGTTGCAGTGGCGGGGGCAATAGCAGGAGTGATCCGAAGCAAGGGAAGGGTCGAGGTGCAGGCAATCGGCGCGGGCGCGATCAACCAGGCGGTCAAGGCGATAGCGATCTCGCGCGGCTATGTGGCGCCGGGAGGTCTTGACCTGGTTTGCATACCAGCCTTCATCGACATATCGATCGACGGGGAGGAACGGACCGGGATCCGTCTGCTCGTGGAGAGCCGCTGACGGGACGGTCGTTCCACATCTGGACGATCGGTTGCCAGATGAACGCGGCGGACTCGGAAAGCCTGGCACGTAGGCTCCTCGCTGCCGGCTACCAGGAAGACTCGCTCGAGCGCGCGGACGTTGCCATCCTCAACACTTGCGTCGTTCGACAGGCTTCAGAGGACCGGGTCTACTCGAAGCTTCACGAGCTCAAAGCGTGGAAGACGCCAGAGCGAACGATCGCCGTCACCGGCTGCATCGTGGCCAAAGAAGGCGACGAGCTCAAGCGCAGGTTCGCGCACCTTGACGCGGTCGTGCCCATCGGCGAGTACGACGATTTCCTCGCCGGCCTCGAGGCCCGTTACGACTACTCGGAAGGCGAGGCGCTGCCGGCCGCCGGACGCACCGGCGTCAGTCATTACGTGCGAGTCATTCAAGGCTGCGACCACAACTGCACGTTCTGCATCGTGCCCCGCGTCCGTGGCCGCGAGCGCCACGTCCCGCTGGGGGAAGTGCTGCATGAATGTGCAGCCGCGGTCGAGGCCGGCGCGAAAGAGATCGTGCTGCTCGGCCAGAACGTCGATGACTATCACGACCCCAATGGTCGTGGCGGTCTGGCTGCCCTGGTCCGCGAGGTCGAGAAGATCCCGGGCGTTAGGCGGCTGCGTTTCATGACCTCGCACCCGCAGGACCTGGAGCCCGAGCTCCTGGAGGCGATGGCGGCCAGCGATGTCGTTTGCAGAGAGCTGCAGCTTCCCGTGCAGTCTGGCGACGACGCCATCCTCAAGCGCATGGCACGCGGATATCAGACCAGGCACTATCGCGCCATCGTCGAGCGGGCGCGCACTCTGATGCCGGACATCGGCCTCGCGACCGATGTGATCGTCGGCTTCCCTGGCGAGTCCGAAGCGGCGTTTCTCAACACCAGGAGCCTGCTCGAGGAGATCCAGTTCGACGTCGTGCACCTGGCCATGTACTCACCGCGTCCGGGCACCTTCGCCGCAACGAAAATGAGCGACGACGTCCCCAATGAAGAAAAGCTCAGGCGTTTGAACGACTTGCTCGCCCTGCAGCGTGAAATCGCTGTGAGCAAGACCGCGCGCTGGGTGGGCCGCGACGTCGAGGTGCTGATCGAAGGCAACGACGAGCTCGGTCGTCCCTACGGACGCATCCGGCAGGGCAAGAGGGCTGTCGTTCTGCGCGGGTCGGGCGTGAAGGCGGGCGACGTCATCGACCTTCGCGTGGTGTCGGCTTCGGCCGGCCAGCTTACTGGGTTGCCCGCGGCGTGAAACTGGAACCTGCTCTAACCCCGGTCATGCGGCAGTACCGGGAAGCCAAAGAGCAGCACCCCGAAGGGATCCTCCTCTTCAGGCTCGGCGACTTCTATGAGGTGTTCTTCGACGACGCCGTCATCGCCGCGCCGGTGATGGGGATCACGCTCACCTCGCGGCCGCTGGGGAAGTCTGGCCGCGCGCCGATGTGCGGCGTTCCGTACCACGCCTGGCAGTCGTACGTCGGCAAGCTTCTGCGCGCCGGTCACAAGGTCGTCATCTGCGACCAGATGGAAGCGCCCGGCAAGGGACCAGTCGTCAAACGCGACGTCACCCGAGTCCTCACGCCGGGAACCGTCGTCGAGGATTCGTACCTCGACCCGGCTCGCCCCAACTACCTGGTGGCTGCATGGACACACGGAGCTGAGGCAGGGCTCGCCGCATGCGACATATCAACCGGCGAGCTTCTCCTCTGTCAGCTGCCGGCGGAGAGGTTGAGCGCTGAGCTGGAGCGACTCGCGCCCGCTGAGCTCCTGGAGCCACCGGCGATCGAGGCATACAGGTTCGACCCGGTCCGCGGGCAACAGCGGCTGCGCGACCTCCTGGGCATCGCTTACCCCGCGGCTGTGGGCGCGGGCGATGCGCCGCTGGCAGTCGGTGCCGCCGGCGTGGTCCTCGACTACCTGAAGCAGATTCAGACTCGACTTGGCCCAGGCCTTTTGAGCGTGCGCACGTACTCGCCCGACGCAACCATGCCGCTCGACGCGGCCACGGTGCGGAACCTCGAGCTGCCAGAGCTGGTCAAGCTTCTCGACCACACGCGCACGCCCATCGGAGCTCGCCGGCTTCGCGCGTGGGTGGGGGCGCCGATGCGCGACGCAGAGTCGATCGAGCTCCGGCTCAGCGCGGTCGATGAGCTGTTCAGCTCTCCGCCCGTTCAGGACCGGTTGGCAAGCGCGCTCACTGACGTCGGCGACCTCGAGAGGCTAGTCTCGCGCGCTGCTCAGGGCCGCGCAGGGGCACGCGAGCTGGTCGCTCTCCGCCGGTCGCTAGAGGCCGTCCCTGCCGTTCGTGACGCAACTGGAGCGTGTGAGGCCCTCGCGATTCGAGAGCTCGCCGCGCAGATCACAGCCGCGCCCGAGCTCGCTTCGGAACTTGCACGCGCCCTGGTCGAAGACCCGCCGATCCATACCCGCGATGGCGGCGCGATCAAGCACGGCTATGACGCCGAGCTCGACGGCATCACCGACGCATCTCAAAGCGCGCGAGAGTGGATCGCATCGCTCGAGTCCTCGGAGCGAAGGCGTACTGGCATCCGCTCCCTGAAGGTCGGCTTCAACAAAGTCTTCGGCTACTACATCGAGGTCAGCAACGCGAACGCCGTGTCCATCCCCACCGACTACGTGCGCAAGCAGACCTTGACCGGGGCGGAGCGGTACCTGACCCCCGAGCTGAAAGAGAAAGAGGCAGTTGTTCTGAGCGCCCAGGAGCGCATCGCGGCGAGGGAGGTCGAGATCCTCCGCGACCTGGGCGGCAAGGTGGCCGAGTCGGCGCCTGCGCTTCGCGCCACCGGACAAGCGATCGGGAGCCTCGATGCACTGAGAAGCCTGGCGGTCGCAGCTGTTCGCGAGCGGTGGCGGCGTCCAAACGTCAACGTGGGCCTGGCTCTCACCATCAGGGGCGGGCGGCATCCCCTGGTCGAGCGCCATCTCCCCGAGGGGGCATTCGTCGCCAACGACCTCGAGCTCGACCCCGCGAGCGAGCAGATCATCATCCTCACCGGCCCGAACATGGCGGGCAAGTCGACGTTCCTACGCCAGGCCGCGGTCATCGTGCTGCTGGCGCAGTGCGGAAGTTTCGTACCCGTCGAGCAAGCGAGTGTTGGTTTGGTCGATCGCATCTTTACCCGCGTCGGTGCGCACGACGACATCTCAGCCGGGATGTCGACTTTCATGGTGGAGATGACCGAGACCGCCAACATCCTCAACCACGCCACGCGCGCGTCGCTCGTCGTTCTCGATGAGGTGGGGAGGGGGACGTCGACTTACGACGGGGTGTCGATCGCGCAGGCGGTCGTCGAGTACCTGCACGACTCGCCGCGCCTTGGCTGCCGCACCTTGTTCGCGACGCACTACCATGAGCTGACCGCGCTGGCGGAACGGCTTCCTCGCGTGCGCAATCAGCGCGTTGAGGTGCTGGAAGAAGGCGAGACCGTGCGGTTCTTGCACCGCGTCGTCCCCGGCGGCGCCGACCGTTCGTACGGGATTCATGTCGCGGCGCTGGCAGGTCTTCCTTCCGGAGTCATCGCACGCTCTCGCCAGGTGCTGGCCGAGCTCGAGCGCCAGCGCCCGCTGGAGCCGCCGGAGCAGCAGCTCGGCCTGCCCATGGAAATGGCGCCGGACCCGCTGCGCAAGGAGCTGGAAGAGATCGAGCCCGACACGCTCAGCCCGCTCGAGGCTTTGCAAAAGCTCTACGAGCTCCGCTCCAGGCTGGATCGATGACAGCCATAAGCATCCTCGCGCCCGAGGTCGCCGACGCGATCGCGGCGGGGGAGGTGATCGAGCGCCCGGCCTCGGTGGTAAAGGAGCTGATCGAGAACACACTCGACGCCGGGGCCCGGCGCATAAGCGTCGACGTGCGGGGAGCGGGGAGGACGTCGATTCGCGTCAGCGACGACGGCGCCGGGATACCCGCTGACGAGCTGCCGCTAGCGTTCGTGCGCCACGCGACGAGCAAGGTCGCCGCTCTCTCTGACCTCGATGCCATCACCAGCCTTGGCTTCCGCGGGGAAGCGCTCGCCAGCATCGCGTCTGTGGCGGACGTCGAGGCAAGCAGCAATGGCGCACGCATTCACATTCGCGCGGGCGAGGTGATCGAGCTAGGCGCTGGGCCACTTCTGCCCGGTGTCACCGTCGAGGTCCGCGATCTATTCGCGAACGTGCCCGCGCGCTTGAAGTTCCTCAAATCGGATGCGACCGAGAACGCAGCCATCAAGGATGTCGTGATCGCTTTCGCGCTCCTTCATCCGCACGTGCGCTTTCAGCTCGGCATGGACGGTCGCTCCACGATCAACAGCGGTGGCGACGGTGACCGCAGGCGTGCATTCGCATCCGTGCACGGCGCGGAGGTGGCCGCCGAAATGCTGGAGATCGTCGGCCTGCCGCTGGTGACCGGGATGGTGTCGCAGCCGAAGCTCAGCCGCGGCACACGCGACGGGATCGTCCTCGCGGTCAACGGACGGCCGATCACGTCGCGCCCTCTTGCCTACGCGCTGGAGGACTGCTACCAGAGCCGCCTCGAACGAGGTCGGCATCCGATCGCCGCGATCGATATCGGCATCGATGCCGCCCTGGTTGACGTCAACGTTCACCCGGCCAAACGCGAAGTGCGCTTTCGCGAAGAAGGCGCGGTTTTCGCTGCCCTGCAGCGCGCTGTTCGCGCCGCGCTCGGTGCCAGCGAGCCGATCCACTACCGCGCGCAGCAGCCGGCAGGCATCGCAGCCTCGCGCGACTACGCACCCCAGCTCGAGGTTCACGGCGCGGCAGTGCTGCAGCTGGAAGAGGGCTCACCCAGCCCTTCGTCCGCGGGCGTGCTGCGGCCGATTGGGCAGGTCGGCCCCGGCTACCTGGTCGCCGAAGGACCGCAGGGCCTGGTCCTCGTCGACCAGCACGCCGCCCATGAGCGCGTGCTCTACAACCGGCTGCTGGACAGGTTGCGCACCGGGTTGGGAGCTAGCCAGCCGCTCCTCATGCCTCAGGCGGTGGACGTAGACCCATCATTGATTGCCGCCGCCGCGGACCACAGGGCCGACCTGGCGACGCTTGGGCTCGAGTACGAAGAGTTCGGCCCGCGCAGCCTGCGCATCACTGCGGTGCCGGTGGAGATGCCCGCAGGCCGAGCGACCGCGGCGGTGCAGGAAACGCTGGCGGCGTTGAGCGAATCGCGCGGCGATCAGGCCATGCACAAGGCGGCGGCGGCGCTGGCGTGCCACTCCGCGGTCAGATTTGGAGATGTCCTGGATCCAGCCGAGCAAAGAAAGCTGCTGTCCGATCTCGAGAACGCCGAAGAATCGGTCACGTGCCCGCATGGGCGGCCGACACGGTTGGTCGTTGAATGGCAGGAGCTGACGCGACACTTCCGCCGTAACTACTGACGCCGAGCATCACCA
>DATNOD010000021.1:0-10343 GCA_035601515.1 Candidatus Eiseniibacteriota bacterium | reverse complement strand
TGACGGCGCTCGCCGCACGGTCAGCGCACTTCGCAAGTTTCAGCTCACGATGGCCATGGGCGATCCCGAGAAGGGCGTCGCGCCCATTCATCTCGAGATTCCACCGGTTGTCGTTGACATGGACGCGGGTTACGGAAACCTGTTCAACGTCCAGCGCACGATCGACCTCTATGTTCGAGCCGGCGTCGCGGCTGCGCATCTCGAAGACCAGGTCATGCCCAAGCGCTGCGGCCACATCGCGGGCAAGGCGCTCATCGCGGCGGATGAGTTCGTCGGCAAGCTCAAGATGATGCGCAACGTAGCCGATGATCTCGGCCACAAGGACTTCGTCATCATCGCGCGGACCGATGGCGTGTCGGCCACCGAGGCGCCAGAGACCAAGCGCGGAATCCAGCTCGCGATCGATCGCGGCCTGCGCTACATGGACAGCGGGATACCCGACCTTCTTTGGTGCGAGTTTCCAACCGCCGAGCGAGGACCGACAGAGCAGTTCTGCAGCGAGATCCGCAAACGGTTTCCACGAGCGCGCTTCGCGTTCAACTACTCGTCCTCTTTCAAGTGGCACAACGAGAAGAATCCGATCACCTGGGACGAGCTTGGCGACCTCGGTGTCGGCTTCATCTTCATCACCCTCGCGCTGCAGCACGCTGCCGGGCATGGCATGTCCGTTCTGCTCGACGAACTCAAGAACAGTCAGGAGGCCGGCTACATGGCGCTGCAGCGAAAGGAATGGGCGCCGAACGTGGACATCCCGACGAAGAGCCACCACCTGTTCACCGGAGTGCCTTATCACCAGCATGTCGGCCAGGAGTACGGGGCGACCCGCCTGAGCGAGAACCTGGACGAGCACCTGGAGATGTCGAAGGTAGTCTGAAAGCCCACCCTCGCGCCAACTAAGCTGTTGGTGAAAAGGCGGGGTGTGATCTTCTTTCCGTTCCGTTACGTCTGGTGGCTGCTGTCGAGCGTGCGGCGATCGATCCGCAGACCGCCGGACTACGTCATCTTCGTGCTCGAATCGGGCCTGCCCACACTGCCGGACCCGCCCGGCCCCTTCTGGCAGCGCTTCGTCTCGCAGTCTCGGCTGAGCATCAAGGAGATGGGAGAGCGATTCGATGCGATCGCCCGCGACCCGCGAACCAAGGGCGTGGTCCTTCATCTCCGGCCGGTCCCGATGCCGATGGCCACATTGCAAGACCTACGCGAGCTCGTATCGAAGTTGCGGGCGCGCGGCAAGCGGGTGATCGCGTGGGCGCCCTTCTATACGACGGGCACCTACTACCTCGCGTGCGCGTGCGACGAGATCGTGCTGATGCCGGCCGGGCTGGTTCGGCCCCTCGGCTTTTCCTCGACGGGAGTCTTCCTCGCCGACGCTCTGGCCCGAGTCGGGATCAAGGCAGACTTCATCCAGATCTCGCCGTACAAGTCGGCCGCCGACCCGCTTACGAAGTCGGAGATGACACCCGAGGTGCGCGAGCAGACGACCTGGCTGCTCGACTCCAACTACAACGAGCTCGTTCGGGCGGTCGGCGAGAGCCGGCGCGTCGGAGTGGACGTGGCGGCGCAGCTCGTCGACGGCTCGCCATACACGGACGCGACCGCCCTCGAAGCGCACGCGGTCGATGCGCTGCTGCCGGAGGAGCAGCTCCCGGATCGCCTCGGCAGCGCCGGCTCTCGCGCGAGGATTGCGACCTGGGACCAAGCTCGACGCCGGTTGAGGGCGCCGCGCCCCACGACCGGCCGCGGCAAATACGTCGCGATCATGCGCATAGAGGGCACGATCATCGATGGGCGGAGCGGCCGGTTGCCGATCCAGCCGCCAATCGATGTGCCGATAGTCGGTGAGGAGCGAGCGGGCGACCTGAGCGTGGTTCCGCTCGCGCGCCAGATCGCGGCTGACAAGCGCGTGGCGGCCGCGGTTCTTTACGTGAACTCGCGAGGCGGGTCGGCGACAGCTTCAGAAGCGATGCGCCAGGCTCTCGAGCTCATCGCCAAGCGCAAGCCTCTGGTGATTGCGATGGGTCCGGTCGCGGGCTCGGGCGGCTACCTGGTCGCGACCCCGGGCCAGTGGATCATCGCAAGGCCGGGCACGCTGACCGGTTCGATCGGGGTCCTCACCGGCAAGCTCGTGACGGCCGGCATGTTCTCGAAGCTGCTGGTGAATCGTGAGACGGTCGCCTTCGGAAACCACGTGACGCTCGAAGGTGACGACGATCCCTTCACCGATGAGGAACGGAAGATCGTCCGCGGTGAGATAGACCGAACGTACGAGCTGTTCCTCGAGGCGGTCGCCTCGTCGCGGAAGATGACACGCGACGACGTGCACCCTATCGCGGCCGGTCGCGTGTGGACAGGCAGCCAAGCGCTGGAGCGAAAGCTGGTCGACGAGCTAGGCGGCCTCGAGACCGCGGTGACCAAAGCGCGAAGCCTGGCCGGGCTCGCGGAAAGCGTGCCCGCGCGTGAGGTGAGGGCGCCGCGAAAGCCGATCCCGCCGCAGGCAATGCCCAGCGCGGCAGCCTGGATCGGTTACGTGCTCGAAGGTATCGGCTTGCTCAGCCGCGCCCCTTCGCTGACCGTGATGGAGTTCCTACCAGCCGACCCCGACTAAGCATCACCGCCGCCGGCCCTCCCCATTGATTCGGCCAGAGCCTTGATCCGGCCCGGCCAGTCATCACGAAAGATTCCCGCCACTACAGGATCGAACTCGCCTACGTGCCGCAGTCGAAAACGTGTCCCGGCGCCATCTCGAGCCAGCATGAATGTGACCTTTGATGGCGGGTTTCGATCATCGACGGACCAGGACCAGACCATGCGGCGCGGGGTCTCGAACTCAAGCACCTCCGCATCCACCAAACCGTCCATCGAGAGCGGCTTCATGCGAAACCGGCAACCGACAGCGGGTTTGAAATCGTCGGTCGCCATCAACCAGGTAGAGATGGCGCTCTTTTCGGTTATCTCCGCCCACACCAATTCGATCGGGTGCGGCAACTGTTTCTCGAACGCGACGTCGAGCTTCACTACGAGTCGAGGGGTGGAAATTTTTCCGGGTTCCGCTCCCGCATCAGGCCGTAGACAGCCTCGACCACGCTCTCCCGGTTCGGCTTGGTGAAGTAGTCGCCATCGGGTCCATATGCCGGGCGGTTCGGCGAGGCCGCCAGCGTTCGCGGCGCCGCGTCGAGGTGCCACCAGCCGTTCTGCCGCTCGAGGACCTGTTGCATCATGAACGCGGACGCACCACCGGGCATGTCCTCATCGAGGAACAGCACCGCGTGCGTCCGCTCAACCGACCGCACGATCGACTGATCGACGTCGAACGGGTTCAGTGTTTGTACGTCCATCACCTCGCAGGAGATCCCCAGCTCCTCGAGCGCCCGGGCCGCGTCCAGCGCGATGCCACAGCACGCGCCGTAGGTGACCACGGTCACATCGGTGCCGGCACGAAGCACCTCCGGCACACCCAACGGGACCGTGAACTCGCCGATGTTGTCGGGCACCCTCTCTTTCATCCGGTACCCGTTGAGCACCTCGATCACGACGCCCGGGTTGTCCCCGCGAAACAGCGTGTTGTAGAAGCCGGCCGCCTGGGTCATGTTTCGCGGCACCGCGATGTAGACGCCGTGGAGCGCGTTGACGAGCACCGCCATCGGCGACCCCGCATGCCATATGCCGACCAGCCGATGACCCTTCGTGCGTATGACCACCGGAGCTTTCTGGCCGCCGGCGGTCCGCCAGTGCAGGCAGGCAAGGTCGTCCGCCGCGACCTCCAGTGCGTACAGGAAATAGTCGAGGTACTGGATATCGCAGATGGGTCGCAGGCCGCGCATGGCGGCGCCGATCGACTGGCCGAGAATGGTCGTCTCCCGGATCCCCGTGTCGGTGAGGCGCAGGTCGCCGTACTTTGCCTGCAGTCCCTCGAACACGAGGTTCACATCACCCAACCGCCCGATGTCCTCGCCGATCACGAAAAGGCGCGGGTCGCGCGCGAAATTGGCATCGAAGTTGCGCAGCAGTACCTGGCGGCCATCGACGGTCGGCGACTTTGCCGAATAGACGGCGGGAACCACCGGTACTTTGAGCGGGGACTCATCGGACGTGCTGTAGACGTGAGAGCGGTAGCGCTCGGCGTGCTCGCGCTTGTAGTCCTCGATGAACTTGCTCAGCTCTGTCCGCTCCGGCGAATCGGTCCCGCGCAGCGTGCGCAGCGCGAATGAGATGCCGGACAGGATCGCGGACCTTGTGACCTTGTTGGCGTCAGTCAGCGTCGCGGCGATCTCCGCCACCTTGGGCGTATCGACCCGCTGAAGAATCGAAACCGCATGGTCACGCTCGTTGCGGATGGGCGCCTGGTATGCCTCCCACGCCAGGTCACGTGCCGCCTCGACCGCTTCCTTGTCGGCGGCCTCCCAGCCCTCGATCTGGGACTCGCTGGCAAAGCCAGACTCGATGATCCAGTCGCGCATGCGTCGGATGCAGTCGTACTCGACCTCGAATCGCAGTCGTTCCTTCGATTTGTAGCGCTCGTGGCTGCCGCTGGTCGAGTGTCCCTGTGGCTGTGTCAGCTCGGTGATGTGGAAGAGAGCCGGCTTGTGCGTGGTGCGCACTCGCTGGATCCCGGCCGCGTAGGCGTCGACGAGCGCCGCGTAGTCCCATCCTCTCACGACGTAGATGTCGATGCCAGGCCGGTCGTCAGGGATGAAGCCCCGGAGCGCATCGGAGATCGAGCTCTTCGTTGTCTCGTCGCTGATGGGCACGGAAATCCCATATCCGTCGTCCCACACCGACAGCGCGATTGGGACCTGCAGAACGCCCGCCGCGTTGACCGTTTCCCAGAAATGCCCTTCGCTGGTCGCCGCGTCACCGATGGTCCCGAAAGCAACCTCGTTGCCGTTGACCGAGAAGCCGTCCTGCGCGGTGCGGAGCTGCGGGTTGTTGCGATACAGCTTTGAGGCATATGCGAGACCCAGCAAGCGAGGCATCCAGCCCGCAACGTTGGACACGTCCGCTGTGGAGTTGGGCGTGTCGACGGATCGCTTGAACTCGCCCCGATCGTCGAGAAACCGGGTTGCGAAATGGTTTCCCATCTGGCGGCCCGCAGATGCGGGTTCAGCATCGACGTTTGTGTTGCCGTAGAGCTGCGCGAAGAATGCGCGGACGTTCGACATCTCTGTCGCCCACATGAAGGTCTGGTCGCGGTAGTAGCCCGAGCGCCAGTCGCCTGGGCGGAAGGTCTTGGCCATCGCCAGTTGCGCGACCTCTTTGCCGTCGCCGAAGATCCCGAAGGTGGCGTTCCCACGCAGGACCTCGGCGCGCCCGATGATGCTGGCCCGCCGGCTGCTGTAGGCGAGGCGGTAGTCGGCGATGACGGTTTCGGCAGCCAGCGCAGGCTTGGAGTGGCGAAGCGTTTTGGCCATATAGGACGCTGAAGTTACGTTATCAGGCGGGGGACTGCCCGACCACCAAGGCTAGGCTGATCCGGCTCGCTCCGTGGATTGGTGCCCCTTATCCCGAAGCAGGCCGGGCCTGCTCGCCGACAGCGCCTTCTTCATGTGGACGTACGCAGTCTTGAGATCTCCCCGGCGCTCGAGGATCTCCGCATACATGCCGTGGCAGCGGAGCAAGCGCTCTGTCATGCCGTGGACGCTGAGGCCTTTCAGCGCCATCTCGAACTCGCGGTCGACGGCCTCGTCGTCTCCGCGCTGCTCGGCGACCCGGCCGAGCCACATGTGCGCCTCAGCGACCGTTGCCCCTTCCCCCATCTTCTCGGCCAAAGTCAGGCCTTGCTCGGCCAGCTCCGCGGCCGCGTCCACGTTACCTTCCTGAAGGCTGAGCTCGCTCAGGCTGAGGATCATGCTCGCGCGGCCAAGCTCAAGGTCGGTCTCGTCGGTCAGCTCGAGCGCTCGGTCCATGTGCCGGCGCGCGCCGGCGTTGTCACCTTTCGCCATCATCAACAGGCCCAGCTCGTTTTCGATGCGCGCCAGCGAAACCCGTTCGCGCAGCACCTCGAGCAGCGCCACGGATCGCTGTGCGTACTTCATGGCAGCCTCGGTCTGTCCCATCTCGCGATACGCATAGGAGAGGCCGTGATAGCTCAAGGCCAGGCGACGCAGATCCTGGAGGGACCCGGCGACCTCGATAGCTTCCTTGTAAAGCTCCATTGCTTTTGTCCAGGACCCGGCCGCGAGCTCGGCGGACGCCAGCACCCCCAGAAGCCGCGATTCGGTCGATTCCGGGACCGGCTTGAGGCTGCGGCACAGTGCGAGCGCGCGCTCGGCGATCGCGACGGCTCCGGGCTGCTGGGTCAAGTAGGCGAGCGACGCCTCAGACCCAAGGCACTCGGCCAGCATCAACATATCGCCGACAGATTCGAAATGCGCCGACGCCTGCTTGAGCAGGTCCCGCGCCGGTTCCGGCTTCCCCTGCTGGAGGTATGCGCGGGCGAGGTGGTACCGGATCGGGCCGAGGCGGTGGGCGGATGAACCCAGACTGAGCAGCTTCTGACCAAGCTCGATCGCGTTCTGGTATTGCCCGTGCGCGAGAAGGGACTCGAGCTCGACAAGGCCATCCTTGGCCTCGTCGCTGACGCCGCCCGGATCAGCGAGGAAGAACTCCACGGGCTTACCTGTCCGCTGCGCGATGTGCTCGAGCGTTGGCAGCGACGGCCGCGTGCGCCCGGTCTCGATGAGGAAGATGGCCGGCGCGGTGACGTGCCCCTTGCCGACCTGGGCCAGGCTGAGGCCCGCCTCCTGGCGCGCCTGCTTGACTGAACCGGCCCTCAGGTTTACCCCGGGCAACCGACGACGTTCTACCTTCGGGGGTGCGTCCTCCGCAACTGATGCACCCCGCTGCCGACCCACGAGCGCAGAGCTTAGACCAAATTACTTAATGGGGCTAGATAAGACGAAATGAAGGATCTGTTACTGCCCCGTCACAGCGGCGTGAGGATCAGACCGCCGGGTAGGTCCCGAAGAGCTTGATCTCCGCGGCCGCCTCTTCGAGGTCAGTGAGCGCGGCCTCAGCGGCCGCGGGCGCCCCCGCCTCGCCATTGATCGAAAAGTCGAGATAGAAGCGATACTCGAACGGCCGCCCGAGCATCGGCCTGCTGTCGAGACGGGTCAGGTTTACATTGCGGCGCGCAAAACAATCGAGCGCATGCGCGAGGCTGCCCGGCCGGTGCGCCGCGACGAAAGCGAGAGAGCACTTGGAAGCGGCTACTCCATCACGTGGCCGCCCCGGCTCACCGCGCTCGACGACCACGAACCTGGTTCGGTTTTCCGAATCGTCCTGGATCGACTCGGCCAGCACGTAGATGCCGTAACGCTTCGCAGCCGCGCGGCTCGCTATGGCGGCCGTGCCCGGCTGCCGCTGCTCCGCGACCGCTCGCGCCGCCCCGGCCGTATCGTGAAAGGCAACCGATTTGATCTGGCGCGAGTGCAGGTAACGGCTGCACTGGGCAAGAGCCTGCGGGTGCGAGAGGGCGCGCTCCACCGGTCCGGGCCAGCCGAGCAGGCAGTGCTGCACGGGCAGGATGTGTTCGCGCACGACGCGAAGCCCGGGCAGCTCCCAGAGAAGGTCCGAGACCTCCTGCACCACGCCTGCGCTGCTGTTCTCTACGGGCAAGACCGCGGAATCGACGGCGCCCATCGAGAGCGCCTCGAACGTCAGCCGGAAGGTGGCGTAGCCGACCGCATCAGCACCCGGAAACAGCGCCGACACCGCCTCATCCGAGTACGCCCCTGGCTCCCCCTGGTAAGCGATCTTCACCTCCCCACCTCGTGGGGAGGGTGGCTCCGCGCACGCAGCGCGCAGCCGGGTGGGGGCATTCGAGCTGTCAACCAAAAATCATGTGACGCAGGGTGTCGGCGACGTGGTTGTGCTCGTTGGGCGCATCGACCGCGGTCGCGTGACCGTTGCCGTTGGGCTCGCCAACCGCGATCGTCTTCAGGTCGTCGTCCGTCACCTCACGCTTGGTGTCCGCGACCTGCAGGAAGCGCAGCCACGCGGCTTCGCGTTTGCTCTCGGCCAGCTTGATGCCAAGCAGTCCGAGGCGGTGGTGGAACGCGTGCCGGCCGGAGCGCGCGGTCAATACGATGCGCGAGTTGTCGAGGCCGACGTCCTCCGGCTTCATGATCTCGTAGTTCAGCCGATCCTTGAGCACGCCGTCCTGGTGAATACCCGATGCGTGTGCGAATGCGTTGGCGCCGACGACCGCTTTGTTCGGCTGCACGGGAGTGCCTGTCAGCTCCGCGACCATGCGCGAGGTGCGGGTGATCTGGGTCGTATCGATGCCGCATTCCAGCCCGAGCCTTGCCTGCCGGACGCGCAACAGCATCACGATCTCCTCGAGTGACGTATTGCCGGCGCGCTCGCCGATGCCGTTGATCGTGCACTCAACCCGGCGTGCACCGGCTGCTATCGCGGCCAGTGAGTTGGCGGTGGCAAGGCCGAGGTCGTTGTGGCAGTGCACCGAGAAGAGGGCCTTGTCGCTGCCGCGAGCCTCGCTGATCACACGCCGAACGAGGTCGCCGAACTCTGACGGCAAGCAGTAGCCCGTGGTGTCCGGGATGTTGATGACGTTGGCGCCCGCGGCGATCATCGTCTCGACCGTCTCGATCAGGTACTCAGGGTCGGAGCGACCCGCGTCCTCCGGCGAGTACTGGACGTTGTCGCATAGCGAGCGGGCGTATGCGACCATCTCGGCGCCGCGCTTCAGCACCTGCTCGCGCGTCATCCCCAGCTTGCGGTCGATGTGCACGTCGGAGACAGAAAGCACGATGTGGATCTGCGGGGCCTCCGCGTCTTTGATGGCGCCCCATACCGCGTCGATGTCCTCGCGCACGGCTCGCGCCAGCGCGGTGACGGTGGTGCTGCGAATCTCGCGCGCAATCTGGCGGCATGCGTCGAAATCGCCCGGTGAGGAAATCGGAAAGCCCGCTTCGATGACGTCGACGCCAAGCCGCTCGAGCTGCCGAGCGATCTTCAGCTTGGAGTTGGCATCCAGGTGGAACCCGGGGGACTGCTCGCCGTCGCGCAGCGTGGTGTCGAAGATGAATACGCGATCTACGTCTGATTCCTTCATTTCTCTACGGGCTCCAACCAGGTCATCATCGAGCGGAGCTCGCGCCCGACCTTTTCAACTGGGTGTTCGGCATCCTTCCTTCGCATGGCGAGAAACTGCTCGCGTCCGTTTGAGTTCTCGTCCAGCCAGCGCTCGGCGAACGAGCCGTCCTGGATCTCGCGCAAAACCTGGCGCATGTTCTCGCGCACCTGGTTGTCGATCACGCGAGGTCCTGAAACGTAGTCCCCGTACTCGGCTGTGTCCGAGATCGAGTAGCGCATGAACCCAAGGCCGCCTCGGTACATGAGGTCGACGATGAGCTTGAGCTCGTGGAGGACCTCGAAGTATGCCAGCTCGGGCTGATAGCCGGCTTCGACCAAGGTCTCGAAGCCGGTCTTGACGAGTGAGCTGACGCCGCCGCACAGGACGGCCTGCTCGCCGAACAAATCGGTCTCCGTCTCTTCCTTGAACGTCGTCTCGAGCACGCCGGCGCGGCCGGCCCCGATCGCTCGGGCGTAGGCGAGGGCTCGCCGCCATGCATGACCGGTCGCGTCCTGGTGGACGGCGATCAGGGCCGGCACGCCCTGGCCCTGGACGTACGTGCTGCGCACAAGGTGACCCGGACCCTTGGGCGCGATCATCGCCACGTCGATCTCGGCGTCGGGCTTGATCTGCGCGAAGTGGATCGCGAAACCGTGCGCGAACATCAGCATCGAGCGCGGCTGCAGGTGGGCTTCGACCGACTCGCGGAACAGCTTGCCCTGCCCTGCGTCGGGGGTGAGCACCATGACCACTGTCGCCTCGGAGACAGCTTCGGGAACCGGCACCGCGCGCAGCCCGTCCGCTTCGACCCGTTCGATCGATTTGCTGCCCGGATAAAGGCCGACACGGACGTCCTCGCCGCTGTCGCGAAGGTTCAGCGCGTGGGCACGCCCCTGGCTGCCGTAGCCGATCACCGCCACCGGCTCGCCCAGGCTGGGCGGGCAGTCGCTCTCGTAATGGATCTTCATGCGGTTCTCCTCATGACGACAGGTCCCGAACGGACCACGTCCTTGACTCCTCGTCGCTTCAATTCGTCGACGAATTCGCCCACCTCGCCGCCGTCGCCGGCGAACTCGACGGTCGCACCGGACTCTCCCCTGTAAAGCAGCTTGGCGCCCTTCTCCAGCAGCCCGGACAGGTCGGACGCTGCCACGTGGGCAACGACGAGCTCGCGGCTGTGAACGTCGTGGCCGGTGAGGTCTTCGACCTCGACCACCTCGACGAGGCGCTCCAGCTGTTTGCGTACCTG
>DATNOD010000020.1:0-11394 GCA_035601515.1 Candidatus Eiseniibacteriota bacterium | reverse complement strand
CTGATCGAGCGTCTGGAGGAAGCGGGCGATGTTGGTCAGACCAGGATCGGCCAACTTGTCGAGCTTCCCGTCGACCCTCGCGACGATGTCGGCGACTGTGAGCCGCTCCGCACCCCGGGCCGCGCCGACCAGAACCGAACCGACCGAGAACGTGACGACCTCGTCGTCCTCGAACTCGAAGGTCCCATCGTGGTCCGTGACGCCCGAGCAGGTGGGGGTTTCGAACTGCAGGCCAACAACCGGTCCCGCAAACCTTCCTCTACGCAGCATGAATCTCCTCTCCAGGTCGAGCACTGGCGTTGCGGGCGGTGACTGCGGCAAACCCGCCGAGGGCCGCGCCACAGAACGACATCGAGAGTGCGGCCGTGGCGGTCCTTCGACGAATCACGCCTTCCTCCTAAGAGTCTTGCCGATCATGCTTTTAGGGGAAGTTGAAGGAAGGACGAGTGACGATCGCCGGTGTGGATGACATGCCGGCCATGGTTGTCGGACGGAACGTTGTCAACTCCGGGCATCACGCCACCCAGCAGATGGTGGCCGCTGATGACGAGCCGCAACTGCTCGCCCGGATTCAGCGCCAGCCCGATCGGGAACAGGTCGATGTCCACGCTGGCGATCTCTCCGGGGGCAAGCTTCTCGACGCGGTCGAAGCTGTGGACCGGCACGGTGTCGGTCGAGCTCGCCTCATCGAGATGCCGTAGGGACACGCGGAGGCGACCGTTGGACCCCTTGTACTTCAGTATCGCCGCGCCCTGTCGTGTGAGCGCTTGCATCTGAGGTCCGTGATTGGGGACGTTGAACTGTTCGAGCTGCTGGCCGTCGGCATCCAACTTCTGGAGGAAGACGAAGAGGTCCATGTCATCCGAGCCGTCCGCCTCGACCCACAGATGTACCTTGGGGTAGCCGACGAACTCGGTCGGCGAGTCGACATGGACAGTGAATGACGCGCGACCCTCTTGCGATTCCGCGTCGTAGCTCGCTGTGACGCCGGCCGCCGGTGCTTCCGTGGTCAGCGCGTGGGAGGCCGCGTCCAGGTAGTACTTGACCTCATCGACGTCTTCGGGCGGGAACTCGCCTGCCGGCTGGTTAATGCGGTCGTTGCCTTCGAGGTCGAGGACCGAGTAGCGCACGCGCGGCGTCTCTTCCCAGCCGTTGTCGATGCCCTTGAGGAAGTGGTCAAAGAAGCGGAGCAGGTCGTTCACATTGGCCTCTTCGTAGTAGTCCGGCCACTCCATGGTGTTGTGGATGCGCAGCCACTTCTCGGCGGAAGCGATCCTTCGCCAGCCCCGGAAAGTTCCAGGCGTGTGGATCATGTTCGAGTAGCTCGCAACGATGTATGCGGGAACGGTGATGTTCTCGAACTTGGGGATCTTCGACTCCCAGAGCGCGTCCATCAGGGGGTGGCGCTCGCCTTCGGCGACGAGGTCCTCGCGCTGGCTCTTGCCAACGAAATTGCTCACGAGGCGCCGCGGAAAGGGATAGTCAGGTATCCCGCCGCGCATGACGAGGTCGCGATAGATATCGCTCATGCCTTCCCACGGAGCGATGGCCGCGAGATGCGGTGGCTGCTCGGCCGCAGCGAACCATTGCGAGATCGCAAGATAGGAGTTTCCGCTAGTCCCGACTTTGCCGTTGCACCATTCCTGGACACCCAGCCACTCGATGAGGTCATGGCACTCCTGACCTTCTCGGCGGCTCCACACGCGTATATCGCCCTCGGAGTTGAATGAGCCCGGCGTGTCGGGATTGCAGACCGCGTAGCCATGGGCGCACCAGAAGGCTGGGTCGGGGCCCTCGAACTTCATGAGACCGGAAACCGCTCCGGTGTCCATTCCCAGCAGCTCGAAGAGCTGGACGTACATCGGGGCATTGCCCCGACTCTTGCCGTACGGGCTCCACGCCACGATCACAGGCACCTTCTCGGTGCCGGCTGGACGCAGCACGTCGACGTAGATGGTCGCGCCGTCGCGCAGGACGACGGCGACGTCCTTCTCCAGAACGATCTCGACAGGAAGTGGCTTGAAGCGAGGCTGCACCTGGAACCCCACCGGTAGGGTTCGCGTCCCCTGTTCGAAGCGGCTGAACAAGCCCTGCTCGCCCGCCTCGTCATAGGCGGAAGCTGGGACGAATACAGCCTGATCGTCTTCAACCATTGCGTTCACGTCCTTTTCTTGCTTCATTGCTATTACCTGCCTTGCTTCGCCGGCACGATTGGCAACTGCACGTAGCTCGGATGCTCGGGGCCGGTGTACACCGTGTTGGTCGCGCCGACGTGGTAGCTCTCGTCGTAGCTGCGGTTGGTTAGGCCTGCAGGTGAATAAGGCTGAACGTCAATCCGCAGCCTGCACCCCTTGCGGATGAGCGCGCTGCTCGGATTCAGCCCGACCTCTATGGCGACGATTTCGCCGTTTCCCAGGGGCTGGTGATCCGCCTTGGCATGCGTATGGACCGGCCAATAGTCCGTTGACCTCGTGTTGTCGAGCTTGCGGTGGGACACCTTCAGCAACCCATGCCCGACTGGATGAATGTTCGCTGGATCGATCGGCGGCACCATGGACTCGTAGCGAATTTCCCGGTCGTTCTCATCGATCACGCGCAGGGATACGAAAACATCCATGTCGTTACTCGTCGACGACACCCATAACCCGGCTTTCATGTATCCCGTCAGGACCATGTCCTCGGTCAGGGGATCGGTGACGAATGAGATGCCAGTCGACCAGCGCGGAGTGCCACCGGCAAATCCCGTCGGGGCAGGAATCGGCCGGCCCCGCTCGAGATTGGCGTCGTAGCTCGCAGACGTTTCGGTGGCAGGGATGGTCTCGCCAATGCGCAGGAAGTCACTCCGACGTCCGTCTCCCGCCCAGTCCGAGGCTGTCGCATCGAGGTACCAGCGGCGGTACGCGGTCCGAGCGATGGGCCATTCCGCCTCGTCGGAGACGTAGTGCGCGCCGTTTCCCGTCCGGACCTGGACTCGAACTGGTGCGCCATCCATCGCCCCGTTGTCCAGCCCCTTCAGCCAGTGGTCGAAAAACCGCATGTGCTCCGCGATCGTTGAAGCCTTGTAACTGTGTGGGAACCACGCATCGACGAAATCGAATTTCTTCGCCCGTGCTCCAGTCGAGTGAATGAAGGTCTCGCTGCTGCCCAGCTGGTGGATCACGACACCGGTCTGCGGTCCGACGATCCACACCGGCGCCGTGGCCTTCGCGATTTCGGGACGCATGAAGATCGACCCATGCGCGCCATATTCAGCGGGCTCATTGAACGGAGTGGCCAACATGCGGGTTCGCCAGTCGGTTTCCCGCCGTTCGCCGCAGTAGTTGTGGCCGGCCATCACCGCCCGCCACCAGTTCCAGAAACCTTCCCCGAAGAGACCGCCGCCATAAAGGGCCTCGTTGTACAAGTCGGAGTCGGTACCGAGGGCGATCATCGCTTTGAGATGGGGCGGTTGCAGGCTCGCGACAGTGTGCTGGGTGATCGCCAGGTACGACATTCCCCACAGGCCGACGTTGCCGTTGGACCAAGGCTGCGTTCCAGCCCATTCGATTGCGTCGTAATAGTCCTGCGCCTCTTGGACGCTGAAGGGGGCTTGCAAACCGGGGCTGTTCCCGACGCCGCGTCCATCGACTCGAATACACACGTAGCCATTCGGAACCCACACCGACGAGTCGACGCTCTCGTGGTTCTCGTATTGAAGGCCGTCCGGATTACCGGTGAAGTAGCGGTCTTCGATCTCTTCCTTGCGCGCTGCGTCCTCTTCACTGCAGATGCAGCCGTGGTCGAAGCTCTTCCCGTAGAAGCCCTGGCTCATGACAACCGGGTATTGGTCGTCGTCAGCGGGACGGAAGACATCGGCGCAGACGTAAGACCCGTCGCGCAAAGGGATCTTGACGTCCGTCGTCTTGATGATGCCGCGGATGTTGCGCCGAAGCTCATTGCGTGCGGCCGCTGCATTGCGGAGCGCTCGGGGCTTGTTCGCAGTGAAGACTTCGGGAGTCTCGTTGAGCTTCCTCAGCAGCTCCGTCACCATCGGATCGCTTGCAAAGGTGACCGTTTGATCGCCGGCGAACGCAACCATCTGGTTGGCGGATGGGCCGCCCGGCGTGGCTGAGTCAGCGACCTTGGCCGCGTCAGTGTCGGCCTGGTTGAAGTTGATGACCGTGGGCTCGATGAGTCCATGCACGGTTGGCGCGATCGTGACGCCGTTTTCTACGTTGCCGTCCTGATCCAATGTCTGTATCAAACGGGCGAGATTGGTGACGATCGGGTCATGGAGCCTGTCGATCTTTCCGTCGACGCGGTTGACGAGCTGTGCCAGGTTTATTCTCGGTGCGCCGGCGACGGATCCCAGAACGAGCCCACCGACCAGGAAGGTGACTGACTCGCCTTTTCGATACGCAAATTCACCGCGTTCGTTGGTGATACCGCTCGTTGTCGGGGTCTGATATCTGAGGCCACAAACCGCGCCCGCGAATACACCCGAGAGGACGTCCTGATTGGTTTTGGTCATTTCGCCTTGATGGCCTTCAGGAAGGCGATCTTCCCGTCCTCGGCGTGCTGGCTCAGCACGTTCAGTTTCATGTCTGGTTGGTGTTCCTTGTGCGGCTCGGGAACACTTGGGTTGCCGCTCCAGGATTGCAGCCGGCAGACGCGGTGTTGAATGCGCCAGCCCTGGTCGGTTCGCACAAGTTCGTCGTCGTACCAGCCTGTCCCGAGCCACGTGGGGCCGCCTTCAGCTGCATTGCGCACGAGCAGCCAGTTGCCGTAGCTGAATGCGTTGGCTTTGTCGCCGTCGACGTGCACCAACTGGCCCATCATCGTGTGCTGGTGGCTGTCGAGCCGGTCGTGAAACTCGGCGAAGGAGCGCTTGAAAACGTCGAGGCCTGACCACGCTGCCCCGGCCGGGCCAAACTCCGCGATCACATCGGCCGTGAAGATTCGGTCAAAGAGGTCCCACTCTCGTGCGTCGAGGGCGAAGCCGTAGAGATTTAGAACTTCGACGATGGCTGATTTGTCTTCGTACTCCGTCATAGCCGCGTTTCTCCTTTGCGATGGCCGGTCTGGGACGGTTTTGCTCCTGGTGCCGACGACTCACGCGAACCGCTCAGGGCGGCCCCGGCATTGGCCGCGACCCGCTTGAGTCGGAGGGCCCATGACTCGATCTGTTCCACCGGTAGGGAGGGGGGCAGGCTCGTCATCCGGATCGCCATCGGTGGCAGATCCGATTTGGTTGGAACGGGCACCACGATCGATGCGAGGTCGTACAGCTCGCCCGGCACCAGGTCGGGGCAGAAGCGGTCGGCCAGGTCGGAGGTCGCTTGCCGCACCGCGCGTTCGTGTCGTGGCAGCCGGTCCGACAGCTCGAAAGCGGTCAGCGCCGCCTGCTGGCGCTGGAGCAGGTCCGGCCCGGCGGCGAGGATGGAGTAGCCCCACTCACGCACCCTGTCGAGCTTGGCGCGGTACAGATCGCGGCCGTCGGGGCTGTCGTCCGGGGCGCGCCGCAGCCACTCGTCGACTTCTGCCGGTGTCGAGTTCACCAGGAATGCTGCTCCAAGCGGCGGAATGATCGGTTGACGATGGCCGAGCGGGAATGGCTCGGCGATGGATCCCTGATTCGCCGCGAGCACCTGCACCGAGTCCCAGCGGATCTTGACCAGGACGCCGCAGTTGACTGAGAGCTCGGCGCTGAGGTCCTCCACCTGGGATCGAATTGTTTCGGCCATCTGTGCTGCCTGGATCAGGTCAGGGTCAGGGGTGGCGACGAATGACCCGGGCGAGAACCGCCCGTAGCCTCCCTGGAAGAACAGCAGAGGCAGCGTTGATCGCGCTACGGCGAGCTCGTGAACGAGTCCGAGGACGATGAAATGGTCGCCGGCTTCCCGGATGTCATCGAAGGTGCACTCGATCCAGGACTGGGCTTCCTCGAGGATGGGTGAACCGAGTACGCCGGGCCGCCAGCGCACCCCTTCGAGGCTGCCCGCTCCGCCGGTTGCAAGTCGGCGGCAGAGCGGCTCTTGATCGGATGCGAGCACGTTGACGCAGAACGCTCGAGCGGTCCTGATCCTCGCGAAACGCCGCGAGCTGGTGGCCGGGAGGAAGGCGATCAGCGGCGGGTCCAGGGAGACTGAGGAGAACGTCCCGACGACCATGCCGATTGGCTGGCCATCCTCGGGAACAGCCGTGACCACAGCCACGCCGGTCGGGTAATGCCCCAGTGTTTCGCGGAACAGAGCAGGGTCGATGGCCTTGGACATCCGAGCTCTTTCCGTTCTCAGTTGGTGGCGGGAGTCGTGGATAGCGACTCGCTCACGCTCAGGTCGGGACTGGGGTCGGGCAGGATCACGCACTTGGCATGCGGCGACGACGACTGGGCCCGCCACGCCGCCGCAACATCCCCTAATGGAAAGGTGCGCACCTCGATCTTTATCTCGCCACGGGCGACGGCGTTCCACAGCCACGTCAAGGCTGCCCGCTTTTCGCGCAATGGCGTGTGCAGGCCCGCGAAGCCGGACAGCGTGAGCTGCTTGCCGCGGAGCAGCCCGGCCGGCACCTGTGCGGTGGCCCCGGCCGGGTTGCCGACGTTGACCACCCGCGCCCGCTGCGCACATACCCGCAGCGCCGCCTCCAATGGCGCTCCGAAAAGGCCGTCGAAAACCACGTCCACCGGCCCGGCGGCCACCAGCAACCTGGCCGTCAGTTGCTCGATGCCCTCTTCAGCGTGCAGCTCGACAACGGCGTCCGCGCCGAGGCCAAGCAATCGCTGCAGCGCCGCGCGGTCGCGACCGACGCCGACCACCCGCGCCGCTCCACTCCGGTGCGCCACCTGGACGGCAAGCTGTCCAACCGCGCCCGTGGCTCCGAGCACCAAGACCTTCTCTCCAGGCAGCAATCTGGCCTGCTCGATCAGTGGGATGAACGCCGCTGTACCTGAGTTGCCAACGGCTGCGGCCAGCACGGGATCAAGACCGTCGGGCAGCGGCAGCAGATCTTCGTCGGAGATGAGCGCGTGGGTTGCGAAGACCCCCGGGGTGGCCGGCGAAGCGTGGCACTCGGCGTAGACGAGGCACCCGGGCAAATAGCGGTCGGATTCGAGCACGGCGCCCACGCACTCGCTGCCCGGGGTGTAAGGGCTTTCGTGGCGCGCCGAGTGGAATGTCCCCGAGGCAATAGACAGGTCCAGGGGGTTCAGTGGCGCCGCAATCACTGCGAGGAGAGTGGTGCCGGAGGTCCGCACTGGCAGCACGACGGAGCCCAGCCGCGGTTCGGCGCCAGGGGCGTCAACGATCGCTGCCCGGATACCGTTTCCAGGGACGAATGCCGTGGTCATCGATTCGGCCGGATGACGAACATGCTTGCTGTCTCGGTCGTGAGGTTGTCTACTGCGCGGACGCTGCCCGCGGGCAGAAACAGCGAGTCCAGGCGGGAGAGTTCAATCTGCTCGTTGTCGAGGCTGACGGTCAAGCGCCCGGTGAGGACCACGTAGACGGTGTCGACCGGCACCGGTGACCGTTCGGCGTGCGCGCCCGGTTCGTAGTTGGAAAGCACGACGCTGATGGTTTCTTCCGGAGCCGTTCCGGTCAGGCGGACGGGCGACACTCCGGTATGCCCTTCGGGTCGGAACGCCGGGGCGTCGGCGACTCGGTGCAGCCGCGCCGTCATGCCGATCTCACAAGTGCCCCGACGATCGGTGTTCGTATGGATCCGACCCGTTCGATCTCGACCGTGACTTCGTCGCCTGGTTGGAGGAGGCGTGGTGGTCGACGCGTATATCCGACGCCGTTGGGTGTGCCGGTGACGACGAGGTCACCGGGGTACAGAGTCATCGTCTCGCTCAGGTAGGCGAGGATGTCGCCGACGCTGAAGATCATGTCCGCGGTGTTTCCGTCCTGCATGATCTCGCCGTTGACGCAGGTGATGATGCGCAAGCCGTCCCTCGGATCACCAACTTCATCCGCGGTGACGATCTCGCTCATCGGACCGCTCTGGTCGGCATTCTTGCCGACGGTCCACTGAGTGGTGCGGTGCTGGGTCTGGCGGGCAGTGAGGTCGTTGAACGCGGCGTAACCGAAGACAGCCTGGAGAGCTTCCACCGCCGAGACGTTTTTCAGAGTCTGGCCGACGACTGCAACGAGTTCGCCCTCCCAATCCAGGCCCTGCTCGCCGGACGGGACCGGCGCCGGCGTGCCTGAGACGGTGAGCGACCTGGTCCAGCGGCCGAAGACGGACGGATGGGTCGGTCGCTGGAAAGTGCCTTCTGCAACATGCGCTGGATAGTTCAGCCCGACGCATAGGACGCGGGCGGCGGCCGGCACGGGCGGTACCAGGCTGAGCTCGGCGAGGTCGAGGCCTTTCTCCGCTGACCGCGAGATGGCTCGTGCGGGATTGACCCAGAACTGCTCCACGCTGCCGAGAGGCACGAGCTTGGATTCGCCGTCGAGGCGACCAATCCCGCTACCCTCCGCCATGCGGTATCCGACTAGCTTCATCCCACCGCCTTCTCCGAAATAAGCCTAACCATTAGGCCTGACCATAATGCGTTCCGGCTGGCGGTTTCGTCAAGACCACTGGTCGTAATTAAGCCCATCCGTTAGGCTCTATATCTATGGCGTTACCTGCTCCCCGAAGTCGTGCTGAGGAGGTCGTCGTCTACGTGGAGGGCGCGATCGATCAGCGCGGACTACAGCCTGGTGACCACATCGGCACCAGGGGCGATCTGCGTGGCGAGACCGGCGTCGCGCGCGCGACTGTTAATGAGGCGATCCGGCTGCTGCAGGAACGGCGTCGGATCGTGGTCCGACCAGGCCCCGGCGGAGGACTGTTCGTCGCGCCGACCGATCCCGTGGTCCGGCTCGGACGCACGCTGCTCACGGTGCTTGGTGAGCCGTCGGCGGTCGCTGGGGCAATCGAGGTCCGCGAGCAGCTCGAGCCCCTCATAGCCGCCCACGCGGCACAGCACCGCACGGCCAAGGATGGGCGCGAGCTCAAGGCGCTGATCGCCGAGATGGAGCGGAACCTTGACGACATTGCCCAATTCCTCTCGCTCAACTGGGCCCTACATGCTCGGATCGCAGCCATCTCGCCGAACTCGGTGCTCCGCAGCACCTATATCGGCCTCTACGAGTTCGTCAACGAAGTGTCGGTTGTGAAGCCGCAGCCCCGCGATATCGCCTATTTGGAGCAGCGACTGAGAGTTCACAGTGACTTGGTGGCCGCGATCCTCGCCGGTGATGTCGCCGCCGCCCAGCGGGCCGCGGAGACACACCGCCACCCAGGCTGAGCGCCCCACATGGCTCAACGGGTGGAACGAACCGCATGACGACGCAATCGGAGTCGAGCGCCGCACCGCCTCCCGGGCCGGTGGTCGACTGTGTTGTAGTCGGCGGCGGCCCCGTCGGTCTGCTGACTGCCATCTTCCTCGGCCAGGCCGGCTTGCAGGTCGGCATCGTCGAACGCCAGCCGCAGCGGTACCCGTTGCCGCGGGCCTGCACCATCGACCACGAGGCGCTGCGCATCCTCCAAGCTGCGGGACTCATGGCCGACCACGCCAACCTGTTCGAACCGTCCCGGGGCGAACGCGGCGGGTACGAGTTCCGCAATGGTGCGGGCGAGCTCCTGCAGGCCATCGACTGGAACAGAGCCGCTGAGTCGGGGTGGGCGAATACCAACGGCTTCTACCAACCCGACCTTGAGGCGACACTCGAGGAGTTGGCGGTCGCGACGCCGGGGGTAACAGTTCACCGCGGGTGGACCTTTCAGGCCCTGACGCAGGACGACGAGGGGGTGTCCGTAGAGCTCGCGGTCACCGCACAGCCCGCCGAGGTCACGCAGGTCCGGGCGCGGTGGCTCGTCGGCGCTGACGGGGCCAACAGCGCCGTCCGCACCGAGCTCGGCATCGAGGTCGGTGATTCGGGGTTCGAGGCCGACTGGCTCGTGGTGGACTATCAGCCGTTGGTTGCGGAGAAATGGAGCGCCTTCGTCACCCAATACTGCGACCCAGCCCAGCCGGCCACGGCAGTCAGCAGCGGCCCGGGGCGGCGACGGTTCGAATTCATGCGTCGCGCCGACATGACCGTGGCGGAACTGGGCCAGGAAAGCACCGCTTGGCGGCTCATGGCGCCGTGGGGCGTGACACCCGAAACCGCCCGGCTGGAACGGCACGCCATCTATACATTCCGGGGGAGGTGGGCGCACACCTTCCGTAAGGGAAACGCCTTCCTCGCGGGCGATGCGGCCCACCTCATGCCCCCCTTCATGGGGCAGGGCCTTTGCGCGGGCCTGCGGGACGCTCGAGCGCTCACCTGGCGGCTCGGCATGGTGCATCGTGGGCTGGCGACGCAAGCTGTGCTGGACACGTACGGGCCGGAACGCACCGGCCACGTCCGCGTGATCATCGACGAGGCGGTGGCCGCCGGCTTGGTGATCTGCGAACTTGACGTCGACCGGGCCGCCGCCCGCGACGCCGAGATGAAAAAACGCTCACGCGATCCCGATGCCATCACCCGCGAGCCTCCGCATCCCCGCCTGGGCGAACCCTCGCTGTCGATCGCGAGCAATGGGGCCGACGGTCGACTGGCGCCACAGGGGCGGGTCCAGGTTCTCGACCGGCTGGGCCTGTTCGACGACATCGTCGGCGGTGGCTGGCAGCTGATCAGCAGCATCGGCGATCCCACCGAGGTCCTAGGCGACGAGGACCTGTCCTGGCTCCAACAGATCGGGGGCGTTGTCGCCGACGTGTCATCCGCGGGTTCGGTACAGGACGTCGATGGCAGCTACGCGCGTTGGTTCGCCAAGCACGGTTGCGAGGCGTTTCTCGCCCGGCCGGACTTCTACGTGTTCGCGGCCGGCGAGCACACCGACATACCTTTATTCGTATCGTGCCTGCGCCAGGCGCTCCAATCTCCGGCGCAGAGTCGAACCCTCGCTACGAGAAAGAACTTGGAGGAACGTTCGTGACAACGACGCAGCGTTCGCAGCCAGGCGGTGAACTGCCCGACGCGCACCGGCCTCGACCGGGCGGCTCGTTCGACGCAACCGCAGTCACGTTCGCGGCGATGGGTCTGTTCGATGCTCTGGCTACCGATCAGCGCGCTCGGGTGCTGCTGCCGTACGCGGACCCTGGCCGGACACACTGGAACTTCCTGCCCGAGTCCGGCCGGCACGGTCTCCCGCTGGGAGAGCTCGACCGCCGCCAGGAGGCACTGGCGCACCGGCTGATTGCTGAGTCGATGTCGATTCCGGCCTACGCTCGAGTGATCCAGGTGATGGCCAACGAGCACGTGCTTCGCGAGCTCAACCTGCCCGTGTTCGGTCACATCGCGCCCACCTTCCGCGATGCACGCGGCTACTTCCTCAGCTTCTTCGGCCAGCCGCAGCCGGACACCACCTGGGGCTGGC
>DATNOD010000019.1:0-9381 GCA_035601515.1 Candidatus Eiseniibacteriota bacterium | reverse complement strand
GTGGCGCAAAAGATTCGGATCCGGCTCAAGGCATACGACCACCGTGTGCTGGATCAGGCGGCGGACAAGATCATCGACACCGCCCGCCGTGCCAACGCGCGCACTGCCGGCCCCATCCCACTCCCAACCGAGATCGCCAAGCTGACCGTAATCCGCAGTCCTTTCATCGACAAAGACTCGCGCGAGCAGTTCGAGATGCGCACGCATAAGCGCGTAGTCGACATCCTCGACTTCAACCCGCGTGTCGTCGACGCACTTCAGCGTCTAAGCCTTCCGGCCGGCGTCAGCATCGAGATCAAGAGCTGACATGAAAGGTCTGCTGGCAAGAAAGCTCGGCATGACCCAGCTCTTCAACGCGGACGGCACCACGTCGGCAGTGACTGTCCTCGAAGCAGGCCCGTGCCGTGTTCTTGGACTCAGGACAACTGAGAAGGACGGCTACGCCGCCGCCCGAATCGCATTCGAAGCGGCGCCCGAGCGCAAGCTCACCAAGCCCGAGCTGGGCGTGTTCAAGAAGGCCGGCGTCGAGCCCCACCGCCACATCGTCGAGATCCGGGGCTACGAGGGCCTGCAGCAAGGACAGGAGCTCAAAGCGGAGATCTTCGCCGCGGGCGAGATCGTCGACGTCACCGCCACCTCGAAGGGCAAAGGCTTCCAGGGGCTCATCAAGAGACACAAGTTCAGCCGCGGCCCCGAGTCTCACGGTTCGATGAACGTGCGCCAACCCGGCGCCATCGGCGCCACCGACGCCGCGCGCGTTTTCAAGGGCGTGCGCATGTCGGGACAGATGGGCAACGAGCGCACCACCGCACGCGGATACAAGGTGGTCCGCGTCGACCCTGAGCGCAACCTCATCCTGGTCAAGGGCGGCGTGCCGGGCGCGAAAGGCGCGCTCGTTCTCGTGCGCCAGTCGACCAAGCCTTTGAAGGTGAAGGGCCCCTCAGGCAAACCGACCGGTAGGAAGGTCTGAATGACCCCAAAAAATCTTCGATTTTTCGGGGACCCCTTGTGATGGCAGCAGAGAAGACCGCCACCAGGAAGACCACCACCAGGAAGGCCGCCGCCGCGAAAACTAAAGAGGCCGACCACCTCGACGCTCCCCTCTTCGATTCCGCCGGCTCGCGCCAGGGTGAGGTCAGGCTGCCGAAGCTGATCTTCGCGGAGCAAGTCAACACCCCGGTCATGCACCAGGCGTTCGTGCGCCAGACGAACAACGCGCGCCAGGGCACCGCGTCGACGAAGACGAGAGCCACCATCTCCGGCGGCGGCGCCAAGCCCTACCGCCAGAAGGGAACCGGCCGCGCGCGGCATGGCAGCACGAGGGAACCTTCGATGAAAGGCGGGGCCGTCGTGTTCGGTCCCCATCCAAGGAGCTACGCGCAGCGCATGCCCAAGCAGATGCGTCGCCTCGCGCTGCGCTCCGCGCTCAGCCAGAAGGCGAACGAGGGCAGGGTACGAGTCATCGACGGGTTTGCCATCGAGGAGCCGAAGACCAGCGTCGCCGTCGGCCTGATGGAGGCGATCGGCTTCGACGACACCACGCTCGTCGTCCTGCCGGCCCCCAACTTCGTAGTCAGCCGCTCGTTCGAGAACCTGGCCGGGACCAAGATCATCCTCGCACGCAACCTCAACATCCGCGACCTCTTCACGCATACCTACCTGTTGCTGGCGAAGGACTGCCTCGAGCTGCTCGAGGAGAACTTCGGCAAGCCGACCCGGCCCAAGGGAATCGCTCAAGAGTCGGCGGAGAAGGAGGCCGGATGACCACCCGCGCCGCCTCCGAAATCGTGATCGGCCCCGTCATCACCGAGCGCACCTATCAGCTGTACACGCAGGGGCGGTACACGTTCAGGGTGGCGAAATCTGCAAGCAAGACCGAGATCAAGAAAGCGCTCGAGGACCAGTACGAGGCCCAGGGCATCAAGGTCAGAGACGTCAACACAGTCTCGATGCGCGGCAAGAGCCGGCGCAGCCTGCGCCGCATCGGCCCTGTCGGCCACACCGCCAGTTGGAAGAAGGCCATCGTCACGCTCGGCGAAGGCCAGAAGATTGAAGGGCTGTTCGGGAGCGTATAGAAAATGCCGCTGAGAAAATTCAAGCCGACCAGCCCCGGAAGAAGGTTCATGACCATCTCCGGCTTTGACGAGGTCACCGTGAGCGAGCCCGAGAAGACGCTCACCGAGTCGCTGCCGACTCACGCCGGCAGAAACAACCAGGGTCGCATCACCACAAGACATCAGGGTGGCGGCTACCGAAAGCTGTACCGCAAGATCGATTTCAAAAGAGACAAGTTCGGGGTCGCCGGGAAGGTCGCGACCATCGAATACGACCCCAACCGCAGCGCCCGCATCGCCCTCATCCACTACAAGGACGGCGAGAAGCGCTACATCCTCGCCCCTCTCGGTCTGAAGGTCGGCGACCCGATTGAAAGCGGTGAAGAGGCGCCGGTGAGGATCGGCAACGCCCTCCCGTTGGCGAGAATTCCAGTCGGCTCGACGGTGCACAACATCGAGCTGACTCTCGGCAGAGGCGGCCAGCTCGCTAGGTCAGCCGGCACATCCGCCCAGCTGCTTGCGAAGGAAGGCGATTACGCAGTGATCAGGATGCCTTCGGGCGAGCTCCGCAGGATTCACGTGCGCTGCCAGGCCACGATCGGCCAGGTCGGTAACATTGAGCACGAGAACCAGTCGGGCGGCAAGGCCGGACGCAGCAGGTGGCTCGGTATCCGGCCCACGGTGAGAGGCTCGACCATGAACCCGGTCGACCACCCGCACGGTGGCGGCGAAGGCAAGACCGGCCCCGGCGGCAACCCGAAGACTCCTTGGGGGAAGCCCGCCCTCGGCTACCGCACGAGAAAGCCGAAGAAGGCCTCGAACAAGTTGATCATCCGGCGGCGTGAGAAGAAAGGACGAAGCAAGTAACTAGATGAGCAGATCGACTAAGAAAGGGCCGTTCATCAGCGACCCGCTGAAGGCCAAGATCGACAAGTTGAATGCAACGCGCGAGAAGAAGGTGATCCGCACCTGGGCACGCGCGTCTGTCATCTATCCCGACATGGTCGGCCACACCATTGGCGTTCATGACGGTCGTAAGCACGTGCCTGTCTTCATCAGCGAGAACATGGTCGGCCACAGGCTGGGCGAGTTCGCGCCCACCCGCCATTTCCGCGGCCATGGAACCCACACCGAAAAGTCGACGGCACTGAAGTAGTAGATGGCGACGATGGAAGTAAGTGCTGTCCAGAGGTACGTACGCCGCACGCCGCGCAAAGCGCGGCTGGTGGCCGACTCCGTGAAGGGAATGAAAGTGTCCGAAGCGCTCGCGTACCTCGAGTTCTCGCCGAAGCACGCCGCACGCGACGTGGCCAAGGCGATCAAGTCCGCCGCGGCCAACGCCGAGCACAACTTCAACCTCAACCGCGACGACCTCGTTCTCAAGCAGCTGCTCATCGACGAGGGTCCGACGTACCGGCGGCGCCGGCCGGTGAGCCGCAGCATGGCGCACGAGTTCTTCCACCGCACCTGCCACATCACAGCGGTCGTCGAAGACCGCCCAGAGGAAAAGAAGTAATTGGGTCATAAAGTCCACCCGAACGCATTTCGGCTCGGCGTGTTCCGTCCGTGGGAGGCGAACTGGTTTGCCAACCCCAAGGACTACACGAAGATGCTGCACGAGGACCTCGCAATGAGGACCGCCATTCTCGCGCGTCTTCGCAATGCCGGCATCGCCAAGATCGAGACCGAGCGTTCGTCCAACGCGCAGCTCACTGTCACCATCCACACCGCCAAGCCGGGCATCGTCATCGGCAAGGGCGGGTCGTCGGTCGACCAGCTCCGCGAAGACCTCGAGAAGCGTTTCGGCAACCGCGTGCGCATCTCCATCCAGGAAATCAAGCAGCCCGAGCTCGACGCGCAGCTGGTGGCCGAAAACATCGCGTCCCAGATCGAGCGCCGCATCAGCTACAAGCGCGCGATGAAGCAGGCGATCCTGCGCACGATGCGCGCAGGCGCGAAGGGCGTCCGAATCTACTGCGGCGGCCGCCTTCGCGGAGCCGAGATGGCGCGCCGCGAGTGGGACCGCGAAGGCCGCGTGCCGCTGCACACCTTGCGTGCCGACATCGACTTCGGCCGTGCCACCGCCAAGACCACCTTCGGCGCGATCGGCGTGAAGTGCTGGATCTACAAGGACCAGATCACCCCGAAGGCCCGGTTGCCCATCAGCGACGGCGCCCCCATCGGCGAAGCGATCGCGCCTCAGCCCGAAGCGCCGGTCGACGTGGCTCCGGAGCCGGTTACACCGGTTTCAGAGGTGGCCGCGTTGCCAGACCTCGGCGCAATTGAAATTCCCTCGCCGGAGCCCGCGCCCAGGCGGCCTCGGACAACCAGGGCGAAAGCCGCAACGGCTGCCGCCCCAACAACGACCACCCCCACCGCCGCCAAGCCCAAGCCGGCGGCCAAAGCCAAGACCGCCGAGCCAAAGGCCAAGGCCGAGAAGCCGGCAGGGCCCTCCCGCGCCAAGGGCGCGGGGGCCCCAAAGAACCCCAAGAAGACCACGAAGGCCAAGAGCTGATGCTGATCCCAAAGCGAGTCAAGTACCGCAAGATGCACCGCGGCCGGCGCCAGGGCATCTCCACGCGCGGCGCCACGGTCGCGTTCGGCGACTACGGGCTGCAGGCGGTCGAGGCGTGCTGGATGAGCAACCGCCAGATCGAGGCCGCCCGCCGGGCGATGACCCGCCACGTGAAGCGCGGTGGCCAGATCTGGATCCGGGTCTTCCCCGACAAGTCGATCACGAAGAAACCCGCCGAAACGCGGATGGGCTCCGGCAAAGGCAACCCGGAAGGTTGGGTCGCCGTCGTCAAGCCCGGTCGCATCCTCTTCGAGATGGGCGGCGTTACGCCCGAGGTCGCCAAAGAGGCGATGAAGCTCGCCGCCTCGAAGCTCCCAATCAAGACGCGTTTCGTGAGCTCGGAATCGGTGACCACTGGAGCGTCGAGATGAAAGTCGACGAGCTGAGGGAGCTCGAAGAGGACCAGTTGGCGGACCGTATGAAGACCGCGCGCCGAGAGTTGTACGAGCTCCGCTTCAAGCACGCAGTCGGCCAGCTCGAGAACTCGAGTCAGATTTCGAAGGTGCGCCACGACATCGCCCGCATCATGACCGTGCTCAGCGAACGCCAGCTCGGACTGGTGACCTTCGTTCCGCACGAGGCCGCTTCCGTCGTCGTCGCTGAGAAGCCGGCTGACGAAGGCTTCGAGCCAGAAGCACAGGCTGAGGCGCCCAAGCCGAAGCGCACGCGCAAAGCCAAGACCGAGGAGCCCTCTTGATGGCGACGACCCAAACCCAAGAACGCGGCCAGCGCAAGGTCCGCCTGGGCACCGTCATCTCCGACAAAATGAACAAGACCGTGATCGTCCAGGTGGGCACGTCGAAGGCCCACCGGCTCTACCGCAAGACCGTGCAGCAGCGGACCCGCTTCAAGGTCCACGACGAGAAGAACGAGTGCGGCGTGGGCGACCTCGTCCGCATCACCGAGACCCGTCCGATCTCGAAAGAGAAACGCTGGCGGGTATTAGAGATCGTGGAGAAGGCAAAGTAGTGGTTCAGCAGGAAACGCGGCTCAAGGTCGCGGACAACTCGGGTGCCAAGGAGATCCTTGTCATCCGCGTGGCCGGCGGTCACTACCGCAAGTACGCGTCGGTGGGTGACATCATCACCGCCACCGTCAAGTCCGCGCAGCCTGGCGGCCAGGTCAAGAAGGGCGAGGTCGTCAAGGCAGTGGTGGTGCGGGTCAACAAGGAATACCGCCGCCCCGACGGTTCGCTCATCCGTTTCGATGAGAATGCCGCCGTCCTGCTCGCGCAGGCCAACAACCCCAGAGGCACGCGCATCTTCGGACCCGTGGCCCGCGAGCTGCGCGAGCGCAACTTCATGAAGATCATCAGTCTCGCTCCCGAGGTCCTATAGGAAATGCTTAGAAACAAAGAAACACCGAAGCGCCGCTGGCTCGACCTTGCTCCCGGCGACCCCGTGGTCGTCACTGCCGGCAAGGACAAGGGCAAGACTGGCGAGGTCCTGCGCACGATCCCAGACCAGCACAAGATCGTTGTCAAGGGCGTCAACATTCTCAAGCGGCATACGAAGGCCGGCCGGTCTCGCGGCGGAGTCAGTGTCGCGCAGGGTGGCGTCGTCGACTTCGAGGCGCCGCTCGACTACTCGAACGTGATGCTCGTCTGCCCGGCGTGCTCGCGGCCGACCAGGACGAAGCACATCATCCTCGAGTCGGGCGCGCGCGCTCTTGTCTGCCGCCACTGCGACGAGCCGTACGAGCGCGTGAGGAAGACGGAGGCGCAGTGAGCAAGGCCAAGGTCCAGCAGAAGCAGAAGAAGCAGGACACGAAACCGTCAGCGCCCAAGGCGCCAGGCACGAAATCGGAGGAGACGCCGCGCCTTCTCGTGACGTACCGCGACAAGATCGTGCCGCAGATGACGAAGGAGTTCGAGTACGAGAACGTCATGCAGGTGCCCAGGGTCGCCAAGGTCGTCGTCAACATCGGCATCGGCGAGGCCAAGGACAACGACAAGGCGCTGGATGCCGCGGTTGGCGACGTGGTCACGATCACCGGCCAGAAGCCGGCGCTGATCAAGGCGCGGAAGTCCGTCGCCGCGTTCAAGCTCCGCCAGGGCCAAACGATCGGCATCAAGACCACGCTTCGCGGCCGGCGCATGTGGTACTTCCTCGACAAGCTGCTGAACATCGCCCTGCCTCGCATCCGCGACTTCCGCGGCGTCAACCCGGAGGGCTTCGACGGAAGGGGCAACTACTCGCTCGGCCTTCGCGAGCAGGTCGTGTTCCCGGAGATCGACTACGACAAGATCGACAAGCTGCGCGGCCTCGAGGTGGCGATCGTGACCACGGCCCGCAACGACGATGAGGCGCGCAGCCTGCTGACACGCCTCGGCATGCCTTTCAGGAAGCGATAGACAGATAAAAGGAAAGAGGTAAGAGAGTTTGGCGAAGAAGTCTTCACTCGAGCGCTGGAAACGAGACCTTGTGCACCCGAAGTTCAAGGTGCGATTCCATAACCGCTGCCGCATATGCGGACGGCCGCGCGCTTACCTGCGCAAGTTCGGTATGTGCCGTATCTGCTTCAGGACACTGGCCGCCGAGGGACGCATCCCTGGCGTGACGAAGTCGAGCTGGTGATGGCAACAGCGACGACCGCAGCCAAGAACCTTCCCAAGCGAGCGCCGGCAGGGATCGTCAGCGATCCCATCGCCGACATGCTCACACGCGTGCGCAACGCCAACAGCGCCCGGCACCCCGAGGTCCGCGTGCCGGCCTCGAGGCTGAAGCTCGAGATCGCCCGCGTCCTCAAGGACGAGGGCTACATCGCCGGATACGAGATCGAATCCGACGGCACCGCGCAGTGGATGCGTATCATCTTCAAGTCCCGGCCCGATCGCATGCGCGTGATCTCGGGCGTGAAGAGGATCAGCCGCCCCGGACTGCGGGTCTATGCCCGCAAGACCGAGATCCCGCGAGTCCTCGGCGGGCTCGGGATCGCCATTCTCAGCACAGCCGAAGGGGTTATGAGCGGGCGCCAGGCGCTCCGCCAGGGCCTGGGCGGCGAAGTATTGGCGTACATCTGGTAGGAGAGTCAAAAAGAGACTTGTCGCGGATTGGAAAGCTGCCGATTCAGTTGCCGGCCCCGGTGAAGGTCACGCTTCAACCCGGCCACGTGAAGGTCGAGGGACCGAAGGGTCAGCTCGAGCGTACCCTGCCGGCCGATATCACCGTCAAGCAGGTCGATGGGCAGCTGGTGTTCGAGCGGCCGTCGGACGACTACAAGCACCGTGCGCTGCACGGCCTCGTCCGCAGCCTGGTCGCGAACATGGTCATCGGGGTCAACGAGGGCTACACCAAGCACCTCGAGCTGGTCGGAGTCGGCTACCGCGTCGCCAAGCAGGGCGATGAGATCACGCTCAGCCTCGGCTACTCGCACCCCATCAAGTTCAAGCCGCCCGAGGGCGTAACTATCGACGTCCAGGACCAGACCAAGTTCTCCGTGTCGGGCATCGAAAAGGAGGCCGTCGGCCAGGTCGCCGCTGACATCCGAGGGTTTCGGCCGCCCGAGCCGTACAAGGGCAAGGGCGTCATGTACCGGGGCGAGAAGGTTCGCCGCAAGGCCGGCAAGGCCGGCAAGGGCGCAAAGACAACCGCATGATCAAGCGCACTGATCGCAAAGAAGGCCGCTTGAAGCGGCACCGCCGCGTCCGGGTGAGCGTGAGCGGGACGTCGGAAAAGCCGCGCCTCGCGGTGTTCCGCAGCCTCAACCATCTGTATGCCCAGGTCATCGACGATGGCGCCGCCAAGACGGTGGCCGCGGCCTCGACCGTTGAGCTGAAGACAAAGGGCAACGGCATGAAAGAAGCAGCTCAGGTCGGCAAGCAGATTGCCGATGCGGCGAAGGCCGCCGGCGTGAAGCACGTCGTGTTCGATCGCGGCGGCTTCCTCTATCACGGACGAATCAAGGCGCTGGCCGATGCCGCGCGCGAAGCGGGTTTGGAGTTTTAGATGTCTAGAAACATGGGCGGCGGCCGGTATCAATCCAGCGGCGAGCGGTCTGAGCTCGCCGACCGCGTCGTCCGCGTGAACCGCGTCGCCAAGGTCGTCAAGGGCGGGCGCAAGTTCTCGTTTAGCGCGCTCATCGTCGTCGGCGACATGAACGGACGCGTAGGCGCCGGCATCGGCAAGGCGCGCGAGGTGACGGAAGCGATCCGCAAGGGCATGGAAGTCGCCAAGCGCAACATGATCACCGTCCCCATGGTCGGGACCACGATCCCGCACGAGGTTCGGCTCAAGCTGGGCTCCGCGCGCATCATGCTCAAGCCCGCGGCGCCCGGCACGGGCGTCATCTCCGGTGGTGCCATGCGGGCTGTCATCGAGACGGCCGGCATCAAGGACATCCTCACCAAGTCACACGGCACCAACAATCCGATCAACACCGTGCGCGCGACGCTCGCCGCCCTGCAGCAGCTGCGCACCGCCCAGCAGGTGGCCGAGCTGCGCGGCAAGGAGCTCGACCAGATCGTCGGGCGCCGCCTCGCCAACGTCTACAAGCGCGCGGAGGGCGGCATCGTCAACGGTGGGGCCGAGGCCGCCGCCGTGGAGACCAAGTGAGCGAGCCGGCGAAGATGCTGAAGGCCACGCTCATGAAAAGCACCATTGGCGCCAAGCCGCAGCTGCGGGCGACAGTGGAGTCGCTTGGTTTCCGCAAGATGAACCAGACCCGCGAGCTGCCCGACAACCCCGCCGTGCGCGGAATGTTGAAGGCGGTCGCGTTCCTCGTCGCCGTCGAAGGCGAGCCGTATGTGCGGCC
>DATNOD010000018.1:0-9096 GCA_035601515.1 Candidatus Eiseniibacteriota bacterium | reverse complement strand
CCGGATTCCCGACTGCATCACCGCTCGCATGGCCTCGAGACCCGAGGCGAGGTCGGCGAAACCGTACCCGCGCCCGATCACCGACTCCGGCAATCGATGCACGCGCAAGACCGCGCCGATGACCACTCCGAGCGCGCCTTCAGACCCAAGCCACAGCTCATGGAGGGCGGGCCCCACCGCGGATCGCGGACCCGGGCGTGGCGCCGCGAAGGTTCCGTCGGGGAGCACGACCGCCAGGCTCATGACCATGTTCTCGATGCTGCCGTAGCGGCTCGACTCCTGGCCGGAGGAACGGGTGGCGCACAGCCCCCCAACGGTAGTGCCGGCAAGGGAGCTCGGGAAATGGCCAAGCGTGAGGCCAAGATTGTTCAGGTGCTCCTCTAGAGCCATGCCGTTGACGCCGGACTCGCACCTGCAGGTGAGGTTGGTCTCGTCGACCTCGAGGATGCGATCGAATGCGCCCATGTCGATGACGAGCTCATCGGCTTCCGGCGCCAATGCACCGCAAACCCCGCTTCCTCCACCAAGCGGTGTGACTGCGACTCGGTTCGCCGAAGCCCAGCTGAGGATCGAGGCGACCTGATCGCGTCCGGAAGGCCTCGCCACCAGCACGCGTGGCGGGGCGGTGCCGGCGCGCTCTTCCATGATCGCCATCGACCAGAGATCGCGCACCGGTCTCTCATCGAGGGCGGAGGCGCCCACGATCTTCTCGAGCTCTTCCCTCACTGGCCTGCTTTTGCGGCCCAGCGGCCGGCGAGCCAGCCCGTAAGGATCGGAACCCCAAACCCGCACGCGCCGGCGTAGTCGTAACCGCCGAGCACCGCGCCGACGGCGTACAGATTTGAGTACGGCGCCCGGCCTTCGTGATCGAGCGGGTGCAGCTGGTTGTCGGTGCGTAGGCCGCTGCTCATCTCTACGGCCGAATCGATGTACTGGAGGTGCTGCAGGCGCGTCCCCGCCGAGCGCACAGGCTCGCCATCGTGGAAGACCCCGAGGTCCAGCAGAGGCTCCTTGGTGATCCGTCCGCCATCGAGGCCGCCTCCGATATGACGTCCGGTGGCGAGGATGAACGAATCGCCGCGGAGTGTTCTGTCGCTGGTGCGAACGGCTGCGATACGCCCTCGGGCTGAGTCGATCGATTGCACAGTGCCCTTGATGGTCCCCAAGCCGATGGCTTGCTGCAGCCGCCAGCCATGCGGTGACGGCGGCGCCGACAGGAGCTCAAATGAATCCGCGGGCAGGTTGGTGAAGCCGGGTGGATACGCGGCGGTCGCGGCTCGCGCTTTCGACAAAGTCGGTGCGCGGCGGCCGTAGAGGTCTGTCAGTGCAGCCGCCTTGGGAAGGTCGGGCATGGAGACTTCTTCGACCACGGCCAGGACACCGTGCAGCTCTTGAAGCGCCTGCGCTGTAGCGGCGGCGTCATAGTCGCCGATCTCCGTCACTCCGATCACGGCCACTCTTCTGCCGCTCAGCGCGTGCAGCTCGCCAGGCGCGACGGTGGCGGGGACCACGTTGCCCGGGCGGGCGAGCCCATGAATGTCGGCGTAAAGGCCACGTGTGCGCCATCCGCCCTCGACCTTCAAACCGTCCTTCGCCAGCGCAAACACCAGCGCCTGGATTGCAAAGTCCAGCTCAGAGGCAAGACGCACGACGTCGAGTCCGAGTCGCGTGAACGGGTGGTGCGGCTGGATGGCCCGGATCGATTCGAGGTCGTCGACGATCTCCATCGCCCCCGCATAGAGAGCTGTGGCGCCTGGAGCGCGAGCAACCACTGTCACCTCAGCGCCTTCACGTCGGGCACCCAGCGCTGCGCAGTAGCCGGCGATACCGCCGCCAATCACGACTACGCGGCTCATGACTTGACGATTCGCCTCGTGTCGGCCACGTCGCGCTTGAGTTGCTGGACAAGGTCGTCCACCGTTGGGAACGCGATGTCCGGGTGCAGGTAGCGGACGAATCGCAGCTCGAGCCGCTGCTGGTAGAGGTCGCCTTCGAAATCGAGCAGAAACGCCTCGACGCGAAGCTGAGTACCGCCGAAGGTCGGCCGGTAGCCCACCGACAGAGCTGCGATGAAATCGCCCTCTGGAGCCTTTACGCGGCCGGCGTAAGCGCCGAGCGCCGGCACCAGCTTGTTCGGTTCGATGGCGATGTTGGCGGTGGGGAAACCGAGCGAGCGGCCGACCTTGTCACCGGCTTCGACGGGTCCCGACATCGAGTATTCGCGGCCCAGCAACCGGTCCGCCGTCTCCATGTCTCCCAGGTTGATGAGACGCCTCACTTCAGAGCTGTGCAGAGCCAATCCCTCGATCTCGACGGGCGGCACGACATCGACTTTGTGACCGTGGTCGCGCAGCCACGCCGCGCTCCCTGCGCGTGCGTGTCCGAAGGCAAAGTCGAACCCGACCACCCAACGTCGCAACTCCATCACGGCGGTGAGGCTGTCGACGAACTCCTGGGGCGACAGGGCCGAAAGCGCGCGGTCGAACCTCAGCACGATCGCATGCTCGATTCCACGTGACTCGACCAGAGCCAGCTTTTCCTGCAATGTGGTGATCGACTGCGGGCAGTTGGCGGGATCGAGCACGCATCGGGGGTGCGGCTCGAAAGTGATCAAGGCCGGCTGCGCAGCGTTCTGGCGAGCTGCCTCGACCGTCTTCCCGATCACCTCGGCGTGGCCGAGGTGCACGCCGTCGAAGCTGCCCATTGTGAGGACGACCGGTCCGATCGGGCTCGAGGGCAGCCCGAAATAAACTTTCAGGTCAAGACCTTTTCGGGCACGAAGGTGCGCCGCAGCGGATCGGTGTGCCCGAGCGCAACGAGGCGGCCGACCAGGTCGTGGGCGCGCACGGGGCCGGGTCCAGGCTCAGGCAAAACGCGCACCGCTCGCCCCTGCCGGACCATCGCCTCCTGCTCGACGTTGAGCTTCACCCGCTCCATGTCCGGCAGTATGACTTCGGCCGGAAGCAACCGATCTCGAACTTCCTCGGCGGTGGTTTGCGATTGGATCGTCATCGCTTTCTCGACTGTCAACGGGCCGTACGCCGTGCGCACGAGGCGCCCGAGATAGCCCCCCACCCCCAACTGGCGGCCAAGGTCGCGCGCGATGGAGCGGAGGTACGTTCCACTCCCGCATCGGATCTCCACGCGCGCCACGGCCTGCTCACCTGGCGCGAAGTCGAGAACGCGCGCTTCGTAGACCTCGACCTCGCGCGCGGACGGCTTGGGCTCATCGCCCTGGCGCGCGAGCCGGTATGAGCGCTGGCCGTCGATCTTGACGGCCGAGAAGGCGGGCGGTTCCTGGAGGATGCGGCCCGTGAATCGAGTCAGCGCCTCGGTGATGTCGTCGATCGTCAATGCGCTCGGATCGGCGAACGGTTCAGGGTCAGCTTCAGCGTCGTCGGTCGCGGTCGTGAAGCCGAAATGGATGTCGGCGACATAAGTCTTCGGAAGCTGGTGGGCGAAATCGGCGAGGCGCGTCGCGGATTCGAAGAGTATCGGCAGCACGCCGGTCGCCAGCGGATCGAGCGTGCCACCGTGGCCCACGCGATGCGCGCCGGTCAGGTGACGAAGCCGGCGCACGACCTGGAAGGACGTCTCACCAGCGGCTTTGTCGACGTTGAGGACGCCGGTGCGGAAACCTGGGCGCTCAGCGGTTCGTTGAGGCGGCACCGATCGCCTCCTTGGCCGCCGTCAGCACCAAACGCACCGCCTCTTCCATCGGCTTCTCGATCTCGGCGCCCGCCGCCCGTATGTGCCCGCCCCCGCCGAAGGTCGCGCAGAGGGCGGCTGCATCGACCGCGCCACGGCTGCGAACGCTGATCTTGGTCAGCTCGCCCGACACTTCCTTGAACAGAATCGCCAGCTCCAGGCCGGCGATGCTGTTGAGCGTATCGATGATCCCTTCCGACTCCGCCATCACGGCACCCGCTTCGCGAAGCATTCGACGCGTGACCTTCGCCCATGCGAGCCTGCCCTGGAGCTCGATGCGCATGGTCGCAAGCGCAAGGCCGCTGAGCTTCAGCGTCGTCTCCGGCCGCATCTTGTAAACCTGCGTGGCGATGCGCCCAGGGTCCGCACCGAGTCGGGCCAGCCGGGCTGCATCTTCGAGAGCCTTCGGAGTCGTGTTCTCGTGACGGAAGCCCCCGGTGTCGGTGAGCAGCGCGACGTAGAGATTGGTTGCGATCGTGCGGGTGATCGGATAGTCGAGATGGTCGAGGAGCTCCATCACCATCTGGCCGACGGCCGACGCCTCCGGATCGATGACATTGATGTCGCCGAACCGCGAGTTCGACGGGTGGTGGTCGATGTTGACGATCGTCGCGTGTGACGCGATCTGCTTGACGCTGCTTCCAGACCGCTCCAGGTTGCCGGAGTCGAAGAAGAACACCAGCTCTGGATCAGTGCCGGCCGGCGGCTCCTCTTCGAGCTCTTCGAACCCGGGTAGGAATGCGTACATCTGCGGCAGCGGCGGCGGTATCACGATCCATGCGTGCTTGCCGGCCGATCGCAGCGCCTCGGCAAAGGCGAGGCTGCAGCCCAGCGTGTCGCCGTCGGCGTCCTTGTGCCCGAAGATCAGGATCTCCTGGTTGCCTTCGATGAGATCTCTGATCTCGTCGTATTCGTGTCGAGCGCTGGTCTTCGCGGTAGCTATGTCTTTTCCTCCTCGGTGCCGGGAAGAACCTCTTTGAGCAGCTCTGAGATGTGAACGCTGTACTCGATCGAGGGGTCGAGCTCGAAGCGTAGGTCAGGCGAGAACTTGAGGTTCTGCAGCCTGCGACCCAGCTCGTGGCGGATGAGACCCTTGGCCGAGTCGAGGCCTTCGATGGAGGCCTTCTGCTCATCGGGGTCGCCGAGGACGCTCACGCGAACGCGCGCCTGACGCAGGTCTGGAGACATTCGCACCCCGGTGATGCTGACGAAACCGATCCTCGGGTCCTTCAGCTCACGACGAATTATTGACATGATCTCCTCGCGTACCTGCTCTCCGACTTGATCGGCGCGGTAGCTTGTCATCGCGACCTCCGCAGTCAGCAAGCTTTTGACTAGATTTCTTCCCGCTCGAGGCGGTACGTCTCCATCGTGTCACCGGTCTGGAAGGCTTCGTAGCCCTCGAGCCCGATGCCGCACTCCTGTCCCGCCACCATCTCGCGTACGTCCTCTTTGAAGTGCTTCAACGAGTTGATCTTGCCTTCGAAGACCATCTCTCTTCCCCGGAACAGCTTGACCCAGCCGCCACGGCTGACCTTGCCTTCCACCACGCGGCTGCCCGCAATGATGCCCAACCTCGGGATCTTGATGGGAATTAGGACCTCCACCCGGCCTTCGCGAATCTGGCGGAACGTCGGCTCACGCAGGCCCTTGGCGGCGCGCTCCACGTCTTCGGTCAGCTTGTAGATGACGTCGTAGTAGCGCACCTCGACCTTGGCCCGCTCCGCTGCCGCGGTTGCGGCCGGCGTTGGCTTGAGGTTGAAGCAGACGATGATCGCGTTCGAGACACCGGCCAGCAGCAGGTCCGAGTCGCTGACGGCGCCGACGCCCTGACCAACGATCTTGATTGCAACCACCGGGTCTTCGATCTTCTGCAGCGCGCTGAGGAGCGCCTCGAGCGTGCCCTGCGCGTCAGCCTTGACCACCAGGCTGAGCTCTTTGACCTCGCCTTCCTTGGCGCGGCGCGCGAGCTCTTCGAGGGTGATGCGCGGGGCCACATCCCTCGCGGCTTCCGACGTGCGGCGCTCCGTCAGCTTCGTCAGCGCGATCTGGCGCGCGGCCTTTTCCGAGCCGACGACCTGGAAGATGTCGCCGGCCTGCGGGACCTCGCTCATACCCGACACCACCACCGGCGTCGCGGGCGGCGCGTCGGTCACGCTCTCACCACGGTCGTCGGTGAGGGCTCGAACTCGGCCGTAGATGTGGCCGCACACAAAGTCGTCAGCGACACGAAGCGTGCCCGCCTGCACCAGCACGGTCGCGACGGGTCCGCGGCCTCGCTCGAGGTGCGCGTCGACCACCGTCCCGAGGGCGTTTCGGTCTGGGTTGGCTTTGAGCTCGAGGATGTCCGACGACAGAACGATCGTCGTCAGCAGGTCGTCGATGCCCTTGCCGGTCCGGGCACTGAGGTGAACGCACTCGATCTCGCCGCCGTAATGGCGCGTGACGATGCCCTGTGCCGCGAGCTCCTGATGGACGCGATCGACGTTGGCGTTCTCCTTGTCGATCTTGTTGATGGCCACGATGATCGGGACCTTCGCGGCGCGTGCGTGGTGGATGGCCTCGATCGTCTGTGGCATCACTCCGTCGTCGGCCGCAACGACCAGCACCGCGATGTCGGTGACCGACGCGCCGCGGGCACGCATGGCGGTGAACGCTTCATGACCAGGGGTGTCGATGAACACCACGTCGTGGCCGTCGGCCGTCTTGATCTTGTATGCGCCGATGCGCTGTGTGATGCCTCCTGCCTCACCCGCCGCGACCCGCGTCTGGCGAATGGCGTCGAGGATCGACGTCTTGCCATGGTCGACGTGGCCGAGGACGGTGACGATAGGCGGCCGTGGGACGAGCTTGGTCGGGTCCTCGTTGGCGACCGAGAACAGCTCCTCGCGCGACGTGGTGACGACGTCGCCCGCGCCTTCCGCGGATTCGACCGCGACCACGTCCTCGCTCTTGACCGGCTCGACCGTGTAACCGAACTCGTCGGCCACGATCTCGGCGGTCGAGAAGTCGATGACCTGGTTGATGGTCGCCAGGATCTTCGACGCCATCAGCTTCTTGATCACCTCGACGGGGCTCACTCCAAGCTTCTCGGCGAGGTCCTTGACGGAGAGGCTTGGCGGCAGGACTGCCTTGCGATCGCCGTTGGGCTCCAGCTTCACCGCCACGGACGCCGGCTTGAAGGCGGAGCGGGCAGCCTCGATCGCGCCCGGCGCCAGTGGCGCCGCAGCGTTGCGCGTCAGTCGCCGTTGCTGGAGGAAGTTCACCAGCTCCTTTTGACTGATCCCGAGTTCGCGTGCGAGTTCGTGTGCCTTCATGCCCGAACGTATGATTATGCCGCCCGGGCCGAATTCGAAACCTGACGGCGAGTGTGCTAGATGCTCAGCTCAGCCCAAAAGTCGGCGCTTACATTGGCCTTCAAAGCGCGGTCGAGAGCCCGTTTCTTGCGAGCGATTTCAACGCAAGCGGCGTCACGATGAAGGTACGCGCCGCGTCCAGGTGCGTGTCCGGTGACGTCGATCGCGGCCCCGCCGCTTGCGTCGCGGACGACCCTCACAAGGGTCTTCTTGTCAGCTTCCTGGCGGCACGCAACGCACGTGCGGACGGGCTCATGGCGTTGCGTCGGCATCGCTCTGCGGCTCACCCTCAGCGGCTTTGATGTCTATGCGATAGCCGGTGAGCTTCGCGGCGAGGCGTGCGTTCTGCCCGTCGCGACCGATCGCCAGCGAGAGCTGCGAGCGCGGAACCAGGACGGTCGCCGTTCGCGTCGCTCGATCGATCGACACCGACTCCGGCTTGGCCGGCCCAAGCGCGGAGGCGACGAAGGCCTCGGGGTCGTCTGACCACGGGACGATGTCGACGTGCTCGCTTGCGAGCTCGCTGAGGATGGCGCGATGACGGACGCCTTTGGGCCCGACGCACGCACCGACGGGGTCTAGTCCCGGCTGGGTTGCCGAGACCGCGATCTTGGTCCGCAGTCCCGGCTCGCGCGCGATGGCACGCACCTGGACGGTACCCGCTTTGATCTCCGGTACCTCAGCCTCGAGCAGGCGATGGACGAACGCGCGCGCCGCGCGGGACACACGGACCTGCGCCTGTCGCGGGTTCCGCTGTGTGTCGAGAATCACCACGAGCACGGGGCGGCCGGGATGCAGGAGCTCGCCCGGGATCTGCTCCTCCGGCGGCATGACACCTTCGGCGCGGCCGAGGTCGACGTAGACGGTGCCCGCCTCGGAGCGATCGACGATGCCCGTCGCCAGCTCGCCACGGTGCTCGGCGACGTCGCGCAGCACCTTGTCGCGCTCGAGATCGTGGATGTGACGGAGCACCGCGTGCTTGGCCGTTTGGGCGGCCATGCGCTTGAAGTCTTCGGACGGTAGGGTGCGCAGCTGGTCCCCGACACGGCTTGTCACCTCGAGCGCCCCGGTGCCGGTGTCGAGGGTCACGCGCACGTCACCCGGCGGATTGAACGCGCGCACGTATGCGACCGCGAGGGCATCCTCCACGGTGCGGAGCATTTCCTCGAACGGAATGCCGACCTCCGCGCAGAGCGCCGTCAGCGCGTCTGCGAGGCTTTCGGTCGACGGCTCAGATTGCGACCGCGAGCCTGCCCGCGACAACGTCATCCCATGCAATGTGAACGATCACCGGAGCTCTCCCCCGCGCGCCCGTGGCGGATACGGCAATGCCGGCGGTGTCGACCGCGACGAGCTGCCCTTCGATCACCGTATCCGAAGGTCCGCTGCGGTAGCGGACGTTGACCCGCTTGCCATTGAACCGTTGATAGTCGGCGTGGCCGCGCAGCGGCCGCTCCGCCCCAGGCGACGAAACCTCGAGGTCGTAGGGTCCCTCGATGAGCCGCGAATTGTCGAGAAGCGGACCGGCGACCCGGCTCACGCGCTCGCAGTCCTCGATGGTGATCGGCTCGGCGTGGTCAATCGACACACGCAGCGTCCGTCCCGACTGCCCCGACTGCTCCAGGGCATAGAGCTCATAGCCCATGTGATTGAGCGTGGGCTCGAGCAGCTCTCTTATCGACGTTATTGGCCATGTCGGCATGTGCGGGATCCGTGAATGACATTACCAGCCTCACCCTTGAGCGAGCTTGCTCGCACATTTCCAGGCCCTACCTTTCCGGCCCGAAATCGCGGTGGTGGGGTGCGGATTTCGGACCGAAGCCGCTGAAGCGCGCGGGACCGGGTTCCCCGGTCCCGCTCACCGTTCGGAGATGTGAAAGGTCACGTCAACGAGAGACCTGCTGCTTCGACCGCCGCGCTTCACCGGCGCTTACCGGAGAGGCTGGAGCCTGCGCCAGACGACGAGCAATGGGGCTGCGTTGAAGATCGAGCTGTACGTGCCCGAGACGATGCCGATGAGCAGGGCGAGCGC
>DATNOD010000017.1:0-2317 GCA_035601515.1 Candidatus Eiseniibacteriota bacterium | reverse complement strand
GACGATCTCAGGCGCCAGCGCCCTGGAGGTCGAGGCGAGCGGATCGACCGCGGGATAGATGCCCAGCTCGGCAATCGCCCGCTCCAGGACGATCGTCGCATCGAGATGGGCGAACGTGGTGGCCGGCGCCGGATCGGTCAGGTCGTCGGCCGGCACGTACACCGCCTGGAAGGAGGTGATGGAGCCGTTCTTCGTGGAGGTTATGCGCTCCTGGAGCGTGCCCATCTCGGCGGCGAGCGTCGGCTGATACCCCACCGCGCTGGCGGTCCGACCGAGGAGAGCGGAGACCTCGGAGCCGGCCTGCGAGAAGCGGAAGATGTTGTCGATGAAGAGCAGCACGTCCTGGTGCTTCTCGTCGCGAAAGTACTCCGTGATCGCGAGGCCCGAGAGCGCCACGCGGAGGCGGGCCCCCGGCGGTTCGTTCATCTGGCCGTAGACCAGAGCGATCTTCGACGCGCTCGGGTCCTTCTCGTTGATGACGCCCGCCCGCGTCATTTCGTGGTACAGGTCGTTACCTTCGCGCGTGCGCTCGCCGACGCCGGCGAATACCGACACACCGCCGTGGAGCTTGGCGATGTTGTTGATGAGCTCCATGATGACGACTGTCTTCCCGACGCCAGCACCACCGAACGCGCCGACCTTGCCGCCCTTCAGGAAGGGACAGATCAGATCGATCACCTTGATGCCCGTGGAGAGCACCTGGGGGGAGGTCGACTGGTCCACCAGCGGGGGCGGCGGGCGGTGTATCGGATAGTATTTCTCCGCCTTGACCGGGCCGCGTTCGTCGACGGGGCAGCCGGTCACGTCGAACACGCGACCCAGCACGCAGTCGCCGACCGGCACGCGGATCGGCCCCCCACTGTCCTTGACCTCGTATCCGCGCTTGAGACCCTCGGTGCCGGACATGGAGATGCTTCGAACACGCCGGTCGCCGAGATGCAGCTGTACCTCCAGCGTCACCGTCGTCGGGTGGTTCTGCACCGTGTAGTCGACCGACAACGCGTTGTGGATCGCGGGCAATGCGTCGGGGAACTCGACGTCCACCACCGGCCCGACGACCTGTACGATCTTTCCTGTGCTCATGCTCCCGCCTTCCGGCTCATTCTGCCTGGCCGCCGGCGATCTCCAGCAGCTCTTGAGTGATGTGCCCCTGCCGCAGCTTGTTGTACTCGAGGGTAAGGTGCTTGATCATGGCCTCCGCGTTGTCGGTGGCGTTCTTCATCGACACCATGCGTGCGCTCTGCTCGCTCGCTTTCGCGTTCAACAGCACAACGTGGATGAAGATGTTGAGATAGTGTCCGAGCAGATAGCCGATGATGTCTTCGGCACTGGGTTCGAACAGGAACTCGGTAGTGTCGGTAGCGGCTTCCTCCCGTGGCATTCCAGGGATCTCCACCCCCTTGATGTCGCCGATCGGGAGAAACTCGAGATCGACCGCCTGCTGGGTGAGCGTGTTCACGAATCGGGTGGCGACCACGTTGACCGCATCGACTTCGCCCTTCAGGAACAGGTCGCGGGCCAGGGCGGCGATCGCGCGCGATTCCGCGATGTGGGGTGTGTCACCGTAGGGGAAGTCGGCGACGAGCTGGCGACCGGTACGGGCAACAAACTGCGCGGCCTTGCGGCCGGCCGTGATGAAGACCGTGGAATGCAGGTCATACTTTCTTACGAGGCGAAACACGTTACCGTTGAGCGCGCCGCACAAGCCCTTGTCGGATGCGACGAGCACGATCGCCCGTTTGCGGATTTGTCGCACGGCGAGCAGGGGATGCCTGAACTCGATCGCCCGTGTGGTCGCCTTGCGCTGGATGCGGTAGAGCAGCCGCACGAACGGGCGCACCTCGATGGCCGCTTGCTGGGCTTTCCGCATCTTCGAGGCCGCGACCATCTGCATGGCCTTGGTGATCTGCGCCGTGCTGGCGATCGATCGGATGCGCCGACGAAGGTCCCGAACGCTTGCCATGGGTCAGGTCCAGATCTGCTTGAACTGGTCCGCGGCGGCCTTCAGTTCCGCCGTCAGGGCTTCGCTGAGCGCCTTCTCCTTCGCGATCTTTTCGAGGAGCGCGGCCTTCGAAGTCGTCAGGTACTCGGTCAACCGGGCCTGGTAGTCCTTGAGGCGGTCCAGGGCGATCCCGTCCGTGTACGCGTTCTGAACGATCCAGAGCAGGGCCACCTGGACCTCGACCGGAATCGGGCTGTGCTGAGGCTGGTTGAACAGCTCGATGATGCGCTTGCCGCGGTCGATCTTCGCCTGCGTGGCCGCGTCCAGCTCGGAGCCGAATTGCGCGAACGCCGCGAGCTCTCGAAACTGCGCGAG
>DATNOD010000016.1:0-2113 GCA_035601515.1 Candidatus Eiseniibacteriota bacterium | reverse complement strand
ACCCAGGCCGACTTCTGGCCGTTGACGATCACCTCGTCGCCGCGCAGCGTGGCCATGCAGTTCGGGCGCCCGTAGGTACCCTGAGGATGGAAGATCATCCGGTTCGCATCGAGCATGTCGGACCCGTGGTCGGGCTCGGTGATGCCCCAGCAGCCGACCTTGTCGTCGGACGCCACCTCGCGGCAGAACGGGTTGTCGAGCAGAACGGACATCAGCGCGGGCAGCAGCGTGACGCCGAACGAGATCGCCAGACCTGCATCGCCCCAGCCGAGTTCCTCGAACAGGATGCACATCGTCTTGGCACGCTCCGCCGGCTCGAGGGCCAGCAGGCCCTCGACCCCGAAGCCGAGTTCCTTGAACTGCCGGAGCGCATCCCAGTACGGCGAACCGGGAGCAATGACTTCCTCGGGCGTCATGCGGTCGAGCTTGATCCCGACGGGCCGCATCACATCTTCAGCGAAGCGATGCACGGTCTCCTGAACCATCCGTGCGGACTCGGAGAACTCGGGCTCGGCCCCGAGGGGACCGAGCTTGTGCGATTGGATCGATGGATTCGACATGTCGGCCTCCGAAGTCGGCTAGGATCCTGACGTGCCGCTACAGATGCCCGCGGCGTTGACCGCGGAGTCGAGCCCTACTGGCCTGCCCGGGGACGTGCCGGGGTTAGGTTTGCAGTCGTGTGGGCTTTCCTCCGCTTTGGCGGTCATTCTCCTCGCGCGAACTTCGGAACGGTATCCCCCGAGCGGTGGCACCGCGGCGGTTCGTCGGGTGAGGGCCTCGGGGGACGCGCGCGCGTCGGGGAGACATCCCCCGCAGGGCAAAGGCATAGGCATTTCGCCAATGTGCCTCGGCGTGGTTTAGTGCAAGCTACCGTGCCGCCGCAGTCTTGGCCGTGACAGCGACCATCACCCGCTCGCGCAGGGAGCAAGGGATGACCCATGAGAGATCGTCGCCGGTAATCACGACCAAATTGGTCGCGCCCCGCCTCGGCCGCGGCATCATCGACCGGCCGCGGTTGTTCCAGCTCGTCTCGACAGCGCAATCGGCCCGGCTCATTGTCATTAACGCGCCGGCAGGGTTCGGCAAGACCAGCTTCGCGGCCGCATGGCTTGCTCAGCTTCGCGCCGCAGGCGACCGTACCGCCTGGCTCACGATCGATCCAGAGGACGACGAACCAGCGCGCTTTCTGCATTGCGTTGCGCGCGCGCTGTATGGGGCGGTCGATGGCATCGATCCCTCGGCTGTGGGGCTGGACAGCCAGACGTCGCTGGTCGCGCCACACGCCATCGTGTCGGCGATGATCAACCAGTTGACGGACATCGATGACGAGATTTTCCTCGTGCTCGACGACTTTCACTGGCTTACGGACCGCGCCATCCACGAGGCGGTGTCATTGCTGGTGACACATGCACCGTCGAACTTTCATCTCGTGCTAACCGCGCGACTACAACCGCCACTGCCGTTGGCCCGCCTGAGGGCGAACGGCGAGCTGCTCGAGATCGACGCTGCGGCGCTGCGCTTCGACGCCGATGAAACCCGACACTTCCTTCACCAGGTGTGTGAGGGCCGGCTGGCACCAGCAACAATTTCGCGCCTGTACGCCAGCACCGAAGGTTGGGCAGCTGCGCTCCGACTCGCTGCCGCCGGAATCGTGCGGAGCGGGTCGCCGGCCGATGTGTGGGCAGGGCCCTCCCGGCCGTTCGCGGCCTACCTGGAAGAAATGCTGGCTTCCTGGCCTGACGAAACGGTCGACTTCATGACCCGCGTTTCCGTGCTGGACAGCCTGAGCGATGACCTGTGCCAAGCGGTTACCGGAGTGCCGGCCAGCGGCGAGTTGCTCGAAAGCGCGGCGCGACGCCATCTGCTGCTCGAATCGGTGGACAGCGAAGGGCAGTGGTACCGCTTCCACCGACTGCTGCTCGACTACCTGCGGCAGCGCCTGCGGGCTCGCCATCCCGACGAGGAGCCACACCTGCACCGACGCGCGTTCGCCTGGTACGCCGAGCACGAGATGTGGACAGATGCGGCGCGGCACGCCATCGCCGCGGGCGATATCGAACGTGCGCTCGAATGGATTTCGCGCTGCGGCATGACTCTGGTTAGGCGTGGTGAT
>DATNOD010000015.1:0-11648 GCA_035601515.1 Candidatus Eiseniibacteriota bacterium | reverse complement strand
CCACGAGAATGCATCGACCTCCTCGAGTGGCACCCTCCGCTCCAGTCCCACGTCGTCGAAGAGACACAGCTCGACCGCCTCCGCGACCTCGGTGAAAAGCGCGAAGTTCGTCCCGGTGCCGTCGAAGCTGGCCCCAAACGGATAAGCGCGGCCGGGCCAGACCTCCAGCTCAGGCACGCTCTTCTATCTCGACCACTGCACAATCAGGAACGCCGAGGTTCACTCGCACCACGACGCCGTCTCGCTCGAACACGATTCGGTCGCCCTCGACCTGCGCCAGCACACCCTGCGCGACGGCGGGAAGGCGCCGCCGCAACGCGATCAAGCCGCGGTACCAGTGGAGCATGTCGCGATGGTAAGGCTCGTCCAACTCGTTCCAATCGAGCTTCGACCGCTCGAAGGTGTAGGGGCCTTGCGGGTCGGGCACCTCACGCGTCCAGCCGAACGCGGCGAACTCGCGCCGACGTCCTTCCGCCACGGCGTTGCCTAGTCCTGGGTCGGCGTGGTCGGTGAAGTACAGGAAGGGTGTGCTCGCCGCCCATTCCTCACCCTGGAACAGCAGCGGTGTGAACGGCGTGGTCAGGAGCAACGCGGCCGCGGCTTTCAACCTGCCTTCATCTACCAGCGCTGCAAGGCGCTCGCCGGCGGCTCGATTCCCGACCTGGTCGTGATTCTGCGTGGCAACCACGAACGCGTGGGCAGGGACACCGGTCGGTTTGCGTCCGCGTGTCTTATCCATGTGGCGTGACCACATGCCGTCGTAGACCCACGCCTGCCGTAGCGCCTTGCCCAGTAGCTCAGGCGAGCTGAAGTCCTCGTAATACCCGGAGCGTTCACCGGTCAATGCGACATGGAGCGCATGGTGCCAATCGTCCGCCCAGGCCGCGTCGAGTCCATCTCCGCCTGCATCGCGGCTGCGAACCAGACGAGGGTCGTTGGCGTTCGTTTCGGCGATCAGCAGCACCGACCGATGAAGCGCCGCGGACAGCGCATCGACCTCGCTGGCCAGCTGCTCGAGTATGTGCTGTGGGGATTGGTCAACGATCGCGTGCACCGCGTCCAGGCGCAGGCCGTCGATGTGGTACTCGCGAATCCACATCAACGCGTTGTCGATGACGAAGCGACGGACCTCGTCGCTGCCGGCGCCGTCGAAATTGAAAGAGGTTCCCCATGTGGTGCGGTAGCGATCGGCGAAGTAGGGGCCGAACTCGTCCAGGAAATTGCCCACCGGGCCTGCATGGTTGTACACGACGTCCAGAACGACTCCGAGACCGGCGGCGTGACACGCGTCGACGAGCTGTTTGAGACCGGCGGCACCGCCGTAGGCATGATGCGGAGCGAAGAAATCCACGCCGTCATAGCCCCACCCACGATTGCCCGAGAACTCGGCGACCGGCATAAGCTCGATGGCGTTGACGCCGAGGTCGACGAGGTGGGGGAGCCGCTTGATCACTCCGTCGAAGGTTCCTTCGGGCGAGAAGGTTCCGACGTGCAGCTCATAAAGGACGAGGCCAGGGAGGGAGAGGCCGCGCCAGCTCGAGTCAGTCCACGAGTGCCGGCTGTGCTCGACCACCTGCGACAGGCCCAGCACGCCATCGGGCTGAGAAGGAGAGCGCGGGTCGGGCCGCGCCTCTCTACCCTCGATCGAAAAGCCGTAGCGCGTACCTGGACCGGCGGCCGCATCGGAGACCTCCCACCAGCCACGGTCGAGCTCCGCCATCGGAGCCCGCCTTCCGTCCGAAACCAGGTCGACGTGTTGCTTGCCGGGTGCCCATATCTTGAATGCATGCATCGCGCTTACTGCGGTCCGGGCCGCCGCGCGAGCACTGTCACCGGGAATTGGCGCATCAGTTCGGCGACCTGAATGCCAGGTCCGCCTTGCCGTTCCTCGCCGGTGATCAGGCTCTTCCAGGTGCCGGCAGGAATGTCGATCGTCGTGTCAGCCCAGTCACCGCCCAGCCCAGCCACGAGTCTGGGCACCACGACCAGAAGACGATCACGGACAAAGCCGACAGAGTGCTTAGCCTTCGTTCCGACTGCGGCGAGCGGTGCGTAGCTCGGGCTGCTAAAAACGTCAGGGTCGAGACGGCGCTGCTCGAGCAAGCGGGTGATTAGCCAGAGCTTCGGGGCTCCCTCGTCCGCCCGCGCCAGCACGTCGCTGGGTCCAGCGCTCCGAATCTGCGACAGCACTCCGGCGAGATGTTCATAGTCCACCGGCCTGCGATTGTCCGGGTCGACCAGGCTCAGGTCCCACACTTCTGAGCCCTGATACAGGTCCGGCACGCCCGGACACGTAAGCAACAACGTGGTCTGGGCGAGCGATGCGATCCGACCAAGGGCGACCAGCTGGTGGCGGCCGATGAAGGACTCGAGGTCGCTCCTGAATTCGGCGTCGGCCATCACGCTGCCCGCGAATCGAGTCAGCGCGTCTTCGAACGCCGGAATCGGGTTGATCCATGAGGTGTGGACCTTCGCTTCGCGGGCCGCCTTCTGGAGAAACGCAACCAGCCGCGTTTCGTCGACCGGCCACGCTCCGACCATCGTCTGATACATGAGGTATTCGAGGTTTCGATCGGGATAGCCCTGGACGCGATGGCGCTCGCTGAGCTCCGCCCATCGCCGAACGGCGGACTCCCACTCGGCCGGAATCTCCGACAGTACGTTCGTCCTGGCGCGGACGTCGCCGCTGCGCTTGGTGTCGTGGGTGGACAGAGTGAGCATGGTAGCCGGCCATTTCGCCGCGATTCTGGAGCAGTACGAATGAAACTCCTCGACCGAATGCCCGAACACCCCTGGATCGCCGCCGACCTCGTTCAGTGAAACGAGGCGGTTGTAGCGGTAGAACGCGGTGTCCTCGACGCCTTTGGCCATGACGGCAGGAGTGAGCTGCTGAAACCTCGCTGTGAATTCGTCCTCGGTCACCCCCTCGTGCCGCATCAGCAAGAGCTCACCCACAAACGCCAGGAGGTCGGAGTCGATGTCTGGCCGGCGCCGAGCCGCTTCTTCGGCGGCGATCGAAATTTGTCGCTGGTCCTCTTCGGAGGCCGGCGAACCGGGACGTACGTACGTGCGGTACACATGTAGGCCGGCGGCGACCTCGCGGATCGTCTCCTGGAGCTCGCGGCGGGTGCGGTCGCGATGGCGCCGGTGGCGGTCGCAGATGTCTACGAGCAGGTTCGTCAGGCGCTCAACGTCCACCGCGAGCTCACTTGTCATCATCTCCTGTTTGCACGTGCGCACGACCTCGGAGAAAGGCTGCGAAAGGCCGGTGAACCCGTGATAAAGGGCAGTCATTAACCCTTCATTCCCTGCGTCGACGAAAAGGCCGTCGACCTGTGCAATGAAGTCATAACCCGTCGTGCCCTGCACGGGGAAGCTGTCTGGCAACTGCTCGTTGGTGGCCAAGATCTTCTCGACCACCAGGTAGGTGTCTGGTGCTGCGGACCTCAACCGCCGTAGGTACGCTACCGGGTCCCTGAGGCCATCCACGTGGTCGATGCGCAGGCCGGCAACGCTCCCATCGCCGACCAAGCCCAGAATCACGCGGTGGCTGTCGTCGAAAACCTGACGCTCCTCGACGCGCAGGCCAATGAGGCTGTCGATGGTGAAGAAACGCCTGTAGTTGAGCTGCTCCTGCGCACTGCGCCAGTAAGAGAGTCGATAGTGCTGGCGCTCAAGGACCGCGTCGAGCGCATCGGTGTCTTGATTTACCGCGTCGAGCTCGAGACCGTCCAGGCTTTCAGGCGATAGGGGAAACATCTGGTCGTGGTACCGGACCACCGCATCCGAGCCCTCACGCTGGAGGGTCAGGGCGCCCCGCTCGAGCTCTTTGCCGTAGCGATCGCCCAGCACGCCAAGAAGCACTTTGCCTTTTACAGCTGATATCGGCGATTCCCAGTCGATGTCGAAATAGTTCGCATAACGACTTGACGGGCCGTTCTGCAACATGTCCCACCACCACGGGTTCGTCCGTCCCGCGGTGGCCATGTGGTTAGGCACGATGTCCACAAGCAGGGCAAGCTCGTGCTCGTGCAGCGCGGAGACCAGCCGTCGCAGCGCCGCCTCGCCCCCGAGCTCCTCGCTGACTCGCGTCGGGTCGACCACGTCGTACCCGTGGGTGCTGCCGGGAGCGGCTTGCAGGGCGGGCGAGCAGTAAAGGCTTGCGACACCAATAGAGGCAAAGTACCCGGCGTACGCGCCCGCATCGTCAAACCTGAACTGTTTCGAGAGTTGAAGACGGTAGGTGGAGCTGATCTGCAGCAGAAAGCTTCCCACAAGCGCGCTCGCCCGCCACGCCAGCATCGAATCCGAAGGTCTAGCGGAACGTGCGAAGCCCTGCTCAGGACCCAATTTGGCCTAGGTAGCAGGAGGCAGACGAAGAGGCAGCCAGGGACCATTTCGTTAACGCTTGGCGAAGACCCGGCCACATCTATACAGTTGCTGCTGCGACCAGGGATCGCCGTGGCGATTCAGGTCGATGGCGAGGGGTAGGAGGGCCATCAAGCTTGATTCCCAGAAGTCGCGTCCTCTTCAAGCATCTCGGTACGCGTCCACGCGTTATCGCACCGGTCCTGATGGGCCAGATGGCACGACCGACTATCAGCATTGGCGACGCACTCGCGGCCGCCCCTGGCGGATCGGGCAACGTGCTTGCGCTCGTTGAAATCCATGCCGGACGGGACAACGGAGTGTTCGCCCAGGAACAGCGCCGCCGCGACATGCTCCGATGGGTGGCCGGCCTCGAGTATGCGAGTGACGTGCGGCGCCGATTGAGCGTGACTCTGCGCATGACCGCTAACCTTGCGAGCAGCATTCGCGATGCGGTTGTCGAAAGCGAAGCTACGAGTCTGGTGCTCGAATGGCCCACGACCGCAAGCCCGCGACGCCACGGATTGAGCGACCTGACCCGTCAACTGTTGCCTGACCGGGTGACCGACATCGCGTTCGTTCGTTCGAATAGCCCGAATCAGGCGATCACACCCCGGTCCATACTCGCGTCGATCCGCGGAGGTGCGAGCTCTCGGGTCGTCGCGTCCACCGCTGCAATGCTTGCGGATGCGTACGGCAGCGCACTGACCCTGGTGCACATACAAACTGATTTGCAGCATCCTGACCGTTCACGAAGGGAGTGGGAGTCTTTCGAGCAAATCGTCGAGGAGCTCCACCGGCCATCGACGATGGTCCGTCTGCATCGTCACGACAACCCAGCTGGCGGGATTCTCGAGGAAGCTGCGGGGCATGACCTGGTCATCATCGGATCGCGCCTCAGCCCATCGAACCCTAACGTCTTGGTGGGGCGCGAGCTTCTGCGCATGGTGCGGCGGCTGGACTGTCCCGTGGTGATGGTCAGACCGAAGCACGTCTCTCAATCAGAGCCTGCATACCCGATTGCGCGGAATGGTCACAGGGCATGAGCGCGGCGGCGCAAACTCCTGCGCTACAAGCGATTGGCCTCGACGCGTCCAGGCTGTTAGGTCAGTTTTCGCCGATCATTCTCAGCAACCGGGCCCCTGTGGAGCCCACGTCCGACGGCCGCCTGGTGCCGGGCGCCGGTGGCTTGGTCAAGGCGCTGACCTCACTCGCGAACGCTATGAAGGCCCCGTGGGTGTCCGCCGCACGAACAGATATCGAGCGTGAGCTCGCGGTTTCGGGCAGACCCCTCAATTCGCACATCGATCCTGACCAGGCATTCCCGATCTTCTTCGCTCCCACCGATGCGGACGCGTATCAGCTTCATTACACGGTTGTCAGCAATCCAATGCTCTGGTTCGCTCACCACTACCTGTGGAACATCGCCATCGAGCCTGTCGTCGACCAGGCCATTTACAGGGCCTGGTTCGACGGCTATCGGGTGGTCAACGCCGCGATTGCAGAGCGTGCTCTGTCGGTAGCTCGCAAGCTCCCTCGTCGACCGCTGTTCCTCACCCAGGACTATCAGCTGTACCTCGCTCCCGAACTCATTCGATCAGCCCTCCCCGATGCAGCAATGCAGCATTTCATCCATGTTCCGTGGCCAGAGCCGAGGTACATGAAGGTGCTCCCCGCAGCCATGCGTGAAGCGATATTCAAGGGTCTCCTTGCCAACGACATCATCGGACTGCAGACAAGCCTGGATGTGCACAACTTCCTGCGCTGCTGTGTTGAGTTGATGGGTCTACGTGTCGCCGAGGCTGAGGGTGTAGTCCTCTACGGCGGTCGTTTGGTGTGGGTTCGAGCGTACCCGGTCTCAATCGATGTTGACGCCATGAGGCAGCTCAGCGAGTTGCCGAGAGTTCAAGAGCTCGAAGCCGAGGTGGCCAGTTGGCGACCGGAGAAGCTCATCGTCCGCGTGGACCGAACCGACCCGTCCAAGAACTTGATCCGTGGTTTTCTCGCCGTCGAGCGGCTGCTGGAAGACCATCCCGAATATCTCGGTCGTGTCACGCTCTGGGCCTTTCTTCAGCCGTCGCGGCAGGATGTCGTCGCCTACCGTCAGTACCTGGATCTTGTCCGCTCGACGGTTGACGGCATTAATTCGCGATTCCGAACAGGAACGTGGGAGCCCACTCGGCTCGACCTTGGCGAGGACATTCATCGCGCGCTGGCCGCCTACAGGTCCTACGACGTATTGCTGGTGAATCCGATTCTCGATGGCATGAACCTGGTCGCGAAGGAGGGACCTATCGTCAATCAGCGTTCTGGAGTGCTGGTCCTGTCGGAGTCAGCCGGCGCCCATGAGGAGCTGGGGACGCACGGACTCAGCATCAATCCTTTTGATGTCGAGATAACCGCGCAAGCGATCCACCGGGCGCTGGAGATGAGTCCTTCCGAGCGCGCTCAGCGATCGCAGGCGATCAACCAGATAGTCACCTCGAACGATGTCGCTCGCTGGATCCGGCACCAGCTCGAAGACATTCGTTCTCTCACGCCACCACTCCGCAGGCGTTCGAACGGGCTGGAAGCGCGGCCGAACGGGAGTCGCAACGGCCGGCCGACTGGGTACGTGCGCGCAGCCGGCAGGTCGGGGTGAGGGCCCGCAGGGCGCCGCGATCCGGGCTCGCGCGCGCGTCGTTATTCATGCGCCCGCAGAACCGATGTCACTGGTCCGCGGATTTGTCCGGGCCTCCTCGCCAGAAATCGACCCCGCTCTTAAGGGGCGAGCCCAGCCGAGGATGCTCTCGATAACTTGCACCTATCTCACTCAATCGCTCAGGGATCCTGGCGGAGCCACCGCTCCATCCTTGTGGTGGGCATCCATACAGCAACGCCGGCGACACGCGGTGGCAAATCGCGATACTCAGCGGCACTCGGCGATTACGGCAAGTCGTTTCTGAATGGGCCGCGCCGATCTGTTAACCGCAAGGTTCAGGGTTCGAATCCCTGGTCCGGAGCCAAACCTGAATACGAAATCTCGGTCGCGCAGGGCTGCGTTGTGGCGAAGTCCAGCAACCGTACAGCACCGGTACAGGAACAGCATGTGAAAATCGGTTGCAAGGACATGCCCTTGCGATCTCAGTCAGCACAACTATCGTCCTTTCAGCCTAGGAGCCTTGCGGCTAATAACCGCAAGGCGGCGGCAACGAGGCGATCGCTGAGAAATAAATTTCTGAGCGCACGAAAATGACAAACCGCGCACACAAGTCTTCCCGTCGTCGCGCTGGCCCAATGGCGGTACGCCCCTGGTTATCGATCAGGGTCGAGCTGGTCGAGGGTCGAGGGGAGCGTTACTGGCCGCGGCCTGGCCGCTTGTTCGCTGCGGCCATAGACCATTCGTATGGCCAGCTGGCCACTGCCATTGATGGCGCCTTCGCACGCTGGGATCGCTCGCATTTGCATGAGTTCGAGCTTGGGGATGGCACTCGAATCGGCACGCCAGGCCCGGACATGGACAACGACGATGTCCTCGACGAAAGCCGGGACTTCCGAGACGGTTACAACAACCCGGAGCACCTCAGTCCCGAGTTACCGTTGTCCAATGCAAGCCACAAGGGAGAGGATCCAACTGGATCCTGTCGCGGATCTTGAACCCTGGTTTTCCTGTGACTGAAGTACCAGAATCGAACAAGATCATCGCGCGAAAGGTGGCGGAAGCGTTTGGCCAGTTTCCGAAGATCACCGCAATGTGGGACGCCGACAATCGGTCAAGCGTCAATGTCGGGGCCGTGGTCGATTCACCAGCAACAGGGCTCACGTCGTACTCGACAGTCAATTTGTCGGATTGGCCGCTGTACGTCGATGGCCGGGTGCACGAGACCCGGATTGAGATGATGGGAACGGCTCCAAGTGAGTTTGAGCTCTTTGAAAACGCCGTCAGCACAGCGGCCTTTTGTGTAATCAAGCAGAAGTGGGAGTGTTATCCGGGTGCGATGTTTCCGGACGTTCTGGCGATGTACCACCTGTCCCCTACGATGAAGCACGTTCTCTTCACAGAGCCGTTCCTCTTTAGCAACCTGGAGGAGCCGCTTCAGCTTCCAGATCGGCTGGTGAGCTGGCTCATGATGGTCCCGATCGCGGATTCGGAGTATGAGTATGCGAAGGCAAACGGATGGTTGGCACTTGGACAACTCTTCGAGGACCTCGATATCGACTACTTGAATATTCGGCGCAAGCCTGTCGTTTAAGGTCGGACACCTTCTAACCAGGGCGTATTTACCACCAGACGTGGTGTTGTGTTGGAGCACCAACCGTTGCTGAGCGCGGCCGAATTCAAGTCTGCGATTCGAAATGGGATTGATCCGGTAGCAAGTGTACGAGGATTCGCCTTGAGGAAGGCGGGTTGGGTGCGAAAGGAAGCGACAAGTGGGATTACATTCTTCAAGGTTCAACGCCATGAAAAGGCAGTCGATCCGTATGCAGGTGGTCGCTTCACCCTGGAGTTCGAGCGCAGCCTGAGCACTAAGCCGCTGATGGGACTGGCGGGGCGAGCGCGTTTCGACCAGTTACTAGCAAAAGCTGATCTGGAGCGGGTAGTCGCCTTTCAACGAAGGGTCATCTCGTCGCTCTTGCGGCCGCCAGCTGAGTGGGTGAATTCAGGTCCTGATTTCTTGCGAGAGACGTACCTCGAGAATTTCGACCCGAATTTCACCTTCCGTCCAGGCAACCTCTGGCTCAGGTACCAGAGCCTGGAGCACGTCAGAGGCTGGTCAGACGTGATCACTGCTGTCCTTCCCGAAGTCCTGGAAAGAGCTGCGCGCATGGATCCGGGAACGATTTATATCGGAGCCGTGATCGATCTCACCGCAGATCCCCTTTCGGCCAGGGACTAGTAATTAGACGGCAGGCTGGAGTCGAGGTGACTGGAGTCGACGGCGCTAACGATCAGATGGATTTCCGAGCCCATTCCACACATCAACGCTGGCGATAAACCATAGGAAACGGCGGCACTCTGCGGCACGCGGCGAATTTGGGACCGCATTTCTCAACGGGTGAGACCAATTAGTTAACCGCAAGGTTCAGGGTTCGAATCCCTGGTCCGGAGCCAAACCTAAGGTAAGTGAACTTTCACTTAGCGGCACATAGCCCCGGATCCGAGTCCCCCTTGCCCGGTGCTGATTCAACTTCAGGGATACCGCCGACGGCGCCGAGCCCGTCCTTCATGTTGGTAAGGCTGACGCCTTGATCATGGTCGCCGTCCCGCCCGACCCCGATTCACTTGCGGCTCAGATCCCTGGGCTGGGGCGTGGATTCTCAGTCCGAGACAGATCGAGGTCAGAACCTTTGCAGCACCAGCACGGCTCGCCCTGGCGTTCTCACGGTGTCGCTGACAGCTCGCGTTTCCCGCTCCGGCTGGAGTTGCTCGCTATCGAGCAGCAGCCTCCAGGGACCGCCGTACTCCTTCGGCAGCATCCACCTGACCGGCCGGGAATGGGCGTTGAAAAGGAGCAGAAACGAGTCATCTGAGAGGGACCGGCCGCGCTCGTCGTGGCCGGGGATCCCTTTTCCGTTCAGGAAGACCCCGAGCGAGCGTTCGTGCCCGGCCTCCCAGTCCCTGTCGGTCATCGCCTTTCCGGTGGGCTTGAACCAACCGATGTCGACGGTCCCGCGAATCGGACGCCCCTGGAACCAGCGCCGGCGCCGGAACACGGGGTGATCTCGGCGCAGTGCGATCAGCCAGCGCGTGACCTCGAGGAGCGCGTGGTCGATCTCGTCCCAGTTGACCCATGAGAGCTCGTTGTCCTGGCAGTAAGCGTTGTTGTTGCCGTTCTGCGTCCTGCCGATCTCGTCACCCATTAGCAGCATCGGCACGCCTTGTGCAAGGAAAAGGGTGGTGAGCAAGTTGCGCTGCTGCTGCGGACGGCATTTGACGACGCCGGGGTCTGCCGTATCGCCTTCCGCGCCGCAGTTCCAGGAGCGGTTGAACGATTCGCCGTCGGCGTTCTGCTCGCCATTCGCATCGTTGTGTTTCTCGTTGTAGGAGACGAGGTCATGCAGCGTGAAGCCGTCGTGGGCCGTGACGAAGTTGATGCTGGCGACCGGCCGGCGTGAGTCGTTCTGGTAGAGGTCGGAGCTTCCGGTGAGCCTCGACGCCAGCTCTGCGACAGTCGAAGGTTCACTCCGCCAGAAATCGCGAACCGCGTCTCTGAACCTGCCGTTCCATTCCGACCATAGGGCGGGGAAGTTGCCGACCTGATAGCCACCCTCGCCGATGTCCCATGGCTCGGCGATGAGCTTGACGCGACTTACTACGGGGTCCTGATGGATGAGGTCGAAGAAGGTCGAAAGCCTGTCGACTTCGTGAAACTCCCGGGCCAGCGTCGCCGCGAGGTCGAAGCGGAAACCGTCGACGTGCATCTCAGTGATCCAGTAACGGAGCGAATCCATGATCAATTGAAGTGTGTGCGGATGCTGCACATTGAGGCTGTTTCCCGTTCCGGTGGTGTCGTAGTAGTGCTGCCGATGCTCTGCGTACAACCGGTAGTACGCAGCGTTGTCGATGCCGCGGAAGCACAACGTCGGCCCGAGGTGATTGCCCTCCGCGGTGTGGTTGTAGACGACATCGAGGATGACCTCGATTCCGGCTTCGTGCAGCGTGCGAACCATGGCTTTGAACTCGTTAACCTGCTGTCCCCGCTGGCCGCTGCTTGCATATTCGTTATGCGGCGCAAAAAAACCGATGGTGTTGTAGCCCCAGTAGTTGCGCAGCGAGCGTTCGAGCAGTAGCTGGTCCTGCACGAACTGGTGGATGGGCATCAGCTCGACTGCTGTTACGCCCAGCAACTGCAAGTGTTCGATCACGGCGGGGTGCGCAAACCCTGCATACGTTCCGCGCAGCGATTCGGGAACATCAGGGTGACAGCGTGTCATTCCTTTGACATGCGCTTCGTAGATGACCGTCTCGTGCAGCGGGGTGTCCGGGTGACGGTCATTGCTCCAGTCGAAGTACGGGTTGTGCACTACGGATCGGAAGACGTACGGGGCGCTGTCAGTGTTGTTGATGGAATTCTCGTCGCCAGGGTCGTAGGAGTAGCAGGCGGGATTCCATTGGATCTGTCCTTCTACAGCGCGGGCATATGGATCCAGCAGGAGCTTGCTCGAGTTGCAACGCGCGCCTCGGTCGGGTGCATAAGGTCCGCTGACGCGGTAGCCATAGCGCTGGCCCGGCCCGACGTTGGGTAGATAGGCGTGCCACGAGAATGCATCGACCTCCTCGAGTGGCACCCTCCGCTCCA
>DATNOD010000014.1:0-21411 GCA_035601515.1 Candidatus Eiseniibacteriota bacterium | reverse complement strand
CCGATTTCCGAGCCGCGCGGCAACGCCATTTGCGACATAGGGGGCGGCACGACGGAGATCGCCGTCATCTCCCTTTCCGGCATGGTCGTTGCCCACTCGATTCGCGTCGGCGGCAACAGGATCGACGACGCGATCGCGACTTATCTCAAGCGCCGGCACAACCTCCTCATCGGTGAGCGAACCGCCGAGGAGGTGAAGATTGCGGTCGGCTCGGCGATCCAGATGAAGGAGCCGCTGCGAACCGAGGTGCGCGGACGCGACATCGTGTCTGGCCTCCCTCGCAACCAGGAAGTGACCTCAAACGACATCGCCGAGGCGATTCAGGAACCGCTCGGACTGATCGTCGGTGCGGTACGAAGCGTGCTCGAGGAAACGCCGCCGGAGCTGGCGGCTGACATTTTCGACCGCGGCCTCGTGCTGTCAGGCGGTGGGTCGCAGCTCCGAGGTATCGATCGTTACCTTTCGATGCACACCGGCATCACGACTGTTGTCGCCGACGACCCGCAGACTTCGGTCGTCCGCGGCACAGGGCTTGCCCTGGAGCACTTCGAGGTGCTGAAGCGGAACCAGTCTTACCTCCGCTAACTCCGTGACAGGCTTGCATGTGGCCGTCGACGGCGTGGGCTTGGCGCGGCCTTGGGCGGGTGTCGGCGTGTACACGAGCCAGATCCTGCGAGCGATGGCCGTGGAGCGTCCCGACTGCCGCTTCACGGTGTACGTGCCGCCAGGTGTGTCCGTAAACGGATCGCCCAGCATTGCCTACAGGGCGTTGCCCGACATTCCCCTCGTCGGCCGCCACGTGCAGTGGCCGGCACGGCTGCGCCGTCTCAAGCCGGATGTTTTCTTCGGTGCCGTTGGCGCCCTCCCGCTGATGGACGTGGGCTCCCCCTCGGTCATCACCGTCCACGATCTCGCGATATATCGCAATGCCGGGTGGTTTCCACGGCGGCAGCCGCTCAGCACGCGCTGGGTGGTGCCAAGCTCGCTGAGGCGCGCAGATCGAGTGATCGCAGTCTCCACCAACACCGCCCGCGATGCCCAGGACCTCTTCGGAGTCCCGCCTTCTCTGATCTCGGTAATTCCCCACGGCGTATCGCCGGGACTAAGGCCCATGACCACCGACGAGCTCGCCGCCGCCCGCGAGCGCCTCCACCTACCGGAGCGATTCATCCTCTTCGTGGGCACGATCGAGCCGCGCAAGAACCTGCTGACCCTGCTGGACGCGTGGGCGATGATGCGCGACCGGCCCGACCTCGTCATCGTCGGGGGCTGGGGCTGGAACTACGAGCCCATGAAGCAGCGCATCAGCCGGCTGGGCGACCGGGTGCATCACCTCGATGGCCTCGAGCCGGCTCAATTGCCCGCTGTGTACAACCTCGCGCGCGTGCTCGCCCATCCCGCGTGGTACGAAGGGTTCGGTCTGCCCGCGCTCGAAGCGATGGCGTGTGGAACTCCGGTCGTGGTCTCCGACACCTCGAGTCTCCCCGAGGTCGTAGGCGACGCTGGTTTGGTGGTGGCCGCGGGTGACGCGGACGCGTGGCGCAAGGCGCTCGAGAAAATTCTTGGCGACCACGAGCTCGCCGCCGACCTGAGGCGCCGCGGCATCCTGCGTGCGGCGGAGTTCAGCTGGTCGAGGTCTGCCGCGATGACGTGGGAAGTGATCGACGACGCTGTGCAGCGCTAGCCCACCAGCTCGCGAACGACGTTGGCGACGCCGGCGGCGCTGCGATCCCACGTGAATTCCGCTGCGCGAGCCTTCGCGGCTTTGACCAGCAAGGTGCGCACCTTGCGGGCGCCGATCGCGGTCTCGAGGGCTTGCCCTAGCTGAGCTGGATCATTGGGATCGTCGACGTAAAGAACAGCGTCACCGCCCACCTCCGGCAGCGACGACGTGCGCGCGGCGACGACCACCTGGCCGCGAGCCATCGCCTCGAGGACGGGTAGCCCAAATCCCTCATAGAGGCTCGGCACGACCACGGCCCGCGCCTTCTGGTACAGAAGCTCGAGCGTGGGCCGGTCGACCCTGCCGAGGACGCGGCAATGTGAAGAAGACCGCAGCCGGGCCGCGAGCGCCCCATCTCGCTCGGGGCCGGCGACCGCGAGCGTCACGCCGTCCAGCCTTTCGACCGCAGCCAAGGCAGCGATCTGGTTCTTCCGTTTCTCGATGCGCCCGACCTGGAGGACGAAAGATCCATCGAGGCCGAGCTCGGCGAGCTTTGATGGGGGCGCGACCTCACGGTCGACCTGTTCGCCTCCGCCGTGCGGCACGACCCGCACACGGTCCGCAGCCACGCCATAAAGCTCAATGAGGTCAGCTCGCGTCGACTCGGACGGGACGATGAGCAGGCGGCAGCGTAGTACTGCCCATCGCGTCGTCAGACGCAGATACGAGCGTTCGGCCAACGAGTACGCCTCCGGATGTCGCTCGAATGCGAGGTCGTGGACGACGGTGAGGGATTTGCCCGTCCACCCGAGCGGAATTGCGTGTGCGGGCACGAACAGCAGGTCGGGATGCGCCGGCTGCAAGGCGAGCGGCAAACGAACCTGCGACCACAGGCGGGCCATCGGCACGACCATCACGTCCACGCCCAGCCCCGGGCGCGCCCGCGAGGCGTAGAAGAGCCAGCGAAACTCGGGAGCCGCGGCGGGCAGCCGGGAGCCGACCTCGCGGGTGTAGACCTCGGTTCCTGTCGCCACCTCGCGGGTCGCCGGGTTGAAGTCCACGGCGATTGTCTTCATCGCGCGTTGGGTAGTGGAATCAGTGGCGGCACGTGCTTAAGCTAAGGCCCGTGCGCGTTTCGATGCGCAGGGGTACACCGGTAATCGCGCTTGCGGCCGCCGGTTTTCTCCTGGTCCAGATCGGCGATTCGACCGCCGTGCCCGAGGCGTCGGCGGCAATGCTCGAGAAGCAGGCTCCATTTGGGATGGCTGCTGGGACGGACCACGAGTTCTTCCTCACCCATACGCGGGTGATCCCGATCGGCCGCTCGTCGATCAGCGTCCCGATCCTCATGTATCACTACATCCGCCCGGCGCCTTCGATCTACCTCGATCGACTTGGGTACCGGCTCACAGTCACCCCGGACGACTTTCGCGCGCAGATGGATTGGCTGTCCGTCAACGGTTACCACCCGGTCGATTTCAACGATCTACGCGCCTACTTCGGAGGGCTTGCGCCGCTGCCCTCCAAGCCGTTGGTCATCACCTTTGACGACGGTTACAGCGACCTGTATACGACGGCGTACCCGATCCTCAAGACCTACCACTTCAAGGCGGTCGCCTACATCGTCACGAGCTTCGTCGGCCAATCGAGATATGTCACCGGAGAGCAGATCGTCGAGATGGACCAAAACGGGATCCAGATCGCATCGCACACCATCGATCACGCCAACATCGGCGGGGCGTCTCTGGGCTCGGCGACCTACCAGCTGGCCACATCCAAGGCATGGCTGCAGCACTTGATCGGGCATTCGGTCGTCGATTTCGCCTACCCCTCCGGAAAATTCAGCTCGTCTGCCGTGTATGCGCTCCAGTCGACTGGATACGACACCGCGGTTACCGAGCTGCCGGGAACGGTTCACAGCCTCGCTGATCGCTACACGTGGACGCGGATAAGGGTCGGCGGGGGCGAGTTGCTGTCCGACTTCATCTACAGCCTCGGTCCCGAGGAGCCCTGGGTTGACGTCACCGCGGTGACCACGCATCAGCCGGCGTAAATAACAGCGGCTGATAATCAGCCCGTGCACGAGACACGGGTACTTGGGGTGCGGGTGGATTGCGTCGACATGGATGCGGCGCTTGCTCGCATCGAAGCCTTCGTCGACGCTGGGGGCCGCCACCTGGTGGCCACCGTGAATCCCGAGTTCGTGATGCGGGCCAATGACGACAAAGAGTTCGCGCGTGTCCTCGAGTCCGCGGCGCTGTGCATTGCCGATGGAAGCGGCATCGTGTGGGCCGCGCGCAGGCAGGGCTGCGACATCGCGGGCCCTGTCACCGGGGTCGACCTCATCCCTCTGCTTGCCGCACTCTGTGAGCGCCGTGCCTTCGGGCTCTACCTGCTCGGAGCTGCCCCAGGTGTGGCGGACGAGCTTGCGCGGCAACTGCAGGAACACAACCCAAGGCTCCAGGTCGCCGCCTACGCGGGATCGGCGGATCCGTCTGCGGACGACGAAACTGTGGCGCGAATCGAAGCCGTCCGGCCCCAGGTGCTGCTGGTCGCATTTGGAGCGCCCAAGCAGGAGCTCTGGATCGACCGCGTGGGCGATCGGTTGAACGGGGTCGCGGTCGCGATCGGCGTCGGGGGCTCTTTCGATTACCTCACCGGACGCGTGCCCCGGGCGCCGATGTGGATGCGCCGCGCGGGGATGGAGTGGCTGTTCAGGCTTGCGCGCCAACCGTGGCGCATCAGGCGCATGGCCGTGCTCCCCGCTTACGCGCTGAAGGTGCTCCGCTCCAGGTCGTAGCCTGTCGCCCCTTTACGATGTGGCGCCATGGCCGCCGAAGGCGTGAACCTGAGCGTCGTCGTCCCTTGCTACAACGAGGAGCAGCGGCTGCCCAGCACGATCGAGAAGATCGAGGCCTTTCTCGACAGGCGCGCCGACTCGTACGAGCTCATCCTGGTCGACGACGGCAGCGCCGATGGGACGCGCAAGGTGATGGACGAGGCCGCCGCGCGGCACAGGGCGGTTCGCATCCAAGCGCTGCCCGCCAACCGGGGCAAAGGCCGCGCATTGGCCGAAGGCGTGAAGGTCTCTCGCGGCACGAACGTGCTCGTAACCGATGCCGACCTTTCCACTCCAATCGATGAGCTCCCAAAGCTCGAGGCTCAGCTGGCGGCCGGCGCCGGCGTGGCGATCGCGTCACGCGCGATCAAGGGCTCGCGCGTCGAGCTCTCGCAGCCTGTCTACCGCGTCCTCATGGGCAAGGCCTTCAACCTCATAGTCCAGGCCGTCCTGCTGCCGGGCATCTGGGATACGCAATGCGGTTTCAAGTTGTTTCGCGGTGACATCGCGCGTGACGTCTTCGCCGGTTTGACGACCGATGGCTTCGGTTACGACCCGGAGGTCCTGTACTTCGCCAAGAAAAAAGGCGTGCGCATCGCCGAAGTGCCGGTCGTCTGGCGGAACTCAGCGCCGACCAAGGTCATGGCTGTGCGGAGCTCGCTGGACATGTTCCGCCACGTCGTGAGCGTGAGGTTTCGCGCGCGACCGTGACCGATGGGGTGCTTGTGGTCCTGCCCACCTATAACGAGCTGCAGAACCTGCAGGCTGTGGTGGCCGGCGTTCGCCGCCTTGGGCACGACGTCTTGATCGTCGACGATGGTTCGCCCGATGGCACCGGCGATCTGGCGGATCGTCTGGCTGCCGCTGATAACGGGGTGCGGGTCTTGCACCGGGCGCGCAAGCTTGGGCTGGGCAGTGCGTACGAAGACGCGTTCCGGATCGGGTTGAAAGATGGCGCGCAGCTCTTGGTGGAGATGGACGCCGACGGTTCGCACCTTCCGAAAGACCTGGATGCGATCGTGGAGGGCGCTCGGCGGTCGGGAGGGCTTGCGGTCGGCTCCCGCTACATCTCGGGCGGTTCGATCGAAGGGTGGCCCTTCCAGCGTTGGCTTCTTTCGTGGGGCGCCAACGTCTACTGCCGCATCCTCCTCGGCTTGCCGACGCATGACTGCACCTCGGGCTACCGGTGCTACACGAGAAATCTCCTCGAGCACATCGGGCTCGACAATGTGGTGTCGCAGGGTTACTCGTTTCAGATCGAGATGGTCTGGCGGGCAAAGCAGCTGGGATACGCCGTCGTCGAGGTGCCGATCAGATTCGAGGACCGCGTCGCCGGCGCGTCAAAGGTCTCGAGAGGGGAGGTCCGGCGCGCTTTGTGGACGGTGCTGCGCCTGAGTATGGGTCGATGGAAGCGGTAAGTCCCGCCCCGGCCGTCCGAGTTGCGGTCTCCCCGCCTGGCCGGGATTGGACGCTGCCGCTTGTCATGGGGCTGGTGCTCGCGATCGTGACCGCGGTGCCGTACCTGTACGCCTATATCGTCCAGCCCCACGACCAGGTGTTCATGGGCTTCTTCTACCTGGGCGACGACGCGAACACGTATCTGGCCAAGATGCGCCAGGGCTGGGAGGGTGCGTGGTCGTGGCAAAACCGGTACACGACCGAGGCCAGCCCATCCGCATACCTGTTCATGTTCTGGATCCTGCTCGGCCACATCGCCGCCATCCTTCAGGTGCCGCTGATCGCCGTTTTCCACGGCGCCCGGATCGCCGCGGCGTTCGCGCTGATGGGCGCGGCGTGGCTCTTCATCACGCACTTCATCGAGGACCGACAGGCGCGCCGGTTCGCGTTCTTCTTCGTCGCGATCGGGTTGGGGATGGGATACGTGATCCAGGCGCTCGGTCACCCCGTCATCTTTGGCAACCGCACCGACACGCTGGACTGGCGGATGCCCGAGCTCACCGCCTTCTACTCGGTGCTCGCGCTGCCGCATTTCGCGTGGTCGGGCGTGTTCGCGGGCCTGGGCGTCGCCCTCACGCTCAAGGCCATCCAGCGAGGCAGCCTCGTCCTGGGCGCGCTCGCGGGTCTGGCATGGCTGGGTCAGGCCTCGATCCACCCGCAGATGCCGATCTTGATGGGCGGCGCCACCGCCGTCGCGCTGTTCTTGAGGCCCGCGCCTCCGCGCGGATGGATGGCCGCGACGCTGGCCTTTGCGATCCCCGCGCCCTACATCCTTTATTCGTACTTCGCGTTCGTGGGCAACCCCGAGGTTCAGCGCTGGACGTTCCATTCGAAGAACGCGCTGCCACCGGAGACGGTGAGCCTGGTTTTCGCCCTCGCGCCTCAGCTGCTGCTCGCGTTGTTCGGCATCCCAGGGGCCATCCGGCGTCACACCCGCGAGGACGTTTTCCTCCTGGCCTGGCTCATCCTGCTGGCCGCCATCCTTTATCTACCCAACCCGGCCGGCGACCTCCGCCGCCGTTTCCTCGACGCACTCTATCTCCCGCTTGGAGTGCTGGGAGCGCGAGGCATGTACGAGCTGATCCTGCCCCGGCTGCGGAGCGTGCGGGCGCGCGCCCTCGTGCCTTTCTCGTACGTGGCGTTCGCTTCGGTCGGCAGCGCGTTCCTGGTCCTGGCGCCGCTGGCGGTGGCCGCCCAACCGCAGTACTCGGTCAGCCGGGCGGAGTTCGACGGGCTGACGTGGTTGGGGAGCCATCCAGCGGGCATCGTCCTGTCGATGCCGGGCGTCGGCCTCTACGTCCCCGCTTACAGCGCCGACACCGTTTATGTCGGCCATTACGACGAGACGTTCGACTACTACACGAAGACGCAAAACGCGCTCGACCTGCTCACAGGCAAATCCGACCTCGCCGATTTCGTGCACACCGATCGCATCCGCTATGTGATCTGGACCGCCGACCTGCCGTCGCCGCCGCCGGACACCATCGGGCCGGCTGTATACGACACGCCGAACTTCAAAATTTGGGAGATCTATTAACGAGTCTTCCTGACGTAGATGACGGCGACCGAGTCCTGGTACACGAGCGTCCAATCCGGTTGCGTAGCCAGCACGTTCGCCAACGCTTCACCGCGGTTGTAGACGATGTAGTCCACGCCGTTCCTGTCCAGCACCGACTTCGAGTCCGGCCGCAGCGTCTGGACGTCCTGGTACTCGTTGAGGAGGTCATCGCCCATCAGCGCGGCCTCGCCGAAGATGAAGACCCGGCGGTTGGCCTGGGGGTAGAACCGGTAGACGAGATAGCCGCCCCAGCCGTACTGGTTGTACATCCTGGTGCCGACTTCGGGATGCGCCACCAGCCAGTCCGCGGCGCCGACCGGATAGGTGGTGTCGGTGAGCATCGACTGGTGGCTCGGGCTTGTCTCGGTTGCGATGTGGGCCACGGTGGCCAGCGCGATCACGATCAAAGCGATTGCGGTGACCACCGCGAACATTGGCTGTGTCGGAAGCTGCAGCTTCCAGCCTCGAGCTTTCGAGATTTCCTTCCAGGCCTCTGAGTACGTGTTGATGAGCACGGGTGTGGTGGCGGCTATGAACAGCGCGACGTTGCGGACCGATTGGAGGGCGAGCGCGACCGCGACCACCGAAAGGAGCAGGTCGTACAGAGTCGGCCGCTTCAGGGCGAAGCCGACGATCAAGAGCAGCACCATCCCCTCGAAGGGGTGCAGGTAGGGCTGGTGGAAGTCCGGCGAGAACCATTCGACGATCAGCCGCTCCTGGGCCATGCTTGCCACCGTCTGGAAGGGATAGAGGTAGAGGTTGAAGCCGTGCGGGGTGGCGAGCACGGCGACGGCGGAGGCGGCGGTGACGATCGCCAGCAGCCGCGCATGCGCGCGGTGGGCGGGGTTCGACGGCTCCCACACCCATCCCACCAGCTCCGCCACCAGGGCCACGCCGAGCCAAACGAACCCGATCACCCAACCGCCGTGTAGGTTCGCCCACAACGCCATCACGAGCGGGAAGAACTGGAGAGCGCGGCTGCGGCCGCTCAGGTATCCCTGGAGCCAGTACAGCTCCAGGCAGGTGAGAGCGAAAGTGATCATCTGCGCACGGGGACCCCAGATCGGCGCGCCCGCGATCGCCCCGAGCGCAAGCCCCAGGCCGGCGATGACGAAGGGCTGCCGGCGGACCTGCCGGTACATGACGTAGAAGCCGGCATAGGTGACCGCGCCAAAGGCGAGCCCGATCCCGAGGGCCGCTGTCTTCGAGTAGACGAGCCACATCAGCATCTCGGTGAGGTACTCGTGATCGGTCCAGACGTGGCTCGGAGCCGTGTACGTAAAGATGTCATTTGAGGGCAGGTGGCCGTTCTCGACCATCCAGCGTCCAATCCGTATGTGCCACCAGAAGTCGGGGTCGAGGATCGCGCCGACGAAGAGGGCGGGGATGACGATCATCACGCCGCCCAGAAGCAGCGTGCGCGCAGTCAGACGATCAGCCAATCGCGTCAGCTTCGGGTCCTGAGCGGGTTGGGCACGTAGCGCGGCACAGCCCGGGCATAGGCGGGGTACTCGCCTGGGAACGCCCGCGAAAGCACGCCCTCCTCCCACCGGATGCGCAAGAGCTCGCAGACGATGAAGTAGCCGATGGCGAGCCCGCCCAGCCACCCGGCCGTGGCGAGATTGATCCCGATCGCCGTGACCACCTCGCCGAGGTACACGGGGTGGCGGCTCAGCGAGTAGGGTCCACCGGTCACCAGGCGGCGCGCCTCGGGGATGATCGAGAACGAGCGCCGTAGGTAGGCAAGGCCCCAGACCGAGTAGGCCAGGCCGATGGTGGCGATGATGTCCGCCGGCAGGACGAGCCCTTCTCGCCGCCCGCCGCCGGGCAAGAAGCTGGCCGCGATGGCGGAGAAGGTGCCCGTGAAAGCGATGAAGACGACGCCGAGGCGGTGGTCGGTGCCCCGCTTGGGCAGCCGCACGCTGTAGAGGATCACCAGCATCGTGAAGTAGGCGAGCGCGAGGCACTGCTGGAGGAGGAAAAGGTAGTCGTCCGGCTTGTGCAGCGAGCTCAGCCCGCCCCACACGAAGAGGAGCTGGCGGGCGAGGAAGATGCTGAAGAAAAGGGCTGGAAAGAGGCGGCTGAAGACCAGGTCGCGCCAGTAGGCCGCGTCGCGTTTGGTTACCTCGGGTTCGACGTCGGTGGCCTCCATTTCCGGGCGAAAGGTATCAGGGCGAACGTGCCGGGACCCCTGAAAAGTCATCCGGCAACACTTTTTTGCCTAATGAATTGACCTCTCCGGGACGCCCGAGTAGGATCACGGCCCGCGGTCGATCGCAGGGCCGCAAGAATCCAACCAGCGTCCCGTCATTCGGGTTGACAGTCTGTAGTTCAGGAAAAAGGAGGTGAATCGCAGATGTTGAGCCTTTACTGGAAACTTCGCAGCCTTACGTCTCGTCAGGAAGGGCAGGGTATGGTTGAGTACGCCCTGATCCTCGTGCTCGTTTCAATCGTGGTCATCGTCATCCTTCTTACGATGGGCAACCAGATCAAGAACGTGTTCTCGAACGTCGTAGCCGCACTCGGCTAACGAGAACCAAACGTAGTAGCACCTTCAAAGAGAGAGCCCCGCAAGGGGCTCTCTTCGTTCCCGAGAAGGCGCTGTTAGGAAGGGGACGATCGGGGTCCCCCTCGCTACAATGCAGGCGTTTCCAGGAATCAGTGATCCGGAGGTGACTTAGTTTTGGCCGTCGCATCAGCTCCAGCAAGACCTCGACCAGGTGGAGGTCGGTTCCTCATCATCATCGGTTTACTTCTCGCTATCCTCGCGGGCGCCGGCGTGTTCCTTCTTGGCAACTTCGGCGGCGGTGGCGGCGCGATCGGCGGCGGCCCCAACGAGACTGTAGTCGTGGCCGCGCAGTCGATCCCGATCCGGCATCAGATGAATGACGCCGACCTGACGACGACAAAGATCTCCGGCACCTTGCAGAACACGTATACCAAGCCGGGTGACGTCAAGGGTCTGATTTCAGAGATCCAGATCTCCAAGGGCGCGTTGATCACGTCTGACATGCTGGCCAGGGACGCCGGCCTCATCCCGGCCGGATCCGCCCCGGCGTACCTCCCGCTCGCCAGCGGCTACGTCGCCATGACCATCCCAACGGGTGAGCAGCAGGGCGTCGCCGGCCACATCACGCTCGGCGACTACATCACCGTGATCGCATCAGCCAGCCTGACCGTCTTCTCGACCACCGGCGCTGCGGCCGGGCCGGCGAAGGTCGTGAGCAAGACGGTGTTCACGAACGTCCACATCATCGGGCTCGGCCCGGCCAGCGCCAACGTGCAGCCGGCCGGATCGGCGGGGGCAGCCGGAGGCGCCCAGGGCGCCACCACCGGTATCACCTCGAGCCTGACCATCGAGGTCACGCAGTGTGATGCGGAGTTCTTCACCTGGTTCCTTGGGAACACGACGGTGCGCTACACGCTGGAGTCGTTCAACGACTACCTGAAGCAGCCACCCAGCGCTCCGGACCCAACGTGCCCGACGGTTGGCACTGCACAGGGCGTGAGCAACAAAGAGGTCGAAGCCAGGTACCATTTCACGACTTTGTGACAGCGCTGGATAGGCGCTAGTTGAATGGGTCTTCTCGACAGGGTTAAGCAAAACCAGACAGGGGTGCCGGCGCCGGTCGCGCCGGCAACCAACGGGCCGGCCACGTCAGCGCCCGCTGCCGCTTATGCGGCGGCCACTTCCATCCCGATTGCACGGCCGGCGCCCGCGCCGGTGGAGGCGGGACCCTCGCTGTCCAGCTTGGCCGCGCGGTCCGCCATCGCCGCCGGCGGCGAGATGACGCCGGCCTTCACGGCGGCCAAGGTCCAGATCCACTCCAAGCTCATCGAGAAGTTCGCCGACCAGATCGACTCGAGCAACAAGGCCGGCGTGCGGGAAAAGATCGTCGAGCTCGCGGACGAGTACTTCCGAGCCACGGCCATGACGATGACCAAGGCCGATAAGGAAAGGCTCGTCGAGTCGGTGCTGGACGACGTGCTGGGGTTGGGTCCTCTCGAAGCTCTGCTCGCCGACCCGAGCATCACCGAAATCATGGCCAACCATCCGAAGCAGATCTACGTCGAGAAAAGCGGGGAGCCAACTTTGTCGGCCGTCACGTTCGAGTCTGAAAGGCAGATGCGACAGGTAATCGACCGCATCGTCAGCCTTGTCGGGCGCCGCGTGGACGAGTCGACCCCGATTTGTGACGCGCGACTCAAAGACGGCTCCCGTGTCAACGTCGTCATCCCGCCGATCGCGCTCAAGGGGCCGTGCCTGACGATCCGAAAGTTCGCCAAGGAGAAGTGGGGACCGGCTGACGTCGTCAACCGCTTCCGCTCTTCGAGCCCTGAGGTCATGACCTTCCTGCGTTCGTGCGTACGAGCGCGGTTGAACATCCTGGTCTCCGGCGGTACCGGCTCCGGCAAGACCACGCTGCTCAACATCCTGTCGTCGTTCATCCCGGAGACCGAGCGCCTCATCACGTGCGAGGATGCCGCCGAGCTTCAGCTCCAGCAGCCGCACTGGATCCAGCTCGAGTCGCGGCCGCCCAACGTCGAGGGCAAGGGCGCTGTGCCTATTCGCGAGCTCGTCAAGAGCTGCCTTCGTATGCGGCCCGATCGCATCATCGTCGGCGAGTGCCGTGGCGGCGAGGCGCTGGACATGCTCCAGGCCATGAACACCGGCCACGATGGCTCGATGTCCACCCTGCACGCCAACAACCCACACGAGTGCCTGGTCCGCCTGGAGACCCTGGTGCTCCAGGCCGGCCAGGACCTGCCATCTCGTGCCATACGCGAGACGATCGGCTCCGCCATCCATCTCATCGTCCAGCAGTCCCGGTTGCGTGGCGGCGTGCGCCGCATCGTGAGCGTGGCCGAGGTTCTCGGCATGAAGGACGGCGAGGTGCAGTTCCAGGAGCTCTTCCTGTTCCGTCAGATTGGCGTCAACTCAGAAGGCAAAGCGGTCGGCTACCACACGGCGACCGGCCTGATGCCGATGCGCATGGAGCACCTCAGGTCCGAGGGCGAGGACGTCCCAGAATCGCTATTTGTACCCACCCCTCAGCCCCCGCCGGATAAGCTGTACTAACCCTGTAGGAGGTCCCTAAATGTCCCTAGGCGTCGTTTTCGCCCTTTTCGCCTTCGCCGGTGTATTCCTCCTTTTCGTTGGGCTCAACCAGGCGCGGCGAGCTGCGGGAGGCGCCGAGGACTTTCAGGCCCGGCTGGCGGCGTACGGGGTCACGACCGCAGGCGCAACGCAGCTCCCGCCGGCAAGCGGCTTCCGCGAAACCCTCAACCGCCTCTTCTCGCCGGCTGCCGAGCGGGTGGGCCGGGGCGACGCCAAGAAAGGCAAACCGTCGGTGGCCGAGCAGCTTGGCCGTGCCGACCTGAAGCTCCGAACCTCGGAGTACTTCATGATCCAGATCGGCTTCGCGGCGCTGTTCATGCTGATTGGTGCCGTTCGATTCGGATTTCCAGGCGGCATCGTCCAGATCGTCGCGCTTGGAATCGTCGGCTACCTGGTGCCGGGCTTCTACGTGAAGTATCGGATCGGAAAGCGCCTGCGAGCATTCAACGGCCAGCTCGGCGACACGCTGAGCCTGCTCTCGAACGCACTCAAGGCCGGCTACTCGTTCGCTCAGGCGATCGACACTGTTGCCAAGAACGCGGTGCCGCCCATCGCCGAGGAGTTCGCACGTGCGGTACGCGAGATGAACCTCGGCGGCTCACCGGACGAGGCATTGCAGAACATCACCAAGCGCATCGCCAGCGCCGACTTCGACCTCGTGGCGACCGCCTACTCCATCCACCGCACAGTCGGTGGCAACCTCGCCGAGATCCTCGACAACATCGCCTACACGATCCGCGAACGCGTCCGCATCAAGGGCGAGATCGCCACGCTCACCGCGCAGGCGCGCGCCTCGGGAACGCTGATCACGTTCTTGCCGATCGTGCTCGCGACGTTCATGTACTTCGTTACGCCGACCTACTTCCGGCCGATGTTCGAAAACTTCATCGGCTGGATTCTGATCGCGATCGGCGCTTTCATGATCTTCGTCGGCAACCTGATCATCCGTCGCGTGGTCGCGATCGAGGTATGAACTGATGCTTCCAATCCTTGCGCTTGCGGTCGGCCTCGGAATCTTCATCATCTTCCTCGGCATTGCGCGCACGCCGCAGACCAATACGGCGCTGATGGTTCAGCAGCGCCTGCAGGTTTACGGGGGCGAGAAGCCGCTGACCATCGAAGAGGTCGAGCTGCAGAGGCCGTTCAGCGAGCGGTTCCTGCGGCCCTCGATCGAGAAGCTGGGCAGCCTGCTCTCGCGCTCCACGCCGGCGAAGGCGCGGCAAGACCTGATGAACAAGCTGGAGCTGGCGGGCCGGCCCGGCAACCTCACGCCGGAGGACTTCGGTGCGGTGCGCATCGTTTCCGCGGCAGTGTTGGCGGCGGTCGGATTGCTGCTCGGCTTTCTGCTTGCGAATCCGGTCTACCTGGTCGTCTCCCTGGCCGTGGGCGCGATCCTCGGCTACTACGCGCCGGTGATGTGGCTGCAGCAGAAGGTCGACGCGCGCCGTGCCGAGATCCAGAAGGGACTGCCGGACGCAATGGACCTGCTCGTCATCGCGGTCGACGCAGGCCTCGGGTTCGACGCCGCGCTGGCCCGCGTTACAGACAAGTACAAGAACGCGCTGTCGGAGCAGTTCGCCAAGGTCCTACGCGAGGTCAGCCTCGGCCGCCCCCGCCTGGAGGCCATGGACGAGATGGGCCGCAGCAGCGGCGTCGAGGACCTTCACAACTTCATTCAGGCTGTGATCCAGTCGGAGCAGTTCGGCACCGGCATCGGCAAGATCCTGCGCATCCAGGCTGACGAGATGCGCCGCAAGCGCCGCCAGCGGGCCCAGGAGAAAGCCGCGCAGGCGACGCTCAAGATGATGCTGCCGATGGTGGGATGCATCTTCCCGACGCTGTGGATCGTGCTGCTCGGGCCCGCCGCGTTGATCCTGATGCAGCCCAGGTAGCCGGGAGGCAGCTCACGCCTTCAGCCCTGCAGTTCACCGTCCCGCCGTGGGAGCTGGTGATTCGGGCAGTCGTCATCTATGTGGCTTTGCTGGTTGCCTTGAGACTATTCGGCAAGCGCGAGGTCGGCCAGTTCACGTTGTACGACCTCGTCTTCATCCTTCTGGTCGCCAATGCGCTTCAGCCGGCGATCACCGGACCCGACACGTCGGTCGTCGGGGGCATCGTCTTGATCGTGGCGCTGGTCGGAACCAACTACCTCGTCGGCAAGCTCGATAACATGCCTCGGTTCCATCAGCTCTTTTCGCCGGCGCCGGCGGTGATCGTGAAAGACGGCAAGTTCCTCGCTGACGTGATGAACCGCGAGGGGGTCGACCAGGGGGAGGTGGATATGTCGATGCGCGAGCATGGCATCACCGACATGAAGGACGTCCAGCTGGCTGTGCTCGAGGCCGACGGGACGATCTCGATCGTGCCGACAACGGTCACGGTGCAGCGGACGAAGCACCGGATCCGCTACCACCACCGGGCCGGCTGAGCTCTTAACAGCCAGGGTTCCAGCCTCGCGCACTTCGTGATTGACTGGAAAGGTCAGGCGCGTTGGGCTCTGGGGGAGGGAGGGCCCCGCCAAGGGGCTCAGGTTTCGGCGAGGAACTCCACGGCCGCATCCTTGAACTGGCGCGCGGGCACGGCGCCCATGTGGTCACGGCCGACGATCACGACCAGCCGAGCGCCCGGAATCTGGGCCGCAAGCTGAGCCGCGTCGTGGGCGATCTCGTCGCGCTCGCCGACGGCAAGCATGGTCGGCGTCGTGATGGCGGCCAGGCGAGCCGGATCAATCGCCGGCCTTCGACCCAAGCCCTCCATGCACGCCGCCAAAGCCTCGAGGTCGTTGGTCGAGCGCGCCGAGGCGAAGCGCTGGAACGAAAGGGCGGATGGGCTTTCGGGCTCGCCTCCTCGCAGCGCGCGCGCGATCTTCTCCGCTTCCCCGACCGCTCCACCCACGCCTAGACCGCCAAGCACCACCCGCAGAATCCGATCCGGAAAATCGACCACCGCCTGGAGCCCGATGCGCGCGCCCATCGAGTACCCGATGTAGCGCGCGGCGGCAATGTGCAGCTCGTCGAGCAAGCGCCGCACATCGGCCGTCATCACTCTGAGCGAGTACGCAACCGGGTCATGCGGCTTGTCGCTCGAGCCATGGCCACGACAGTCGAGGCCGACCACACGATAGCCCGCGTTGACCAGCGTCTCCTGCCATCGCGTGCCCACCCAGTTGAGCTGATACTCGGAAGCAAAGCCGTGCACCAGCACTACGGGCGGCCCGTCCTCCGGACCATGGAGCTCGTAATGCAGTCGCACTCCATCGCTGTCGAACTCCATGCGCGCAGCTACGCTACGCCATTCAGGTGAAAGGTCTTCGCGCGGTGCATGAGCGAACGGGCAAGGTCATGGCGGACGAGCTCGAGGTCCCGCTCACGTTCATCGGCCGCGGCATCGGCCTCATGTTTCGCAGAACGCTGGAGCCCGGACGCGGGATGTGGATCAACCCTTGCGAGGGCGGCAGCATCCACATGCTGTTCATGCGATTTGCCATCGACGCCGTGTTCCTGGACAAAAAAGAACGGGTGAAGAAGGTCTTTCCAAAGCTTCCTGCCTGGTACGGGGTGGTGTGGTTCGTTTGGGGAGCCCGAAGCGTGATCGAGCTGCCAGCCGGATCGACGGCGGCGCTGGGTCTCGTGCCAGGCGACCAGATCCTCATCGGCTGACGCCCAGCGCTTGTAAAGTCCGGCTTGACGCCGCCCGGTAGCCTCGGTACGTGTTCTCGGCATTGTTCGATTTCCTCCTGCCGCCGAGATGCGGCGGCTGCACGCGTGTCGGCGCATGGCTGTGCGAGAGATGCCGCGCGCGAATCAGATACCTGCAGGAGCCGCTCTGTCGCCGCTGCGGCGCCGAGGTCGAGACGCCGCGCGCAGATTGTGGGTGCAGGACGCGTCTGCGTTCTCTGTCGCGGCTGAGATCCGGCGTCGCTTACGAAGGTCCCATCGAGCTCGCGATCCAGAGGTTCAAGTACCGCGGCTGGCGCCGCCTGGCCGAGCCGTTGGCGCTGCTCCTGGTCGAGCGCCTGACGGTCGAAGGCCTTGCGGCAGCGTGGGTGGTTCCGGTCCCTCTTCACAGCGATCGGCTTCGGGTGCGCGGGTTCAACCAATCCGAGCTGCTGGCGCGCCAGGTCACAGCGCGAATGGCGTTGGAGCCATCGCCGGGACGGCTCGTCCGCATACGCGCCACGCCGCCTCAGGTTGGGCATGACCGGCGCTGGCGCCAGAACAACGTCCAGGGGGCGTTCTACTGGCAAGGAGCCGGCCTGGGCGGGCGTTCCATCTTGCTTATCGATGACGTGGCCACGACCGGAGCGACCCTCGAAGCTTGCGCAGCCGCCCTCAAGGCCGGCGGGTCGGGCCCGGTCATCGGAGCGGTAGTGGCCCGCGTAAGCGTATGAACCACCCGGGCCCAAACCGTATAGTTGGGCGGCGTCTGGATCACAGCGGGAGGCTGACGAATGGCAGTTCGGATCCCCGGAATCAATATCGATGAGTACTACCAGCAGCTTGGGCCGATCGAGCCGCTGATTCGTGACGACCGTGTAACCGAGATCATGGTCAACGGCAGCGACCACGTATACGTCGAAATGGGGGGCAAGGTCGTCCTCACCAACATCAAGTTCGTCGACGAGGATCAGCTGCTCAACGTCATCCAGTTCATCGTGCGCACGGTCGGCCGTCGCATCGACGAACGCCAGCCTCTCTGCGACGCGCGTCTCGCCGACGGCTCCCGCGTCAACGCGGTCATCAGGCCGCTGGCCCTCAACGGTCCGCTGCTCACTGTCCGCAAGTTCTCGCGTGACCCCTTCCAGGTCGACGACCTCATTCGGTTCGGCACCTGCAACGAGGCCGGGTTCGGATTCATGAAGGCCGCCGTGCTGGCCAAGGCCAACATCATCATCTCGGGTGGGACCGGCACCGGCAAGACGACCTTCCTCAACGTTCTGTCGGGCTTCATCCCGGTCGAGGACCGCATCGTCACCATCGAAGACGCGGCCGAGCTCCAGCTACACCAGGAGCACGTGTGCCGGATGGAAACCCGCCCGAAGGACATCAACGGCGAGGGCGAGATCACCATTCAGCGCCTCGTCATCAACTCATTGCGCATGCGTCCTGAGCGCATTGTCGTCGGCGAGTGCCGCGGCGGCGAGGCCCTGGACATGCTGCAGGCCATGAACACCGGCCACGACGGCTCGATGACTACCATCCATGCCAACACCCCACGCGACGCGCTCGCCCGCCTCGAGACTCTGGTGCTCATGGCCGGCGTCGACCTGCCGGTGCGCGCGATCCGGCAGCAGGTCGCGGGCGCGATCAACCTCTTCGTGCAGCTCAACCGTTTGCGCGACGGTTCGCGCAAGGTGACTCAGATCACCGAGGTGATCGGCATGGAGCAGGAAATCATCACGATGCAGGACGTCTTCATCCTCGAGCAGAAAGGCGCGACTCCCGACGGCAAAGTTATCGGAGAGTTCAAGCCCACGGGTCTGCGGCCCAAGATTCTCGACCGCATCTTCACGCAGGGAATTCCTCTGCCGAAGGAGATCACGGCCCTCTTCCCGCCGCCTCCGGGATACAAGCCCTCTACCCGCTAGCGCCCCTTCAAGCGCCATTTTTCGCGAGCTATACTCGGGCTGTGAAGGTCGTCCTGAACGACCGCACGGATGGCCTTAAGCCTGAGCTCAAGGCGTACGCGGAGCGCAAGCTGGCCCGCCTCGAGCGTCATTTCGGCAGGGTTGCCGATGCTGAGGTGGATTTTTCCGTCGAGCGCAAGCGCTTCGGAGTCGAGACCATCGTGTGCCGGATCAACGTCCACGTGAGCGGGCGCCGCACGCCCGTCCTCTCAGCGCATGAACGAGGACCGGACGCGCAGTCGGCACTCGACCTGGCGCTCGACAAGATCGACCGGCAGGTGATGAAGCTCAAAGAGAAACGGACGCACCGGCACCTCGAGGTTTCCCCCCTCCGGATGCCCGATGAGGAGACGGCCAAGCCGCCTCGCAGCTCCGAACCAGAACGGATTCGAATAAAGCTGCTGCCCGAGTCGATCGAGCAGGCGATCGCGGAGCTGGAGTCTGACGGCCAGGCCTTTCACATCTTCCTGGATGAATTCTCAGGGGGCATCCAGATCGCGTTCCGCCGGGCCGACGGCTCGGTCGCCATCATCGAGCCGGTAATCCCCTAGGGGAGTTTCTGGCCGAACTAGTCCGGGTACCCTAGAACTAACCCCCAATGCTCAATCTCACCAAGCTCCTCGACCCGAACGAGCGGGAAGTCAAGCGCCACTCGGGGGTGGCGGCTGCCGTCAACGAGCTGGAGCCCGAGCTCCAGGCGCTCGACGACGCAGGTCGGCGCGCCCGCGCCGACGAGCTACGTCAGCGGGCCAAGGACGGCCATGACCTCGACGAGTTGCTGATCGAGGCGTTCGCGCTGTGCCGGGAGGGAAGCCGTCGGACGATCGGTCTGAGGCACTTCGACGTCCAGCTCGTGGGAGGCATCGTCCTCCACCAGGGCAAGATCGCCGAGATGAAGACCGGTGAGGGCAAGACGCTGGTCGCCAGCCTGGCCCTGTACCTGAACGCGCTCGCCGGCGAGGGCGTCCACCTGGTCACGGTCAACGACTACCTCGCCCGGCGTGACGCGGGCTGGATGGGCCCCATCTATCACTTGCTCGGCATGAGCGTGGGCGTGAACGTCGGCACGGCCGGCACCTTCATCTACGACCCGGAGTATCTGGACGAGACCCACCCCGACAGCCGTCTGCAGCACCTGCGCCCCGCAACCAAGAAAGAGGCGTACCTCGCCGACATCACGTACGCGACCAACTCCGAGCTGGCGTTCGACTACCTGCGCGACAACATGGCCCTGGATCTCAGCCAGTGCAGCCAGCGCACGCTGCACTACGCGATCGTCGACGAGGTCGACTCCATCCTCATCGACGAGGCGCGCACGCCGCACATCATCTCGGGTCAGTCCGAAGAGTCGACCGAGAAGTACTACGAGTACGCGCGCTGGGCGGGTCGCCTGGTCGAGGAAGAGGACTACGAGGTCGACCTCAAGCACAAGTCGGCGTCGCTTACCGAGCAGGGCATCGCCAAGATGGAGCGCTGGACGAGCATCCGCAACATCTACGACCTCGAGAACGTCATCGAGGCTCACCAGATCAATCAGGCGCTCAAGGCGAAATCGCTTTTCCTGCGCGACCGCGACTATCTGGTCAAGGACGGCGAGGTGATCATCGTCGACGAGTTCACCGGCCGCACGATGCCGGGCCGGCGCTGGTCGGATGGACTGCACCAGGCGGTCGAGGCCAAAGAGGGCGTCAAGGTCCAGCAGGAGCAGAAGACGATCGCCACCATCACGGTTCAGAACTATTTCCGCCAGTACGTGAAGCTCGCGGGCATGACCGGTACCGCGATGACCGAGGCGGAGGAATTCCACAAGATCTACAAGCTCGACGTGGTCGCCATCCCGACCCACCGCAACATGGTCCGCGCCGACAACCCGGATGTGATCTACAAGACCGAGAAGTCGAAGTTCGAAGCGGTCATCGATGAGATCGTCGAGATGAACAAGCAGAAGCGACCGGTGCTGGTCGGCACGGTCTCGGTGGAGAAGTCGGAACGTCTCGCGCGGATGCTCGAGAGGCACGGGGTGAAGCACAACGTTCTCAACGCCAAGCAGCACGAGCGCGAGGCCGCGATCGTCGCCGAGGCGGGCCAGCCGGCAGCGGTCACCATCGCCACGAACATGGCCGGACGCGGAACCGACATCGTCCTCGGATCAGGCGTGACGGACGTCGGCGGTCTGCACATCATCGGCACGGAGCGCCACGAAAGCCGGCGTATCGACAACCAGCTTCGCGGGCGCGCCGGCCGCCAGGGCGACCCGGGCTCGAGCAGGTTCTTCATCTCGCTCGAAGACGACCTGATGAAGATATTCGGTCCCGCCGCCGACCGGATCGGCCGCTTGATGGACAGCCTGGAGGTCGAACCCATCGAGCACCCATGGGTCGCGCGATCGATTGCAGGCGCCCAGAAGAAGGTCGAGGGGATGCATTTCGACGCCCGCAAGCACGTGGTCGAGTACGACGATGTGATGAACAAGCAGCGCCAGATCGTCTACGAAGAGCGGCGCAAAGTGCTGGAGGGCGCTGACGCTCGCGGCAACATTCTCGAGTACGTGCGCGAGATCGTCGACAAGGGCATCGAGGTCCACTGCGAGAGCCGGCATCCCGAGAACTGGGACATGGAAGGGCTCGTCAAATATCTGTCGGCGTACCTACCGATCGCGCCCGGTTCGCAGATCCCCGACGAGGTCGTGGAGCGCGGGCGAGTGGCGCTCGCCGAGCACCTGAACGCGGCTGCCGCCGACGCATACGACAAGAAGGTCGAAGAGATCGGGCCGGAGCTGATGCCGCTGGTGGAGAAGGACGTGATGCTCCGGACCATCGACTGGCAGTGGATGGAGTACCTGACGCAGATGGAGCACTTCCGGGAAGGGGTGGGCCTGCGCGCATACGGCCAACGTGACCCGTTGGTCGAATACAAGAACGAAGCGCTGGAGATGTTCAACGAGCTTCGCGATCGCATCCAGGGCTCGATCGTCGCTCGGATCTTCCGCGTGCAGGTGCAGCGCAACGCGCCACCCCCGCCGCCGTCACCACTCGTGCGCGAGGTGCTGGAGAGCGGTCCGGGTGACCCGGACGGCTCGGGCAGGCCGGGCCGCAACGGCGCCCCAAAGGCGCGCCGGGCCGCGCCCGTCGGAGCCGCAGCCGGGGTC
>DATNOD010000013.1:0-3728 GCA_035601515.1 Candidatus Eiseniibacteriota bacterium | reverse complement strand
AGACGAAACAGCAAAGGGACCCGGGTCGAAAGACCCGGGTTTCTTTTTTATGCCGCCGGCGCGATCTGGTGGACGAGTGTGAAGCCGCCCTGGCCGTCCATCCTGGTGATCCAGACGGTCTGCTTGACGTCGTGGTTGGAGGTGAACTGGAAGGGGCCCAGCGGGGTCTGAATATTCACAGTCTCCATCGCGGTCCGCAGCTTCTCGCGGTCGCCGGCCAGGTCCTTGAATGTGAGCTTGGCCCGCTTGGCTGAGTCAGCCAGGATCTTGATCGCGGTGTATCCCTGCGCGGCGAACTGGTCGGGTGGCCTCTTGTACGCGGTCGTGTAGGCGGCCACGAACTCGGCATTGGACGGTAAGGAGTTGCCGAGGTACCACGCGCTCGCGCTCTGGGCTCCGGTGCCGGCCGTTCCTGCCTGTGCTGACACTGCAGTGTTGAAGCTGCTGCCGCCCAGGAACTGGCCTTGCCAGCCCTGTTGGCGAGCGTCGATCATGATCTCGGCTGGAATGCCCCCAGGGGAAGATATGAACATCACGTCGGGCTTCAGCTTCACGCCCTGGGTCACCAAAGACGACAGGCGCGCTTCTGATGTGCTGAACGTGATCGTCTTGAGCAGCTTGATCTTGTAGATGGCGACTATGTCCTGGACGATCTTGCCGTCGTCGGCGGATAGCCTGTCGTCTTGCGTGACGAAGAGCACGCCTGTGCTCGGATGCGCATCGGCGGCGTAGGACTGAATGTTGTCTGGAATGGCGGCTTGCTCGCCGAGGCTGTCGCGGAAGACGTAGCGGCAGGGTGTGGTCTGCGGGAAGAGGCAGTCGGGGACGATGTGCGTGCCGGGGGTGGTCACCGAAAGGACCGGTGTCTTCAAGCTCTCAGCGATGGGATGGACCATCACTGCCGAGCTGGACAGAGTGGGGCCGAGAAGCGCCAGGTCTTGATCCTGCTGGATCATGGTCCGAGCCGCAGCTGCCGACTGCGCAGGGTCGGAGGCGTCGTCGTTGACCTTGAGGACGATCTTGGCGCCGAGGACCCCGCCGGCCTTGTTGATCTGGTCGACTGCCAATTGCATGCCGTTCCTGCTTTGGACTCCGACGAGAATTCCGGCGCCCGTCACGGAGAGGTCCGCGCCCAGCTTGATCGTCTTGCCGGCATACGAGTTGGTCGCACCGCCACCTCCGCCGCTCGTATCGCAAGCAACGACCATGACGGCGGCCACGAATGCCGAGACGAGGCCTATTCGGTTCACGTCAACAGTTTTTCACGTCCGTCAGACCTCACGCCTGGAGCCCTTTCAGCAATCGGGGAAGGTCCAGCCTGGGGTGTGGGTACTGCGGGTCCAGATCGTTCAGCGTCTCGATCAGGATTCTCGACACCGCCCAGTTCCGGTAGTCCTTGTCGTTGGCCGGGACCACGTACCACGGCGCCCATCTGGTCGAGCAGCGTGTGATGGCGATGCTGTACGCGCTCTGGTAGTCGTCCCAGTAAGCACGTTCGTCGACGTCGTGCACGCTGAACTTCCACTCCTTGTCGGGATCCTTGAGTCGGTCGATCAGCCGTTTCCGCTGCTCCTCATAGGAGATGTGAAGGCAGATCTTGACGAGCTTGATGCGCTGGTTCGTGACCTGCCGCTCGAAGCGGTTGATGAGCTCGTAACGACGCTCGATGACATTGAGAGGGGCGAGATTGTGGACCCGCACGATCAGCACGTCCTCGTAATGAGAGCGGTTGAAGATGCCGACGTCTCCAGGGAGGGGCAGGCGGCGCCGGATGCGCCAGAGGAAGCCGTGCCGCTTCTCCGCGGGGGTCGGCTGCTTGAAGGGCGTGATCTGGACCGCCTGTGGGTTCAAGTTGCCGATGACGTGCGTGATGGTGCCGTCCTTACCGCTCGTGTCCATGCCTTGAAGCACCAGCAGCAGCGCCTTCTTTCGCTGCGCGTACGGCTTGTCCTGGAGCTTGAACAGGGGCGCGTGCTGCTTGGGGAGGTCTTTCAGCGCCCGCTTCTTATGGGTGATGCCCGGCGTCGATGCAGGGTCGACGTCGGCGAGCCGAAAGCGTCCGTCCTCGACCTCGGCGCGAAGCAGGTCGCGTATCTGCTTCGTCACGGCCGCAAGTCTATCGGGAGTCTAAGCGAGCTCCACCGGAACGACTTCGAGGGTCATCAGCTTGCCGCCGCGCAAGATGGACAGCCCGAGCTTCGACCCGATCTGCGCCTCGACCATCAAGCGCTGCAGGTCGCCCGCCTTGCCCACGGCCACGTCGCCGACCGAGACGATGACGTCTCCGCCACGAAGCGAGGCCGCAGCCGCGGGACTGCCCGCGACCACCTCTTGCACCTCGACTCCAGCCTTGCGGCCGAGGCGCTGCGCCATGGCGGGAGGCAGCGGTCGAGTGCCGCCGGCGATGCCGAGGAAGGCTCGGCGAACACGACCGCTTCTCATCAGCGCGGAAAGAATGGCCTGGGTGGTCTTGTTTATCGGCACGGCCAGTCCGAGTCCCATCCCTGCGACGGCGGTGTTGACACCAACGAGGCGCGCCTGCCAGTCGGACAGCGCGCCGCCCGAGTTGCCGGGGTTGAGCGCGGCATCGGTCTGGATGACGTCTTCGATGAAGCGGCGGTGCCCGTTGCCGTCTGCGGTCGCCAGCGAGCGGCCTAACCCGCTGACGACCCCCGACGTGACGGATCCCGAAAACCCCATCGGGTTGCCGATGGCGACCACCAGCTGACCCACCCGCAGGTTGTCCGCGTTGCCGATCTGGATCGGCTCGAGCGTGGCCGCTCGAGCTCGGGCGACGGCGAGGTCGGACAGGGGATCGGCGCCAACTACATCAAGCTCGTATTCGGAACCGTCGATGAACGAAGCCGTGGCTGCGCCGGCCTGCGCGACCACGTGAGCGGACGTGACGAGGAATCCGTCGGGCGTGATCACGACACCCGAGCCGGCGCCACCGTCGAACGATCGGCTGCTGCGCCGGACACGGAGGCTTGCGACCGAGGGGAGCACTCGTTGCGCAACTGCGGTCACGGTCGAGGAGTAGGCGTCGAGCGCTTCGGTTTCGGATACGGCGGTGGGGGCTTCGTTCATGGTGATTACAACATTACGACGATTGGGACAAGTGGCGTGAGGGGCCCTTCATGCCCTATGCCGGGTAGACCGAAACCTCGGTCGCCTTGACCGCAATCCAGACGCTGGCGCCGGCAATTAGCCCGAGCTCCAGCACCGCGGCGCGCGTGACCTCGGCCACTAGCGGGACCGGGCCGACGACCCGGACGCGAACGCGCTCGCCCTCGAGGTCGACGGTGTCGACCTGTCCGCGCCAAACGTTTCGGGGCGTGCCATCCGGCCGCGATCGATACAGTGCCACCGCACGCGGATGGACGACTGCGAACACGTCGCCGCTGCCCGCGTCCACCGCCGCGAGCGAGGCATCCGCCGGTAGGGCGACATGGTCTCCGTAGGCGCGCCCTCGGAGCAGGTTAACGCCGGCAAGGTCGGCGACAAAGCGCGATCGGGGTCGAGCGGTCACATCACCAGGCGTGCCGGACTGCACCACCGAGCCGTGCTCCAGCACGAGTAGCTTGTCCGCCAGCGCCATCGCTTCGAGCGGATCGTGGGTCACGAGCAGGCGCACGCCATGAAAGGACGCGAGCTGCCTGCTCAGCTCGCGGCGCACTTCCGCGCGAACGGAAACGTCGAGAGCCGACAGCGGTTCGTCGAGCAGCAGG
>DATNOD010000012.1:0-7266 GCA_035601515.1 Candidatus Eiseniibacteriota bacterium | reverse complement strand
GGCGTATCGACAACCAGCTTCGCGGGCGCGCCGGCCGCCAGGGCGACCCGGGCTCGAGCAGGTTCTTCATCTCGCTCGAAGACGACCTGATGAAGATATTCGGTCCCGCCGCCGACCGGATCGGCCGCTTGATGGACAGTCTGGAGGTCGAACCCATCGAGCACCCATGGGTCGCGCGATCGATCGCCGGCGCCCAGAAGAAGGTCGAGGGGATGCATTTCGACGCCCGCAAGCACGTAGTCGAGTACGACGATGTGATGAACAAGCAGCGCCAGATCGTTTACGAGGAGCGGCAGAAGGTGCTCGAGGGCGCGGATGCGCGCGGGAACATCCTCGAGTACGTCAAAGAGATCGTCGCCAAGGGAATCGAGGTGCACTGCGAGAGCCGGCACCCCGAGAACTGGGACATGGATGCGCTGATTCGTTACCTCTCGGCTTACCTGCCTATCGCGCCGGGCTCGCAGATTCCTGAAGAGGTGGTGGAGCGCGGCCGCGAGGCCCTCGCCGACCACCTGAACGCGGCTGCCGCGGACGCCTACGACAAGCAGGTCGAGGTGTTTGGCGTCGAGGTCATGCCGCTGGTCGAGAAGAGCGTGATGCTGCAGACGATCGACCGGCAGTGGATGGAGTACCTGACGCAGATGGAGCATTTCCGTGAAGGGGTCGGTCTGCGTGCTTACGGGCAGCGCGATCCGCTCGTCGAGTACAAGAACGAAGCGCTCGAGATGTTCAACGAGCTTCGTGAGCGCATCCAGAGCTCGATCGTGGCGATGATCTTTCACATCCAGCCGGCGCCGCGCAACACGCCGCCGCCAACGCCGCAACCGGTGGTGCGCAGGGTCATGGAAAGCGGACCGGGCGAGCTCGATGGCGATGGCAAGTCGGGCCGCAACGGAGCACCGAAGCCTCGACGCGTCGCGCCGGTTGGCGCCGCCGCGGGCGCCGGTGGCGAAGCCGGTGCCGCTAAGCTGGGGCGCAACGATCCCTGCTGGTGCGGGTCGGGCAAGAAATACAAGAGGTGCCATGGAAAATAGGCAAGGGGGACTACGTCCCCCTTACCGGAAACCCCCTCTCCACGCGGCGTTTGGGTGTGTTTCAAGTTGGCGGAGTCATGGCCCGGCAAAGCCGGGCCAACTTGGCCACGCTGATAAATTTCTGGAGAAGTGATGGACGTTCAACTGAGCCCGAAGGAATTGCTGGAACGGATTCTTCAGCTCAAGGAGCACCTTTGACCTGCCCGGAAAGCTCAAGCGTGCGGATGAGCTCGATCACCGCTTAACGCAGCCAGGCATCTGGGACGACCCGCGATACGCGGGCGCCCTCGGGCGGGAGTCGGCCGAGAACCGCGAGCTGATACGAACCTGGGAGCAGCTCGAGAAGCGGGCTCGCGACCTCATCGAGCTCGATCAGCTCGCGTCCGGTGACCCGGAGCTCGCAAAGCAGGTCGAAGAGGAAGAGGCGAAGCTGGCGGGCGAGCTGCGATCGCGTGAGCTCGACCTGCTCTTCACCGACCCATACGCGAATCACAACGCCGTGGTCACGATCTCGGTCGGCCAGGGTGGGGTGGAGGCGCAGGACTGGGTCGAGATGCTCATGCGCATGTACTTGAAGTGGGCGGAGCGCCATCGATTCGAGGTTGAGGTCATAGACCAGTCGCCGGGTGAAGAGGCGGGGCTCAAGAGCGTGACCTTCATCGTTCGCGGGCCGCGCGCATACGGGCTGATGCGATCCGAGCATGGCGTGCATCGGCTGGTGCGCATCTCGCCCTTCGATCAGAACCACCGGCGGCACACGTCATTCGCGCTGGTCGAGGTGATACCGGAGCTCGAGGACACCGACGAGGATGCGGTCGTGATCAACCCTCAGGACCTGCGCATCGACACGTATCGGTCGACCGGAGCGGGCGGCCAGCACGTCAACAAGACCGACTCCGCCATCCGCATCACCCACCTGCCCACCGGGATCGTCGTCACCTGCCAGAACGAGCGCTCGCAGATGAAGAACCGGGAGACGGCGATGAAGGTGCTCAAGGCCCGCCTGTTCCAGCGCCAGCAGCAAGAGGCGGCCGCGCGCCTCGACCAGATCCGGGGCCAGGTCCTGCCCGCCGAGTTCGGGTCCCAGATCCGAAACTATGTTCTCCAGCCCTACACGCTGGTCAAGGACGTCCGCACCGGGCTCGAGGTGGGCAACGCCCAGGCGGTGCTCGACGGGGAGATCGATCCGTTCATCGAGGCCTGGCTTCGCCGGCAGCTGGGCCAGAGCCAGAACGGCTCCGGAAACTAGTCCCTAAGGGCGCCCCGACCGCCCCCGCGCAAGCAACTCTGCGCGCCTCCGTTACATACGTGTTTGAACTCAAAGGATGGCATTTGGAGCATCCGGGGGCATGCGTTATACTGCCCGCGACTTAGCCGGGTGCGCCTGCTGGCGCCCAACGTCAAAGCAAAAGATCTAGCTGATGGTTTTAACACCGGATTTCGACAGCCGGCCGGTTATCAGCTTCCAGCATGTCTGGAAGACCTATCCGACCGGGACCGAGGCGCTTCGAGATATCAATCTCGTCGTCCCCGAGGGCGATTTCGTTTTCCTGGTCGGCCCTTCCGGCGCGGGCAAGTCGACGATGGTCCGCCTCCTGATCAGAGAGGAGAAGCCCTCCAAAGGCAAGATCTTCGTGGAGGGGGTCGAGCTGGGCCGTATGAAGCGGCGCAAGCTGCCGTACTACCGGCGCAAGATCGGCCTGGTCTTCCAGGACTTCAAGCTCCTGCCGAACCTCACCGTCTACGAGAACGTCGCCTTCGCGCTGCGCGTTCTCGGCGAGCCCGACCGTCTGGTGCAGTCGCGCGCCGCCGAGGCGCTGGACACGGTGGGCCTGGCGGGGAAGGAGCAGACCTATCCGTCCAACCTGTCCGGTGGCGAGCAGCAGCGCGTGGCCATCGCGCGGGCGCTGGTGCATGCGCCGCGGATGATCATCGCCGACGAGCCCACCGGCAACCTCGACCCCGCAACGGCGTGGGAAATCATGCAGCTGTTCCTGCGCATCAACTCGCGAGGCGCCACGGTTGTGATGGCGACGCACAACCGTGAAATCGTCGATCTACTCCGCCGCCGCGTCATTGCGATCGACGCTGGGCAGATTGCCCGAGATGACCGTTCTGGCCGCTACCATGACGATGTTTCGAAACCTCAGATTCGCGCTCAATAGCGCCTGGCAGAGCTTCTGGCGGAACCTGGCGGTCAGCCTGGCCGCGGTTCTGTCGATCACGCTCATCCTGATTCTGGGCGGAGTCAACCTGCTGATCGGTCACGCGTTCTCGCAGGTGCTCGACGGTTTCCGCGAGAAGGTGAGCGTCATCTCGATCAACGTCGCCGACGACACGCCGCTGCCGACCGTGTATGGATTCCAGCAGCAGCTGGCAAGCGATCCACGCGTTGCGGGCGTGAAATACATCACCAAGGAGCAGGCGCTCGCCAATTTCACAGCTGACCCGAACAACGCGATTCTGGCGCAGCAGCTGCAGGGCAATCCGCTGGACGCGAAGCTCGAAGTTCGGGTCAGGGCGCTATCGGACGTCGCCGCGATCGACGCGCTGGCGCGCCAGTGGTCGGGCGTCGATCCGACGAACCCCACCAACTACCAGGGGGACTTCGTCAACCGCATGCTCCAGCTCTCACAATGGCTTGGTTATGCGGGCGCAGGCTTGCTCGCGATCCTGGTGATCGTCTCGGTCGTCATCGTCATGAACACGATCCGCACGGCGGTATTCCACCGCCGCAAGGAGATCGAGGTCATGAAGCTCGTCGGTGCGACCGAGTGGTTCGTGCGCGGACCGTTCGTGATCGAAGGAGTGATGACCGGGCTCATCGCGGCCTCCATCGCGCTTGCGCTTCTCGTCATCGCGTACCCGCCGGCAGTGCAGCAGTTCCGCAACGACATCGCGTTCATCCCCCTCTCCTACGATCCCGGCTTCATTGCGAGTCTGGCTCGTGACCTGCTGCTGGGCGGTGCGGCGCTTGGAGCGGTGGGCAGCTACATCGGCGTGCGCAGGTTCGTGAAGCTGTGACGCGTCGCATCAGGCTGCTCGCTGTGGTGTTGGCTGGATTCCTCGCCTGGATTCCGCTGTCGACCCAGACGGTGTCAGCAATCTACTGCTACCCAGGCGACCCGCCCAACGTCTACCAGGCATGTCTCCAGTACAACCAGGGAATCGGCGCCCAGGTCAACAACGAGCAGCAGCTGCAGAACATCGTGAATCAATTCAACGCAGCAGAGGCGCAGTACCTCGCCCTCTACGCGCTGATCAACAGCCTCAACGCGCAGATCGCGGCGCAGAAAAACATGATCGTGCAGACCCAGGCGGCGATCGACGATCTCGACCGCCAGATCCGTTTCACCGAGGCCAGCCTCACCCGGCTGCATTCGCGGGTGAGCCTGCGTGACGAGATCCTCAACCAGCGGCTGCGATACGTCGACGACCATGGCTCGGTGAACTACGTCGAGCTGGTCCTGACCGCGAACACATTCAACGACCTGATGAACCGAATGGTCGGTGCGCAGCAGGTCGCGGCCTCGGACCGCAAGCTGCTCGGCGAGCTCGGCCAAGAGCGGTCGCGGTTCGATCAGACCAACGCCGACCTGACCGTAAAGAGAGGCGAGGTCGCCGCCCTTCTTCAGCAGGAGGTCGCGACCGAGGCCGACCTGGAGAAGAACGTGGCCACGCAAAAAGCTGCGATGGCGGCCGCAGTCCAGCTCGAAACCAAACTCCAACAGCAGTACGCACAGGTCCAGGCGCAGCGCGCTGCCATCGATGCGCAGGTGGCCGCGCTGCAGCAGCAGTACGACGCTGCGGCGCAGAAAGCGGGTGGAGGCTCAGGTGTATTCGCATGGCCCGAGCCGGCATGTGGATTCAGCTGCATCAGCCAGGGATACGGACCGAGCTCCTTTTACCTGGAGCCACCTTTCGCCGGGTACGCGCACTTCCACACAGGTATCGACATCGCGGCGCCGTATGGAAGCCCGATCGTCGCGGCCGATACCGGCATCGTCAGTCTCTACGTGACGAACTGGGGCTACGGGATTTACATCATCATGACCCACGGCAACGGGTACTCCACCTACTACGGACACATGTCCGGGTTTGCACCGGGGTTGAGAAGCGGGCAGATAGTGGCTCGAGGCGACTTGATCGGGTACGAAGGTTCAACCGGATGGTCCACCGGGCCGCACCTGCACTTCGAGATTCGCGTCAACGACTATCCAAAGAATCCCTGCATCTGGCTAGGCTGCTGACTTCGCTACTCTCCTGACATGAGGCAGCGCGACGCCTTCTGGGGCGTTGCCGTTCTGATCGTTGCGGTGCTTGGGTTTGGGATTGGCGTTTACACCGATCAGGCGTTTCCTGATGTCATTCCATATGTCGCGCACCATTCGAGTGGGCGGGTCGACACTTCAGAGCTGCAGCAGGCGATTCGCCTGATCCAATCGCAATACGTCGACGCCAACCTGGACACGACCAAGCTGTCACGGGGGACGGTGCAGGGCCTGATCTCGGCGCTCAACGACCCGTTCACGGCTTACTACGACCCTGACGCGTACAAGCGCCTGCAGCAGGTCTACACGGGCCACTACTCGGGGATCGGCATATATCTGACTTTCAGCACGTCATACCCGGTGATCACCGGCACTGTGCCGGGCTCCCCCGCGAACGCGGCCGGCTTGACCGCCGGCGACCAGATCGTGAAGGTGGGCGACAAGGACCTGAAGGGTGTGAGCGCTGATCAGGCGTCGACCTTGATCCAGGGCCCGGACGGCACGAAGGTGACGCTGACGATCCAGCGAGGCACCCAGACGTTCTCGGTGACCGTCACACGTGCCGAGATCCAGGTGCCGTCGGTGCGCTCGACCCAGATCGCGGATCACATTCTCTATGTGCGCATCTACCAGTTCAGCACCACGACCACGACCGAGCTGCAGGCTGCCTTGAAGGCGGGCTTGGCCGGCTCGAAGGGTGTGGTGCTGGACCTTCGCGAGGATCCGGGCGGGTTCATCTCGGAAGCCGACCATGTGATCAGCGAGTTCGTGGCGAGCGGGGAGACGTTCGAGCTTCGGGATCGCAACGGCACGGTCGATCGGCACACGGTGAGCGGGGAGCACCTGGCCACCAGCGTGCCGCTGGTGGCGCTTGTCGACGCCAACAGCGCGTCGGCGGCGGAGATCGTTGCGGGCTCGCTGCAGGTGCACCAGCGGGCCAAGCTGGTGGGCACAGTGACGTTCGGAAAAGGATCGGTGCAAGAGGACTTCCCGTTGAGCGACGGGGCGGACATTCACCTGACGGTCAAGAGGTGGTATTTACCGAACGGCCAGACGATCGACAAGAAGGGCCTGATACCGGACGTTGCGATCACCCTTCCCAATGCGAGCGACGAGTTCGACGTGCAGCAGCCGTCGCTCGGCTACGCCAAGGACACGCAACTGAATGCGGCGCTGAGCCTGCTTGCTGCTGGGTAGACTGAGCATCCGCTACGGGCGGTTAGCTCAATTGGCAGAGCGCCTCGCTTACACCGAGGAGGCCGTTGGTTCGAATCCATCACCGCCCACGTTGACAGACAACTTGTAAAGCACCGTGTCGATCAGTCGGACGACTTGGGTGTGCCGATCCGGCCGCGGTGTGTAGCCGATCACGTGGCCCTCGCCGATGTGGATGTCGGAAAACAGGGTGGCAAGCAGCTCGCGGCGTACAACACCGTCGCCCGTGTCCCAAGCCTCGACGAGACCTGAGAGCTTCGGATCCATCCGCTGTGGGCCCGAGGCGTCCTGTAGGTCGTTGCGTACGCCCTCCAGACGCTCGCGCTCGGCGCGGTATCTTGGCTCGTCCCAGTGACCCCAGAGGAACAACTGGTTGAGCCTTTCGAGGTTTCGGTCAATGGACTCGATCGCACTATGCGAGTCGGCAACGGGGTTAGAGCTCATCAGATCGATTCGCCGCGCGAAGTCGGCGGGCCTCAGCCTTTCAAGCTGTTTCTCCGGCATGGCTCGCGAGTTCCGGTGCCACGACCTCTGAGTGATCCATCGCGGCCACGACATATCCATGACTGGCCAGATGCGTGCACAGGTAGCCGGCCGGCCGCCGGTGCCCACCGCTGTAATGGGAGAAGACGATCAACGGCCGCAATCCAGATTGCGCCGGCGACCAGATTTCGATCGGAAACAGCCGGCCGCGGGCTTGATCGGTTGCCGCAATTGTGCGGACGTCGACCTGATGAGGACCAGCC
>DATNOD010000011.1:0-3505 GCA_035601515.1 Candidatus Eiseniibacteriota bacterium | reverse complement strand
GCAGGCTCCTGCCGGGGATGTTCGCCACGGTTTCCATCGCCTCGGGCGGACCGCAGCGCTTCGTCACGCTGCCGCAGACGGCAGTCTCCTACAATCCCTACGGCGACACCGTGTTCGTCGTGGAGGAGCAAAAGGGCCAGGACGGGAAGGCATCGCTCCTCGCGCAGCAGAAGTTCGTTACGATCGGCGGCACGCGCGGCGACCAGGTCGCAGTCCTCTCGGGCATCAAGGAAGGCGACACGGTGGTCACCGCCGGACAGATCAAGCTGCGCTCGGGGGTCCCCGTGATCATCAACAATTCGATCCAGCCGGCGAACGAGCCGGCGCCGCAACCCAAGGACCAGTGAGCGAGGTGCGCAAATGAGGAAGTTCACCGACATCTTCATAGAGCGGCCGGTCCTCGCGACGGTCGTGAGCCTGACGATCTTCGTGCTCGGCTTGCGCTCGATCGGGCTCCTGCCCGTCCTGCAATACCCGCGCACGCAGAATGCGGTCGTGACCGTGACCACCACCTACGTCGGGGCGGACCCGGCGCTCGTCGCCGGGTTCATCACCGCGCCGCTCGAGAACTCCATCGCGCAGGCGAACGGCATCGACTACATGAGCTCGGTCAGCCGCCAGAGCGTCAGCACGATCACCATCGCCCTGCGCCTGAACTATGAGGTCGACAAGGCGCTCACCGAGATCAACACCAAGGTGAACGCCGTTCTGAATCAGCTCCCGCCGGGGTCGCAGCAGCCGGTGCTCACCGTCAAGGTCGGCCAGACGATCGCCGCGATGTACATCGGTTTCGCGAGCGACGTGCTTGCGCCCAACAAGATCACCGACTACCTGATCCGCGTGGTGCAGCCCAAGCTGCAGGCGGTCGAAGGCGTGCAGTCGGCCGACATCCTCGGCGGCAAGCTCTTCGCGATGCGCGCCTGGCTCGACCCGGACAAGCTCGCGGCCTACAACCTCACCGCCGCCGACGTGAGCGCTGCCCTCGCGGCCAACAATTTTCTGTCCGCGGTGGGCGCGACCAAGGGACAGATGGTCCAGGTGAATCTCACCGCGTCGACCGACCTGCGCTCGGTCAAGGAGTTCAAGAACCTCGTCATCAAGCAGCAGGGCGGCGCGGTCGTCCGCCTCGACGACGTCGCCAACGTGACGCTCGGCGCCGAGGACTACGATTCGGAGGTCGGCTTCGACGGCAAGAAGGCCGTTTATATCGGCATCAGCGTCGCGCCGGCGGCGAACCTGCTCGATGTCATAGCGCGCGTGCGCAACGTCTTCCCGGGCATCAAGGCGCAGCTGCCGCAGGGACTTCAGGGCGAAATCGTCTACGACTCGACCAAGTTCGTGAACAGCGCGATCGACGAAGTCGTCTGGACGCTCGCGCAGGGGCTCGTCATCGTCACGCTCGTCGTGTTCGCTTTCCTCGGCTCGGTCCGCTCGGTCGCGATCCCGACGGTGGCGATCCCGCTGTCGCTCATCGGCGCGTTCACGCTGATGTTCGCGCTCGGCTACTCGATCAACCTGCTGACGCTGCTTGCGCTCGTTCTCGCGATCGGCCTCGTGGTGGACGATGCCATCATCGTGGTGGAGAACGTCAACCGCCACATGGACGAGGGCATGAAGCCGGCGCAGGCGGCGATCCTCGCCGCGCGAGAATTGGCCAACCCCATCATCGCGATGGCGGTCGTGCTCGTGGCCGTGTATGTGCCGATCGGCTTCCTCGGCGGGCTGACCGGGGCGCTGTTCACGGAGTTCGCCTTCACGCTCGTCGGCGCGGTCGTCGTGTCGGCGGTCGTCGCGCTCACGCTTTCGCCCATGATGTGCTCGCGGCTATTGAAGCCCCACGACCCGAGCCAGAAGAGCTGGGATGCGAAGCTCGTGCTGCTGCTCGACCGCAGTTTCAACGCCCTGCACCGTCGCTACGAGGGCCTGCTGCACGGCACGCTCGACTGGGTGCCCGTGACCGGAGTTTTCGCGCTCGTCGTGCTGGGCAGCATCTATTTCCTGTACGCGACCGCGAAGTCGGAGCTCGCGCCCCCGGAGGACCAGGGCGTGATCATCAGCTCGTCGCAGGCCGCGCCCAACTCGACGCTGCAGCAGCGCCAGCTCTACACGCGCGAGGTGTACGAGACTTTCGTCAAGCACCCGGAGACCGACCACGTTTTCCAGCTCGACGTCCCGGGGCAGACGATCGCCGGCATGGTGCTCAAGCCCTGGAGCGAGCGCAAGCTCAAGGCCGCCCAGCTTCAGCCGGTCCTCCAGAACGAGCTCGGGCACATCGCCGGCCTGCGCGCGGCGGCGTTCCAGCCGCCGCCGCTTCCCGGCGCCTTCGGTCTTCCGGTGCAGTTCGTCATCCAGACCACGGACCCCTTCGAGCGGCTGAACGAGGTGGCCTCCGCTTTCCATCAGCAAGCGCAGAAGAGCGGCATGTTCATCTTCCTCGACAACGACCTCAGGTACGATCTGCCGCAGTCGACGATCGTCATCGACAGGGAGCTGACGGCCCAGCTCGGGCTGACGATGAAAGACGTGGGCGGGGCGCTGTCCTCGCTCGTCGGCGGCGGCTACGTCAACTACTTCAGCTTTCACGACCGCGCCTACAAGGTGATCCCCCAGGTGCAGCAGGCCGACCGGCTGAACGCCGACCAGTTGAACAATACCTATATCCGCACCGCGAGCGGCAGCTCGATTCCGCTCTCGACTCTCGTCCACATCACGACGAAGACCGTTCCGCAGGCGCTCAATCGCTTCCAGCAGCAGAACGCGGCGACCATCGCCGGGGTGCCCTTCCCCGGCATCACCCAGGGCGAGGCGATCGCCCACCTCCAGAATCTCGCCGCGCGGACGCTTCCCCAGGGGTACGCGGTGGACTATTCCGGCCCGTCGCGGCAGTACATCCAGGAATCGACCGGGCTGATCGTCACGTTCTTCTTCGCGCTCGTCATCATTTTCCTCGCCCTCGCGGCGCAGTTCGAGAGCTTCCGCGACCCGGTCATCATCCTCGTCTCGGTTCCGATGTCGATCTGCGGAGCGCTCATCTTCGTGAGCCTCGGGATCGGCGGCGCGAGCCTCAACATCTACACCGAGGTGGGGCTGGTGACGCTGATCGGGCTCATCAGCAAGCACGGCATCCTGATCGTGGAATTCGCCAACAATCAGCAGAAGCAGGGACTTTCCAAGCGCGAGGCGATCGAAAGAGCCGCAGGCATCCGCCTTCGTCCGATCCTGATGACAACCGGCGCGATGGTGCTGGGCGTGGTTCCGCTCCTCATTGCGAGCGGGGCGGGCGCGGTAAGCCGCTTCCACATGGGGCTGGTGATCGCGACCGGGGTCGCGATCGGGACGCTGTTCACGCTCTTCGTCGTTCCGGCGATGTACCTGCTGCTTGCGGCGGAGCACTCGAAGCGGGCGACGGTCGAGGCATTGCCGGCGCCGGGCAGGCACACCGGCACGTACTGAAGTCCCGCCCTGCCCGATGACGGGGCAAGTGGGCATCGTCGGTGCCGGCCCG
>DATNOD010000010.1:0-9225 GCA_035601515.1 Candidatus Eiseniibacteriota bacterium | reverse complement strand
TTAGACGCGCGAGTAATGATTCGACCTCGGGTGTGAGCGCTTCGGCTGAGGGCATTGGAAAGTCGAGTTTACCGGGCCGGTTTTGACCAACTCGTTCGTTACACTGCTCGTGCCCTTGGCCCGCGAAGTCGATTTCGGCATGCGCGATCACCTGCTCTATGAGCTTGCGCGGGACCTCAGCTCGTCCCTCGAGCTCGACATCGTGCTGCAGAAAGTCATGGACCGCGTAATCACGCTTATGACGGCAGCACGCGGCTTCATCGTGCTGGTCGACCCGGTCACCGGGCTGATGTCGGTGCCTATGTCAGGCGGCGAGGCCGACCTCGAGAAGTCGCGTCAATTCCTCGGCTCGCGGACCGTTATCGAGCAGGTGGTGAAAACAGGGCTGGCGGTGGTTTCGACCGATGCCACGCTGGACGACCGGTTCAAGGGCCAGCAGTCGGTGATCCTCCAAAACCTGCGGTCGATCATCGCCGTGCCGCTGGTCACGAAAGGCAAGGTGATCGGCGCCGTCTACGTCGACAACCCGTTTCGCGCGTCGATCTTCGAAGACAAGGACAAGGAGTTTCTCCAAGCGATCTCGGACCTGGCCGCGATCGCCATCGACAACGCGCGCCAGTACGAGCGCTCGGAGCTGCTGCGCGAGCTGTTCGAGCTCCACGTCAACAAGCAGGTCACCGACTACGTGCTCGCGCGCTCCGACCGCTACACGCAGTTTCTGCCCGGCGAGCGCCGCCAGGTCACGATGCTCAACTCCGACATCGCGGGTTTCTCGGCGCTGTCCCAACTGATGGCCGCGGAGGAGCTGGTCGATTTCCTCAACGACTATTTCAGCCGGATGATCGAGGTCGTCCTCGAGCACGGCGGCAACATCGACAAGTTCCAGGGCGACGGCATGCTCGTGGTCTTCGGCGCCCCAAACCCGATGGACGATCACGCGGAGCAGGCGCTGAAAGCCGCGCGCGGGATGGTCAGGGAGATCGACCGGCTAAACCGAGAGCTGATCGGCGCCGGCAAACCGGCCATTTCGGTTGGCATCGGTCTCGATACCGGGGTCGTGGTCGCGGGTCACGTCGGCTCAAAGCGCCGGCTCGAGTTCACGCTGATCGGCGTCCCGGTCAACAACAGCTCGTATCTGTCCAAGATTCGGCCGGCCAAGGTGCTGATGTCGGAGACGACGCGTGGCCTGCTGCCGGCGGGATTCGAGGTGTCCGACTACGAACCGATGCTGCTCAAAGGTGGCAACGGGCCGCAACCGATATACCAGCTGGAAATCGCGGTCTCAACCGAAGACTGACCTCCTCCCCAAAATGCCTTGAGATTCAGCGCCTAATTCACCTCCCCACCCCGTGGGGAGGTCGGACGCCGCTCGCGGCGTCCGGGTGGGGATTCCATGAGGTAAGGGCGTCGTAAATCGAATCCATGACGTCGTCGATCGACTCATCGACCTCCTGGACGTTAACTCGGTAGACCCGGTAGCCCCGCGCCTCGAGAAGAGCGGTCTTTCGCGCGTCGCGGTCCGCATCGTGCCCTTCGCCATCAACCTCGACCACGAACCGCGCCGCCAAGCACGCGAAGTCGGCGAAGTAGGGTCCGATGGGCACCTGGCGTCGGAACTTGTACCCGCCGACTTTCCGACCGCGGAGCCGCGACCAAACGAACCACTCGACTTTGGTCATATTGTTGCGAAGCTCTCTCGCTCGCTGGACCTCCGGTGAGTGCATCCACCCAGGATCGATGTAGCGGAGGGTATTTCCAACGCCGCCCTTTAAGACCCACTCCCCACCCGGCTCCGCTTCGCGGAGCCGACCTCCCCACGAGGTGGGGAGGTGAATTACAGCCTCAACCCTGGCAGACCCAGCGGCCCGGACCGTAGCGGTTGTAGAGCCAGGCCGCCGCGTTGGCGTTGGCGACCGGGTCGAACGGCGACTGGGATGCCCACGGCGTCCCGGACCACGTGCTCGGCAGGAACTGGAACAGCCCTGACGCGCCGCTATCCGTGTTGACGGAGTTCGGGTGGTAGCGCGACTCGCAGTAGGCGACGTTTATCGCCCATTGCACCGCCCGCGCGCCGAGCGGGCTGAACGCGTCGTAGATGATCTTGGCGATGTAGGGCGGCGGGGGCGGATGGTTGTTCAGGGCCGCCTGGGCGTCGGCGATGGCCTGCGCTTCGGCGAGAGCCGCCTGCTCGGCGGCGTACTGGGCCAGGCCCTGTGACAGCTCCGACGACCACTTCTGCACCTGCGCGTTTTGCGCGGCTTGAACACGCTTGGCCTTGATCTGAGTCAGCGTCGAGGTGCGATCAAAGGAGCGCAGCTGGGTAATCGCGGCTGCATCGGGCGCGTTGGCCTGCGGCGGGTCGAGGTGCGGAAGGATCACCGCCGCCAGGACCAAGGTCCAGACCACGACCGCTCGCAGAAGCGGTACCAACCCCTTGACGCTCCTCACCTTGAAGTCGCCCTACCCCTGGGGCGCTGTTCAGGCCTGAGCGCGGAGCGGAGACGTCTGGAAGGACGGGCTCAGGAAGGCGTTACGTTAGCACTTCGGTGGCAACTTTGAGTAGCCTTTAAGCCCTCGAAAAAGCCGTCGCCGAAGCCCGCACCCGATAAGCGATCACGGGCCCGGAAAAGCCTTTCAGCTCGATCTCGATTCTCTCCACGCCGGTGCCCCGGGTGCTCAGCCAATCCTGGACTCGGCGGTAGGCCTCCTCGCTCAGGGTCACCTCGCCGGCGGCCGCCTGGGACTGCAGCCTCGCGGCCAGGTTCGTCACCTCGCCGAGGACGCTCAAGTTCGCCGATTCTGCTAGACGGCCCACGACCGCCGGGCCCACTGCGATCGCCGCTCCCACCGGCAGGTCGACCAACGACGCCTTGTCGATGATCGCGATCGCCGCCTGCAGCGCCTGAAGCGTGTGGTCGACGCTTTGGCCCGACACGTTGAAGGTGGCCATGACCGAGTCGCCCGCGAACTTGTCGACCAGGCCGTGGCGCCGTGCCACCTCCTGTGACGCCCAGCGCTGCAGCGAGGCGATCCGCTCGAGCATGTCGGCAGGGGCGCTGCGGCCGCTGATCTCCGTGTAGCCACGCACGTCCGCGAAGAGCACCGAGACCATCCGCTCGCCGGTGGCGACGCGATCTCCGTCCGCTGATTCGACTGCCGGCTCAGGCGCCGGAGCCACCTCGAGGCCAAGCTCGGCGGCGACGTCGCGCGCGAGCTTCGCCGCCAGACGCGCTCCCTCTACCTCCGCCGCCGACGCGATAGCGGCGAGCCGACGCTGCGCCGCTTCGCGGTTTCCCGACTTCGCTTCGGCTTCCGCAAGCCCGCGCCCGACATGCCAGACGTCAAGCCGCAAGCCACCTTCTTCGAATTTGGCGACCGCCGAGCCGAGCAGCGCGACGGCCTCGTCAAACCTGCCTTCGTAAAGGGCGAGCCAGCCATGAGCAGCCGCAAGACGCGGCGACTCGAGCACTTCGCCTTGCGCGGAAAGGGCGTCGACGAAAGTGCGAAGCCAAGCCCTGTCATTTCTCGCCACCTCCGCGACAACGTCGGCTGGCGAACCCAGATCGCAAACGCCTGGATCGACCGTCATCGCATCCCGCAGAGCAGCTGCCATGTCTCCCTGGGCGAGCCGGGTCCGAATCCGAGGCGCCGCGTCGTAAACCATGTCTTGGGCTTCCACCCGGCTGGACAGGGGAGGCAGCTCCGCGGCCGCCTCATCGCCGCGCAGACTCTCGGCCAGCGCGTGCGCCACCAGCAGGGAGCCCCGCCATTCGTTTTTGGCGTTGCGGGTGTCACGGGCTCTCATCAGGGCTGTGCGCGCAAATTCAGCCGCTCGCTGCACATGTCCCTGCTGCAGGAAGACGAAGGCCTGGATGTAGAGCGGCCACGCCTCCGTGCGTCCAGCCCACCCTGCGGATGCCCGGTCGAGCCATTTCTGAGCTTCGCGGCCGCGGCCGAGGTGCGCAGCCATCCATGACGCGTTAAAGACCGCGTTGCCGATCTGGAAGTAGTGACCGCCCTTGAGCGCTGCCTGGTAGCTGTCTTCTATGTGGCGGAAGCCTTCGGTCACGCGCCCGAGGCCCATCTTGGACCCGGCTATGAAGTTCCACGACCAGGCAAGCGCCATGTCCGCTCCGACCTGCTCGGCGATCTGGGCGGCCCGTTCCGCATTCTCGAGCGCCTTGCCGTTATTCACCTCGAACATGGCCATGCCTGAGAGTCGGATGTAAGCGATAGCCAGCGCCTCGCTTGGCCCCGCCGGCTCGAGCACGTCGCGAGCCAACTCGAACTGTTCCCGGGCAAGGTCGCTCCGCAACAGCTCCCAGTAGGAACGGCCGAGAAGCACGCGGTAGCCGGCAGCTTCGAGTGACAGGCCGGCAGCCTCCAGGCTTGCGATCCCTTCTTCGAGAAGGCGGCGCGCCGCCTCCGGCTCGGTATTGTTCCAGTAGGCCTCACCGGCCCCGCACAAAAGGCGGCCGCGCTCGACCGGGTCTCGAACATGGGCGCGGCCCGCTCCAGAAGGTCCGCGGCATCCCGGTAAGCACGAGCCCGCGTCGCATCTTCGGCCGCGGCCACGCACATGGGGACGGCGTCGTCGTACCGCCCCGCTGCCAGCAGGTGATGCGCCATGTCCACCGCGGCGCCATCTGGCCGCGAGGCAAGGAATTCGGCGACCCTGGCATGCAGCTGCTGCCGGCGGGGCACGATCATGTCCTCGTAGACGGCCTCGCGCGTGAGCGCGTGCCGGAACTGATATTTGCCGGAAGTCCGCTCGTCTTCCTCGAGCAGCTGGTAGGTGACGCAAGTCTCCAGCGCCGCGTACACAGTCGCTTCGTCCATACCGGTGACACCGATCAGCGTCTTGATGTCGGCGGCCCTACCGATGACCGAGGCGGCCGAAAGCACGTCCACCTCTTCCTTGCGCAGCCGCTCGAGACGGTGGAGGATCGCCGCCTTCACCGTGCGCGGGATTCGCATCTCGGCCAGCGCCTTCCTATCCCAGCCTGAATCGGTGCGATAGATGTCGCCGCGGTCGACAGCGTCGCGAAGCATCTCTTCCAGCACGAAGGGATTGCCTTCGCTGCGCTCGTGCAGGAACTCACGGAACTCTTCGCTGACCTCGCGTTCCTCGAAAATCGGCGACGGCGCCGGTCGGAAGGGGCTGCAGCTCGACAAACTCGGCCTGGCCCGATCGACGCCAGCCTTGGATCGTTGGCACCAAGGGATGCTTGCGGTGCATCTCATCCATCCGATAGGTCGCGAGGACGAGGACGTTCGTGGATCGCAACCGGCGGGTCATGTAGTCGAGCAGCTCGCGCGTGCCGGGGTCGGCCCACTGCAGGTCTTCGAGAACGAGCAACAAGGCGCGATCGCGAGCAGCGTCGCGCAGCAGTAGAAGGATGGCTTCGAACATCCGGAGCTTCGCCTGCGTCGGATCCCCGCCTGCCGCCGATGGGCGGCCGAGCTGCGGGAAGAGCTGCGACAGCTCGTCGGCGGCCGCGCCCAGCCGCTGCCGCAGCTCGTCCAGGTTCTCGGTGGTCAGCCGGTTGCCGATCGCCTCGAGGAATGGGAGGTACGGAAGCGAAAGCTCGGCCTCGCTGCATGCACCCGACATGACCGCGCAGCGGAGGCGCTTGGCCCGATTGACCAGCTCGCTGACGAGCCGCGTCTTGCCCATGCCCGCCTCGCCGCCGATGATGACCACGCCGCCATCGCCGCGAAGCGCAGCCAGCAGCGCGTCCTCGAGGGAGGACAGCTCGGATTCCCGACCGACGACGATTGGGCAGAGTACGCGGGCCAGCGCCAAGACCTTAGTGTCCCGCTACTTGCCTGCTACCTGCTTGCTGCCTCCGCCTCGCGCAGGCGCCGGCTGAGGGTTTCCAGCAGCCGGTAAGTGACGTCTGGGTGGTCGCGCAGGAATGGCTTGAAGCCCCACTCAGGCACTGCAGCGAGGACCAGGTCCGTGCGCGCGGTCACGCTCGCGCTGCGCCCCTGGTGGTCGAGCAAGGCCATCTCGCCGAAGTGATCTCCTGGGCCCAGTTTTCGGTGCCGGCCGTCCGGGGTCGCGACCTCGGCTTCACCTTCCAGGATGACCAGGAAGCCGACGCCGCCCTCGCCTTTGATCATGATCTCGGCGCCTTGCACATGCTTGATCTCGCGCATCTGCTTGCCAACCCTCTTGAGGTCGCCTGGCGAGAAGCCCTCGAAGATGCCGACAGGCTTGAGGTCCATCGGCGCGATTCTACTTCTAGAACAAGTTTGTAAGCTGGCGGCGCAGAAGCTTTTGGCCTGGTTGCTCTCGGTAAGCAGGCATCAGGTTCTTCACACTCTCGTATCCGGCCTGGGTCAGCGACTCGGGAGTGTGGCCGGCGGGATGGATCGGCTCTCCGATCACAACCTTGATCCGCTTGCGCAGCCAGAGATCTTTCGTGCCCGAGAGCGCAACGGGAATGACGGGCACGCCGGCCTTGATCGCGAAATGCGCGAACCCCTTCTTGAAGGGCATCAGCTCGCCCTCCTTCGGTCCGTAATTGCCCTCGGGAAAGATCGCCACCGCGCCGCCGACCTCGAGCGCCCTGTCCACATGCCTGAAAAGCGCCTGGTCTCCGTGGCGCTCGCGAACGACCGGCACGAAGCCGCCGGTCTGCCGGACGATCCACCACTGCACCTTGCGCGTGACCAGGATGGTTGGGTCTGCAAGGAAGTGGATGCGCGGCTCAATCGGAAACAGGAGGAGGAGCGCGAACTCGTCCAGCCAGTTGAGGTGGTTGGCGATGACAACGTAGTTGCCGGAATGCGGGATGTTCTCCTTCCCCACCACGTCGAAGCGGAAGACGAGCCGCAGCAAGGGCACCCCGACGAGCCTGACCGCGCGGTAAGCGAGCGTCGCCTGGCGGCGCACAGGAAGGAGGTCAGCTGGTGGGAATTCGGTTTGAGCCACAGAGGTTGGCCCGGAGTCTAGGGCCGCGAGCTAAAGGCCGCTGAGAAACTCCACCAGCGGTTTGAAGCACCCCATCGATCTCTGCGTCAAGCGCGCTAGATCCGTCAAGTTGCCCGCCTCGGCGGTCGTCAGGCGGCCGGCCTTCTGGTCGGCGTCGACCTCGTTCACGAAGGCGTTCAGCTGGTTGCAGGCGGCGCCCGTGTCGCCGCGCTGGAAGGAGTCGGCCGCCGCATTCAGCTTGACCTGCAGGCTGTTCTTCGGACCCTGTTGGAGATCCGTAAGGCCCTGCAGGTAGGTCCCGATCTTGCCCAGGGCCTGCAGCGGTGAGAGGACAGTGACCGTGGTGGTGGCCGATCCGGCCGTGCCGTCATCGTCCTGGACCGTCAGCGTCGCAGTGTAAATTCCAGGAGCGGCGTAGGGGTGCGATGCGGTCAGCCCGGCCGGGGTGGCGGTCGGGGCGCTCGAGCTGCCATCACCGAAGTTCCAGCTCGCCTTGTAAGAGGTGTCCACTGCCGAGCCATCGTCGTTGTACGTCCCAGTGAACGTGAGCGACTGCTGCGTGGTGACGATCATCGGATTCGAAACCTGCAGGCCTGACACGTTCGGCTTCGAGTCGGCGCTGGCGATGGTCACCGACACGATCGCCGAGGGAACGCCACCATCGTCAGTTGCCTGGAGGGTGATCGTGTATGAGCCTTCGTCGTCGACCTTGAGGACGTAGGTGGCGGAAGTGCTGCCGGGGAGAGCGTTGCCATATTCGGACGCGGTCCACTTGAACTTGAACCCGGCGGTGTTGTCGTCTGCGCTGTCGCTGATGGCGGACGCGGTCAGAGTGATGGTCGCGCCCTCCTTGACGGTGGCTGTGGCGCCGTGGATGATCGCGGTTGGCGCCTTGGGGTTGGACTCGGTTGTGAAGGTGGCCTGGGCCGCGCCGCCCTTGCCGTCGTCGGCGCTGATAAGGATTGTCGTCTGGCTGGGCCCTTCATCCGTAGCCGCTCCAGCCCATGTCCAGGTGCCGGACGTCGACGGCGTATAGGTGAGGGTGCCTGCCGATGCGGTCAGGTGAACCGTGAGTCCGGCCGCGTCGGCGAACGTTCCTGAGTTGGTCGGGGCCGTGCCTTCGGTAACCGGCACGTCGCTCTTGACTCGCGTGACCGTGGGGGCTGAGGCAGCGCTGCCTGGGGTGACGTAGGTCTTGAAGTTGAAGGCCCTGTTGGCCATTAACGTCCATGTCGACGGCTGGTTGCCCATCCACACTTGTCCGCCCGCGTAGGCAGCGCTGGTGACAACAGCCCACATGACGCTGGTGCCGGGGTTCGGCACCACGACGATGGCGTAGTGGTCGTTCGCGGTCACCGTATAGGCGGGCGCGATCGTGTAGGGGTGGTATACACAGCAGCTCATGGCACCGGCGTAGGTGCCGAAGCTGGTGCTGGTCATCGCGCTCGGCTTGTCTGTGACCAGGGTCCCGGCCGGCACGATGTAGATGTTTCCGGCGGTGTTCCACGTCCCACCCAGAGGCAGATCCACCTGGTCGAGCTGACCGGTGGTCAGGGCCGTGAAGGTCTGAGCCAGCATCTGGGTGCCGTTGATTTGCAGCCAGCTGGTGGTTGGCGTGGTGCTGTGGGCGTCGAGGGTGCCGGTGGCACCTGCTGGAACGGCGATGGTCAGCCAGAGGCCGGCTGCCAACCCCAGCGTCAAGACACGCCGGAGGGCCCTTCCAACGCGCCGCTGGCTGGTCATGAGTAGGACGACGCGGAGGTTATGGATTCATTGCGCCGTAGAGGCTTGTTTTTACCCGAGCGGCGCCGCCTCTATGAAGTCAGATTGCCTATGGGAGCCGCCGGCGGGTTCGGCCTCGACCGTCGACGTGCGGCGCGTACGTGCGGTCGCCGATCCACTCGGCGGGGATGATCGCCAGGCGGTGGGCCATCTGGTTCATCTGGGACGCGTACTTGCCGCGAAGGTGCGAGAACTTCGTATATGCCTCCTCCACCGACTTGACCCTGAACCCAGCCTTCCTCAGACGCGCGACAGCCTGCTCGAATTCGTCGCGATCCACGAGCGGGTCCTTGCTGCTTGTGAACCGGAAATACCACGACAGGTCCTCGACGAGGTGGTTGCCGACTGTGAACATCAGGCGTGCCGGCCCCTCTTCGTCCTCGTCGACCGCGCTCATGACCAGGGTGGCGGCGTCCATGACCGCGCCGAACGAGTTCAGCCAGGCCTCGTTGTCGTGGCTGGATCGAAAGTAGAGAAGGATCGGGTACGCGAGGTGGCTCTCG
>DATNOD010000009.1:0-10345 GCA_035601515.1 Candidatus Eiseniibacteriota bacterium | reverse complement strand
GCTCCCCGAGCGAGAAGGGTTCGGGCAGCACTCTCCGCACGCGATAGCCCTCACGACCCGGCAGCAGCGCGATGTCTCGTGCGAGAACGAGCGCCAGGCCGGCGTGGTAGACGATCGCGACCGCCACCAGCACCGGTGACACGATCGAAAGGGCGATCAACGCCGCGCCAATGGCGATCGCCCAGAGCAGTCGCGGCTGGGGCGCGAGGCCCCGAAACGGGCCGAGCAGATTCACCTCCCCACCGCGTGGGGAGGTCGGCCCGCTCGCGAACCGAGGCGGCCGGGTGGGGGTTCACAGACTGCGATTTCGATCAACGGGGCGGAACGACCCGGCTCGCCACCGCCTCGAGGACGCTGTCCGGCGTCTGCCCGCCGACCTCGGCCTCCGGCCGCAGGATGAGGCGGTGCCGGAACGCGGGCGCAAGCAGGGCCTTGACGTGGTCGGGGGTCACGAACTCGGACCCTTCGAAGGCGGCGAGCGCCCGAGCCGCCAGCATCAACAGCACCTCGGCGCGGGTGCTCGCGCCGAGGGCGATCTCGGGTGCGGTGCGCGTGGCCGACGCCAGGTCGACGATGTAGCGGCGGATCTTCTCGTCAAGGACCACCTTGGCCACCTGCTCGCGACACGACTCGATGTCGCCGGCGCCGAGCACGGGCTCGACTCCGGCCTTGACCGGGTCCCGAAGCTCGATACCCGACTCCCAGCGCTTCAACACCTCGAGCTCGTCGTCGGGCAGCGGATAGTCGAGCCGGACCTTGAAGAGGAAGCGGTCCTGCTGTGCCTCCGGCAGCGGATATGTGCCCTCGTACTCAATCGGGTTCTGTGTGGCGAGGACGAAGAATGGCGCCGGCAGCGGCGTCTGCTTGCCTTCGAGGGTGACGCCACGCTCCTCCATCGCCTCCAGGAGCGCTGACTGCACCTTGGCCGGCGCGCGGTTGATCTCGTCGGCGAGAAGGACGTTGGTGAAGATGGGTCCACGCCTTAGCGCAAATGTGCGGTTGACGAGGTCGTAGATCGAGGTGCCGACGATGTCGGCCGGCATCAGGTCGGGCGTGAACTGGACCCGGCCGTACTCGAGCGCGAGCGCGCGAGCGATGGCTTTGGCGAGCAGCGTCTTGCCGGTTCCAGGAACTCCCTCGAGCAAGATGTGACCCTGCGCGACGAGCGCGACCGCGCACAGCCGGATCGCCTCCTCCTGTCCGACCACGGCCTTGACCAGCTGCTCACGGAAGCGGGCGTAGAAATCGGGAGCGGTGATCGCCGTGGATCCGGTCATCGAGCCTCCTAATTGGTTGCTTGGCCGCGGCGCTCGCGCGGCGGCGGGTATGCGATTCGATGCAACTTCTGTGCGGCACTCAACAGCTCGTCTTCACCGCCGCTCGAGCTTTGCAGAGCGCGCTCCGCATCTGCCAGCTCGGCGGCCAGCTCGGGGGCGCGGGCGTACAAAGCATTCCAGAATCGGTCGCGGGGCTGGGCGGGTAGCCCCGTGCGGGCGGCGACGGCACGCTCGCTGGCGGTCGCCAGCATGCCGAGGGTGAGGGCTCGCGCGCCAGAGCGTCGGAGGAGCTCACCAACCGCGACCGCCCATTCGGCGTCGGCGCGCGTCGCCTCAGCGGGCCGAGGAATCAGCGGTCCGAATCGCCGGCCGCGGAGCAGCAGCCCGACGAACACCGCAACCAGCAGCCACAGGATCGCGGCGCCCCATGGCGTGGTCACCCAGGACTGTGGCGCGATGTCGCTGAGGATGAGTCCGTGGTGGTACTCGTCGAAGCCGACGGCGGCGCCGCTGTCGACCAGGCCGAGGATGTCCGACAGGAGCCGCCCGTTGTCGGCCTTGTCGAGATAGCCGTTGCACAGCAACAGCGGATCGGCGAGGACAACGACCGTCCCCGATCCGACCTTCTGCAGGTAGCCGAGCGGGAACCCGTCGCGGCTGCGCAGGATCGGGACTTGAACCGACGACGCGTCGAAGGGCATGGCGGTGTCGCCGCCTGAGACTGTCGCGACGCCGTCGAGGAACGGGTTGGCAACCTCAGTCGAACCGGAGACGAATCCGTTGATCCTGGTCACGGCCAGCGCTCGGTCGAGCTCGGGGTCACCCTGCTCGGACGCATAAACAAGGACGCCACCAAGCCGCACCCAGCTCGCCGTCTGGTTGGCGTCATCGGACGAGAAGGGACTGGTCGGCGTGAAAACGAATATGAGTCCGCGTGCGGACGGCATTGTGAAGGAGCCTTCGATCTCACTCGTCGGGTGGCCGACCGCGTTGGCGAAGAGGCGCGCGGCTGATGTGCCATTGGCGGCGTCGCTGTTCGAGCTGTGCTCAGGTGAGTCCTGCTTGGGTTGGCCGAGATAGGCAATGCCACCGATCAGCACTGCCAGCGCGAGGGCCAGGAGCCATCCGCGCAGGCTTCTCATGCCGCCGCCTCTTGCGTTGGTTTCCTGAATGGTGCCGCCGCGGCGAGCGCGCGCTCGAGGGTCGCGGCGTCGACACCGCGGCCGCCATAGACGGCGGCCTCGAATGGAAGCAGCAGCGGACTCAGGCGCGAAGGGTCCGGTGCGTGCTGGAAGATCTCGCGGACGGTGAGCGGGCTCCCCACCCACGACTGCTCACCGGCGAGAGTGGCCGCGACGCCGGCGCACAACGCTCGAATGGCGCGCACGCAATCACCAGCTGCGGCGAAGCGATCGGCCTCAGCGAAGAAGTCCGCCGGCGCACCCGGTCCAAACTGCGAGCGGGCGGCAGCTCCCTCGGCCAGGCGGCCGCGGGTCGAGCGGAAGATGATCACCACCGCGGTCGCGAGCACGGCGGCGCCGACGACGTAGAGGTAAAACGCCGGAATCGCCGGACCTGCGCCGCTGCCGCCAAACAGGAGGCGGATCACGTCGTTGATTCGATCGCGTACCCATTGACCCAGGCGGTCCAGCAGCGTCGGGGGCTGATGCAGGGCGTCGTAGCGGTGCATCGAAAGCACCCGGTGCAGCTGTTGTTCGGCTTGAGCGGGATTGGTCGTGGCGGCCGGCGAGGCAAGCGCCTCGAGCAGCCAGCGCAGCCTGGTTCCCGCGTCCTCGAAGTCAGGGGGGCGCATCGCCAGATCGGCCACGATCTCGGGCTGGCTGCGACCGGTGCCTGCCTCCAGCGTCGCCAATGCTTTCTGCGCGGCCGCGGCATCACCTGTGTGCGCGGCGCTGACGATGGTCAGCGCGTCCTCGACTGCCTGCCGGTATGTGGGTGTGGGCGCGGGATCAGCGGTGACTGTCACCGGCCAGGCGAACCCGAGGGCAAGCAGCAGTGGTGCAAGCGCCTTGATGGCGACGCGCGCTTTCAGCTGGATCTCACGCCGGTTGTGTCGAGGACACGTGCTGCGCGAGCTGAAACAGATCCAGGGCTTCGCGCCGCACGCGGAGGTCGAAATAGATGAGCACGATGGCGATCTGGATGATGGGGTTTACAAGCGCGGCTATGAGCAGACCGGCGCCCTGAGAAACAGCGAGCACCAGATAGCTCGATGCCACGACGCCGACCAAAAGGTCGGCGAGACCGACGAAGGCTTCCAGCGCAATGCGCGCGAAGTACCACACCAGGATCACCAGGAACAGGATCAAGAAGGTGCGCCACCAGCGCCCTTCGACCAGGCGCCAGCTGCGCCCCATCGCCGCGCCCAGCCCGACGTTCTCGACGAACATCACCGGCAGCACGGCGATCCAACCGACGGCGATCCATGTCCATAACGGGAAGAGGCAGAAGAACAGGGCCATCAAGTCGAAGAGAAATACGTAACCGAGGATGGGGAAATAGCGCCGCAAGACTCCCGCGAGCGCGCCCCAGAACGTCACGGGCCTGCCCTGGGCTGATTCGCAGACGGCGTAGATCACCACGCCATAGATGAACGGCGACAGGAGGAGGTTGACCACGTATCCGACCGCCAGGACGCCCAGGGTTGGCAGCAGGCTGTTGAAGTCGAAAGTCTGTCCGGGGTTCAGCGTCTTGAAGAAGCTGTTGAAGAGCGCGAAGAAGCCGTAACCCTGCAGCCCTGCGACGGGGATGGCCAGGATCACAGAGATGCCCGCGAAAAGGAAGAAGTGGCGGCGATAGATGCGAAACGTTTCGTCGAGCACGTCGCCGACCTCCAGCGGGCGCAGGCGAAGTGGTACCGGGGCGCTCACTCTGCGGTCCATTTTGCCGTGGCGCACGCCTTGATTGCGGCCCTAGGCGTAGGCTCAGGTCGTGGGCGAGGTGGGCGATGAATCTCGCGCCGGCCGCGATCGCGTACGGGTTTTGTTCGTAGAAGACGATCCGTCGGTGGCGCAGATGTACAAGCTGAAGCTCGAGCTGGACGGCTACGACGTCGACGTGGTGTCCGACGGCGAGAAGGCTGTCGATGCCGCGCGGAAAACCGTGCCTGACATCGTCTTCCTCGACATACGCCTGCCGAAGCTCGATGGGTTTGGGGTTCTCGAGGCGCTGCGCAAAGATCCGAGAACCGAGCGCCTGCCAGTTGTGATTCTGTCCAACTACAGCGAGCGGGAGCTCATCGATCGCGGCCTGAGGCTGGGGGCCCTCGACTATCTGATCAAGACGCAGACGACGCCCGCCCACCTCTCACGCGGCATGGAGGGCTGGCTGAAGGACTAGCCGGCACCCCCTCTCCCCGCGGGGAAGAGGGTCGGGGAGAGGGTTGTGCCGTTTTTCTCGACTTCTAAGGCTTCGCGGCGGCTCCGGTGCCGGCGGGCTCCTTGTGACGGTGCTTGGTCGGCGTGAATTTGAGGCCGTCCTCGCCTTCGACATCGATCTGCACCGTATCGCCGCGAGCGATCTTGCCGCGGAGCAAATTCTCGGACAGCTGGTCTTCGATCCGGCTGGTGATCACGCGTCGCAGAGGACGCGCGCCATAGATCCGGTCGTAGCCCTCTTTCGCGAGCAGGTCCTTGGCCGCGTCGGTCACCTCGATGATGATCTGCTGCTCCACCAGGTGCTTCCCGAGCTTCGCCAGCTGCAGGTCGACAATCTGGCGGATCTGGCCCGTCGTCAGGCTCTTGAAGACCACCACGGCATCGACCCGGTTCAGGAACTCGGGGCGGAACATCCGCTTGAGCTCTTCGTCGATCTTTTCCTTCGTGTTCTTGTGGCGCCGCTCGACCTCATCGGACTCGTCGACAACCGCGGGCTGGAAACCAAGCGAGGTCCCCGCCTGGTTGACATCGCGGATGCCTAGGTTGGAGGTCATGATGATCACGGTGTTCGCGAAGTTGACGACCTTGCCCTTCGCGTCACTGAGCCGCCCGTCCTCGAGGATCTGCAACAGCATGTTGAACACCTCGGGATGCGCCTTCTCGATCTCGTCGAAGAGGATCACCGAGTAAGGGCGCCGGCGCACTGCTTCCGTGAGCTGCCCGCCCTCGTCGTAGCCGACATAGCCCGGAGGTGAACCGACCAACCGCGCGGTCGTGTGGCGCTCCATGAACTCCGACATGTCGAGCTTGATCAACGAGTCCTCCGAGTCGAAGAGGTACTCGGCAAGCGCGCGCGCGAGCTCGGTCTTTCCGATTCCAGTCGGGCCGAGGAAGATGAACGATCCGATCGGGCGACGCGGATCCTTGAGCCCCGCGCGCGCACGGCGGACTGCCTGCGAGACGGTCTTGATCGCCTCGTCCTGGCCGACCATCCTCTTGTGCAGCTCGTCTTCCATGCGCAGCAACCGCGACGTCTCTTCCTCGACCAGCCGCGAGACCGGAACCCCGGTCCATGCGGCAACGATCTGCGCGATGTCTTCCTCGCTGACCTCGGGGACTGTCTCCCCGAGCTTGTCGCGCCATGCCGCTTCCTTGAGGGCGAGCTTGTCCTGCAGCTTCTTGACCTTGTCGCGAACACTGGCCGCGGCCTCGAAGTCCTGCTTGTTGACTGACTCGTCCTGGTCAGTGCGCTGCTTCTTGATCTCCTTCTGGAGCTCCTTGAGCTCGTCTGGCGTGGTCGTCAGCTTCATGCGCACGCGGGCTGAGGCCTCATCGATCAAGTCGATGGCCTTGTCGGGGAGGGCGCGATCGCTCACGTAGCGGTCGCTCAAAACCGCGGCCGAATGAACCGCGGAGTCGGTGATCGTCACCCGGTGGTGCTTCTCGTACAGCGACTTCACGCCATTGAGGATGTCGATCGTCTCCGCCAGCGTCGGCTGGTCGACATACACGGGTTGGAAGCGGCGCTCGAGCGCAGCGTCCTTCTCGATGTACTTGCGGTACTCGTTGAGCGTGGTCGCGCCGATGCACTGGATCTCACCGCGGGCCAGCGCGGGCTTCAGGATGTTGGCGGCGTCGATGGCGCCTTCAGCGGCGCCGGCACCGACCAGGGTGTGCAGCTCGTCGATGAACAGCACGACCTCGCGACTCGAGCGGATCTCGTCGAGGATTTTCTTCAGGCGCTCCTCGAACTCGCCGCGGTATTTCGTTCCTGCAACCAGAGCGCCCATGTCGAGCGTGAGCACGCGTTTGTGCTGCAGCGACTCGGGCACGTTGCCGAGATTGATCTGCTGCGCGAGCCCCTCCGCGATGGCGGTCTTGCCAACACCAGGCTCGCCGATCAGCGCCGGGTTGTTCTTCGTCCGCCGGCTGAGAATCTGGATGACGCGTTCGATCTCGGTCTCACGACCAATCACCGGATCGAGCTGATTCCTCCTCGCGAGCTCAGTCAGGTCACGGCCGAACTGATCGAGGAGCGGGGTCTTCGACGGTTTCTTCGGCGCCGGCTCTGCCTCGGTCTCAGCGCTCGAGTCGTGGAGCAGGCGCTCGATCTCTGAGCGCACCTTCTCCAGGGTCGCGCCGAGGTCTTCGAGCACGTGAGCGGCAATGCCCTCACCTTCGATGAGGAGGCCAAGCAACAGGTGCTCGGTACCGACGTAGTTGTGACCCATCCGCCGCGCTTCTTCGAATGAGATCTCGATGACCTTCTTGACGCGCGACGTCGGGATGATCTGCTGGATGATGATCCGCTCGTTGCGACCGAGCACGGACTCGATCGTCTGGCGAACCTTGCCGATCTCGACACCAAGGTTGTTGAGGACCTTGGCGGCCAAGCCTTCACCTTCGCGGAGCAGGCCCAGGAGCAAGTGCTCAGTTCCGATATAGCTGTGGTGCGATCGTTCTGCTTCTTCTTGAGCGAGGGTCAGAACCTTCTTCGCTCGCTCAGTAAATCGTTCAAACGGATACAAGATCCTTCTTCCTCCTGGACTCCGGGTTACCTAGGTGGGGCCAGCACCTCCTCAATCTCTTGTTCGGTGCCTCGAGGCACCTCGCTTCTAATATAGCGTCCAACTCAGCCGTCGGATTTCTTTTAGGCGGAGGCGCAATGAGGCCGATTCTTGAGCGCCTCGGCACCTACCTGCCGGCCGCCATTTTGCTGGCCCTGCCGACCGTCTTTATACCCAGTTTGATCGACTCATTCATCTTGCCCCGGGCGTCGCTCGTGATCATCGGCGCCTGCATCGGCACGGGGTTGGCGCTCCTGCTGCCAGGAGGGCACCGGCTGGGACGCCTTCGGTTGCCCCTGCTGGCGGCCGTCGCGGCGGCCCTCCTTGCGTTTGCGTTTTCGGTGTCATGGCCGCTGAGCCTTGCCGGGGCTTACACACGATACGAGTCCCTGCCGATACGGCTCAGTTATCTGGGCCTGCTGGCGGTGGCGGTCTGGCTCATTCGAGACGACCGTTCACGTGACTGGGCGGTCGCGGCCTTCGTTTTCGGCACCAGCGTCGCGAGCATGGAAGCCATCTGGCAGGCTTCGGCTGGGGTCAGCTTCCGGCCCGACGGGAATGTCGGCAACGCCAACCTCCTCGGCGCTCTGATATCTATGGCCTTTCCGCTTGCGGTCGCTCGCGGCGTCCGGCGTGATCTCTTCCTCTTCGCCTGGTGGGCCGGAGCGGCCGTGATGGCCGGCGGGCTTATCGTTTCGACCTCTCGCAGCGGTGGGCTCGGAGCGTTCGCGGGCTGCCTGGCGGTGCTCGTCTTTACGTTTCGCCGGAGGCTTTGGGTTGGCGTGACGTTCCTCTTCTCCGCGGCACTGCTGTCAGTTGCGCTGTGGTTGATCGTCGCCGGCCCGCTGAATCTGCTCAACAACGACCCGGCGCGAAGCCGGCTCCAGCTATGGCCCGATGCCGTGCGCATGATCGCGGCCCGACCGCTGACGGGGTGGGGCGAGGATGCCACCGGACTGGCGTTCGGAAGGTTCCTGAGCGCGGACTGGGCCCCGGGGATCACGTACGACCGAACGCATTCCGGCCCTCTCGAGATGGCGGCGACACAGGGCATCATCGGCATCGTCGCGTTGGCCTGGGTTCTGGTGACCCTCTTCCGTGGCCTGTGGCGACATCGATTCAGCGATTCCATTGGGGCTCTCGGCGCGGCGTGCATCGGCTACACGGTCTGGGTGATCTTCAATTTCGATTGGGCGCCGGCGACGGGAGCCTTTTGGCTGCTGGCAGGGACTGCATGGTCCGCGGTGCGTGCCGCCGAGACGGGATCCACGGCAGCGCCGGCAGCGAACAATGCGGTGCAGCGCAGCGCATTGCGCTCGGTCGGCGCGGTTGTGCTCGCAATCGCAGCGGTCGGTTTGGGTGTGTTGCCCATAGTTGCCGACGCCAGATTTTCGCAAGCTCGGCCCGACCTGGCGGTCCCTCTCGACCCGCTCCAGGCGCGCTACCGATGGGACCTGGGGCTGAGCCTCGCCGCCTCAGGTGACCCGCGAGCGGGTGTTGCGGAACTGCAACGAGCCGCCGACTTCGGCGAAACCGAGCCGCAGCTCTATGTCGACCTTGGCGATGCAGAGCGAAAGCTCGGCGACGTGGCGGCGGCTCGGCGCGCCTACCAGCAAGCGCTGGTCATCGATCCGTTTTTCGCGCCTGCACACCAGCGCCTGGGCGAGCTCGGCGCCTGACCAAAAACAGCGGCCCCATCCCAATTTCGCGCGTTCTGATCAAAACGCTCGCTTGCGTGCGCGGGATAGCGCACGTTTGGCGCAAGACGCGCGCAATGCGAGAGCCAGGCAAACGCTGACCGACGACTCGAGACCGGCTAGGACTCGTCCCTCATGTCGTCGTACTCATCCTGACGGCGGTCGCCCCGGCTCGCGGCGAGGTTCGCCGGCGGCGCCGACAGCTGCTTGAGGCTCAGCGAGATCCGGCGCCTTGCCGTGTCGATCCCGATCACCTTAACCTGCAGCGTCTCGCCCACCTTGAGCACGTCCTCGGTCCGCTCGACGTGATCCCACGACAGCTCCGAGATGTGCAGCAAGCCCTCGATCCCGACCATGATCTGGAGGAAGGCGCCGTACTTCTTGGTCTTCGTGACCTGCCCTTCGACGATCGACCCGATCGGCATCGACTGCACAAGCTTCTCCCACGGGTCCTGCTGCAGCTGACGTAGCGACAGCGAGATCCGGGTCTGCTCAGGGTCGAGCTTGATGACTTTGACGGTCACCTCTTCGCCGAGCTGCAGAACGTCGGTGACCTTGGACACCCGATCCCAGGACAGCTCGGAAATATGGATCAACCCGTCCGCGCCGCCGATGTCGACGAACGCGCCGTACGACGTGATTCCGGACACGGTGCCCTTGACCGTCGCGCCCATCTGCAGGCGGCTGAACAGCTCCTCGCGTTTGCGTGCGCGATCCTCGTCTTCCGCCGCCTTCTGACTGACGATCAGCCGGTTGCGCTTGCGGTTGACCTCGAGGATCTTCACCGGGATGCGCTGTCCGACCAGCGACTCCAGGCTGCCGGCGTAAGCCCGCGCGACCTGGCTCGAAGGTAGAAAGCCCCGAAGGCCGAGGACGTTGACGATCAGGCCGCCCTTGTTCTGCTCGCGGACGTCGGCTTCGATGACCGAACCGTCGGTCTGCTTCTCGGCCGCCACCAGCCACGTGGTCTCCGCCCGTGCGCGCCGCAGGCTGAGGACGACGTTGCCCTCTTCGTTTTCGGGCTGCAGCACGTAGACCTTGATGAGGTCGCCCGGCTCCAGGCCGATCGATTCCACCTCTCCGCGCAGGCCAAGTTCCTTGCTCGAGATGACACCTTCCGCCTTGGCGCCGATGTCAACCAGCACCTCGTCGGGGTCGACGCGCACCACGATTCCATCGACGATGTCCCCGTGGTTGGGGGTCTTGAAGGCCTCCTGGTCGTAATGGAGGTAGTCCTCCATGGTCATCGCCGCTGACGAGTCCTCTTCGGTCGCCTCCTCTTGTTCTTTCAGGACGACACCGGACTCTGTGGACAAATACGTGTACCCCCTAAGGATTATTGGTGTGGTTCTTGGTCGTCATTAACGGCCTACGCCAAACGGAGTGACATTGTACGTCAGAACTCC
>DATNOD010000008.1:0-2137 GCA_035601515.1 Candidatus Eiseniibacteriota bacterium | reverse complement strand
TTACTTTCGATTCAACTGCCGGATCGGTTCTACCGGCGGCAAAACGACGGTCGGCCAGTGGGTCGAGGTGAAGGGTCCGCTCGGACCGATCATGGGCGGGATGATGGGCCCACAGGTTTCGAAGGAGTTCGGAACGCTGCTCAGCAACCTGGCGAAAAAAGCGGAAGCAAGCTAGCGCCGGGCCACGCCCCTGTCCCTAACCCTCTCCCCGGAGGGAGAGGGAACAACGTCTTAGGGCAGCCTCGACAACGCCGCGCTGATCACGTCGACCTCGTCCGGCTTCAGGCGCACGCCGAAGTTCTTGTCCAGGCTCGTCAGGAACACAGCGTGCGCTTTCTTGAAAGCCGCTTCACCTTTCGCTGTCAGGTGGGCGAACACCCCCCGCCGGTCGGTCGGGCAGGAGCGGCGCTCGATGAGCCCGGCCTTGGTCATCTGCTCGAGACGGCGTGAAGCTCCGCTGTTGGTAATGCCTGCAACTTTCGCCAGATCCTGGTAACGCATCATCCCGCCCGGTGCGCGGGAAAGGTTGAGAAGCACCTCGTACCAGACCAGCGGCATGCCGGCCTCAGGCACCATGTCGCGCTCGAGGGCAGCAGCCACCGACGTATGCGCGCGCGCCAGTCCTTCCCATACCTTCGCCACGCTCGACGTGCGGGCTCCGTTCTTCACGGCGCCTATGGTACGCAGACCTCCATAAGCCATCGACATAAATAAAAGGACGAGGCCGGGCGGTCCGACCTCGTCCTTCCGCACCGCTTACGCCTGGGCTTACGCCTGTGCGAGCTCTGCTGCCCTGACGACGATCTCGCTTTCGATATCGATCTTGATCGTGTGGCTCGCAATGGGGATCGCCCCCGCGATGCCGTCCCAGTTGAGACCGAAGTCCATGCGGTTGACCTGGCCCTTGGCGCTGATGCCGAGTCGCTCCTTGCCGCCGGTCATCGGGTCGGGGACCCGGCCCTCGAGGGTCGCGTCGAGCACGACCGGCCTGGTCACGTCCTTGATGGTGAGGTCGCCGTGCAAGCGAAACTTCTCATCGTCGATCGGCTCGACCCGGTTGAGCTTGTAGGTGATGTAGGGGTACTTCTCGGCTTCGAAGAAGTCGGCCGAGCGAAGGTGGTTGTCACGCATCTCGGTGCGGGTGTCCACGCTCGCAACCTCGATCTGGAGCTGGCCCGTGATCTTGGTGGCGTCGTCATCGGGGCCTTCGAAGCTGCCCTCGAACTTGTTGAACTGGCCGCGAACCGTGGATACCGCAAGGTGCTTGGCGGTGAAACCCACAGTTGTATGCATTTTGTCGATTTCGTACTTGACCATCTGGTCCTCCTGGAATTTTTGGCGGAGCGTTTCCGCAGCTACCAGAATATACTTGCTTGCGCAAGCAACTATTCCAGGAAGGCGGGATCGGTGGGCGCTAGCGCTTCTTCAGGCAGAACCAGGCGGCAGATGCGCGCATCATGGCCGGCGTGCCAGATTCGCTGGGCTTGGACCATAAAAGGTCCCAGGCTTGGCCGAACCGCTCTCGGAGCTCCGACTCGCTCACGCCGGAAGGTATGGGTGGCAGCGCGCGCGTGAACTCCATCATGTAGAGACTCGCCCCGGGCGCGGCCAATTGCGTCACGCCTTCGGCGTACCTCGCACGCTCATCTGACTTGAGCCCGTGGTAGCACCCAAAGTCGTGCAGGAGCGAATAATTGGGCTCGAGCCCGAGATCGCCAAGCCGCGTGACATCGCCGAGCCGAAAGTCGACCCTGACCCCCGCTGCCTTTGCTCGGCGCTGCGCTTCGCGGAGCGCGCGGGGCACGGCCTCCACGCCCGTCACGTCCCAGCCGTGAGCTGCCATATAGATCGCCTTGGTTCCCAATCCGCTTCCCAGGTCCAGGGCCCGAGCGGGCGGAAGGGCGTCGGGACCTTCGATCACGGCTTTGAGCTCAGCGGCCATCTGACGGTCCCAGGGTGCGAAGCCCACGGCGTACATGAGCCGGTACATCACGCCCATCAGAAACTGCTCCGCTGGCGGAAGGCCTCGGTCTCCTTGCGCCACGTCCAGACGATGCCGGCAACCATCGCGATGACAAAGATCGCGAGCGCGACCGCCAGCAGGATCGGACCGACTTCGCCGGCGCCGATCGCGGAG
>DATNOD010000007.1:0-5958 GCA_035601515.1 Candidatus Eiseniibacteriota bacterium | reverse complement strand
TGGAGCGGGCGATGGGAATCGAACCCACGTAACCAGCTTGGAAGGCTGGCGCACTACCATTGTGCTACGCCCGCTTTCGCGCATCGCCTGGTGGCCCGTAGGGGCTTCGGGGCCAGGCCAGCAATTAGAGTAGCTAGCGTTGCTGGCCCGGTCGTCTAGTGGACTAGGACACCGGCCTTTCAAGCCGGGAATCGCGGGTTCGAATCCCGCCCGGGCTACCAGTTGGGCCGTCGGCCTCACTTGAACCTCTGCCAAACAGCGGCCAGGCGAGCGCAGTAACTGCTCCCGGCTAGGGCTTCAGCCCTATGGACAGGGACGATGTGCGGATTGCAACATCTCGTCGGCTCCCGCATAGGTAGGTCATGAGGCTCAAAGAACTAGACTCGCTGCGGGGCGTCGCGGCCCTCGCCGTGTCGTTCGGCCACGTCCTGATGTTGGTCCCGGTGGGTGTGGCTGGAACCGCGCTCACGTTGCTCGCTTTCACGCCACTACATGGACTCTGGGACGGACACCGCGCGGTGCTCTTCTTCTTCGTCCTCTCCGGCTTCGTGCTTGCCGTTCCGTTCTTTTGCGGGACAGTGAGCCCAATCGCGTTCGTGGTCAAGCGCGCGGTCCGAATCTATCCGGCCTACTGGATCGCGGTCGTCGTGTCGATCGGGGCGTTCTGGCTTTTCGGAATCCCGCACCTCAACCTCTACGAGCTCGCGAACTTCGCGTCCCTCATCAGTTCTCATACGGCGCAGAAGTACGATCTCGTCGTCTGGTCGCTGGTTCATGAGATGCGGCTGTCAATCATCTTGCCACTGCTCATGGTGCCGATCGTTCGGTATCGCAGCCGATGGGTCCTGCTGGGCGCTTCACCTCTGCTCGTCGCCGGGTTCTATTTCGGCTCCTCTGGCATCGAAACGGCGTACTACGGCTGGTTCTTCATCCTGGGTGCCGTCGCCGCCAAGCACGCCGACCGGATGATCGCGTACGTGCGGGCGATGACGGTCCGGCGTGCGACGCTCTGGTTTCTCGTGGTGATCATGGTCTACGGCGCGCTGCCCACGAGTTACGCGACTGACGGACAGCCCTTTCCGGAGATGGAGGCTGCGGTCGGGTTCTCAACCATCGGCCTGATGGTCTTCGGGCTTGCGCGGCCCGGCCTCTCGCGGATCCTACTCTCCCCCGTCCTCCGCTTCGTCGGTCGGCTCGCCTACAGCTACTACCTGCTGCACCTCGTTTGGATCGGGCTCGTCGCCAGGCTGTTGGTCGGAACGCCTGGCATCGTCATCGCCATACTCGGCATCGCCGGTTCGCTCGCGCTGGCGTGGCTCGCGTACCGCTGGGTCGAGGTTCCCTCAATCCGGCTCGGCCAGGCGCTATACGTGCGAATCAGCAACCGCATTAGACCTCTGGCTCATGTGCCTCCGGCATCCGGCGTTGAGGAACCTGCGCGAAGTCGTCACGTCCCCGAGCATGCCATCGTCGGCCTCCTCCTGAGTCCAGCACTGGTCCTGCACCTGCAAGCGCCGCGTAGCAGTGTGGGAACAACTTAAGACCGCACTAGCGCCCAGCGTGGACCTTGACCAGGTCCGACGGCGAGAACGGGGGTACCTCGCTCGGAAAAATTTTCGCAGGATGTTGCCGGGGGAGGGTCGACTGCTCCGCGTTCTCGATGGCGTCTAGGCGCGCTCCCGGTCTCGAAACTCTGGCCGCCGCCACACGCTCATACGCGAGACCTTCAGCGTGCGGGCGATTTCCGAATTGTTCGTCCCGGCATCCTTCACCTCCGCTCACAGAAAGCCGAGATGGCGAAGCCCGCTCCGCCCCGCTCCGGTGAAGATGGTCATGACTGGCCTGGGTCAGCGTGGGATTCAGGCGACAACATCGTCAGGCTCGCGTTGCTTCAGGACATGTTCAACGGCTTGATCATCCGCGACGGCCGGATCATGGATTACGAGCCCCGGCCCGAGGTGCAGAAGAGCTAGACGCACTGCTAGTTGGCTTCCTCGGTCTCCATAACAGGCGCGGTCTGTGCGGGCTTCGAACCGCTGATCTCCGGCTTGAAAGGCCGGCGTCCTAGTCCACTAGACGAACGGGCCAGGCGCCACCGATTGTGCCGCAAACGCCACGAGGCGTAGCGGCGACAACACCCCGCTTGTCATTGGTGGGCGGCGAGGGTCTCGAACCCCCGACCTCCAGCATGTCAAGCTGGCGCTCTTCCAGCTGAGCTAGCCGCCCGCGGCGGAATCGGCGCGGAGTGGACGCTTATTCTAGGCCCGAACCTGTGATCCTCGAAATTGCTCTGCTCAGCGAGGAGTGACCCCACCTCACCCGGTCGATTGGCGGCGAAACCTGGCCGCGTTGTGGTTCGCCGAGTTCACCGCCATCTTCGGTTTCAGCTTCGCTTTTCCATTCCTTTCGATCTTCATCTCTCAGGACCTCGGCGTGGCGCAGGGACATGACCTCGACCTCTGGACGGCGGCCGCCGGCAGCGTGTCCGGGCTGGCGATGGCGATTGCCAGCCCCATCTGGGGGGTCCTCGGCGACAGGTACGGGCGCAAGCCGATGCTGATCCGCTCCATGCTCGGGGGAGCGATCACGGTCGGCCTCATCTTTTTCGTCCAGACCCCGATCCAGCTCGTCGCCCTTCGGTTCATTCAAGGCGCGACCAGCGGCACCGTCGCCGCGGCCACAGCACTGGTGGCGGTCGAGACGCCGCGCCAGCGCGTGGGATGGTCGCTCGGGGTGGTCACGTCGGCCGTTGCACTCGGCAGTGCGATCGGACCGGTCGTCGGCGGACTTGCGGCTGCACAGTTCGGGCTGCGCCTCGTCTTCCTCGGGGGCGGGATCCTCCTGCTGATCGCGATGATCCCGGTCGTGATAATCGTGCGCGAGAGCCCTTTGAAACCGCGAGATCGCTCGCGACCAGGAATGCTCGCGCTGATCAAGCAGCGTCCCGGTGCGCTGCCCTCGCTCGCGGTCTTGATCGGCGCCCAGGGCCTGGTGACAGTGATCAACAGCGCGATGCAGCAGCTCCTCGTCCTCCGGCTGATCGAGATGGTCGGTCGCGCCGCGGCGACTGTTACCGGCGTAGCGTTCGGCGTCGCCGGCCTGACCAACAGCGTCTCGGCCATCGGCTACACGACGGTCACGCGCCGGACCGGTTATGTAAACGCGCTAACGATCGCCTCCATGTTGCTCGCCATCGCAGTCGCCGTCCTTGTGGTGGCGCCCAACACGGTCGTGGTGGTGATTGCTGTCGGAGCAACAGGGCTCCTGTACGGTGCTGTAGTGCCTGGGACCGCGGCGATGATCGGGCTGGAGACCCCAATGGAAGCGCAGAGCACCGTCTTCGGGTTCAACGCCAGCGCAGTCGCCTTCGGGTTCTTTCTTGGCCCGCTGATCGGAGGTGGGATCGCGGCGTCGAGCAACGTGCGGGACGCGCTGGCGGTCACCGCCGGGCTCGCGATGCTGCTGGCGTTCGTGATTGCACTGGGCGCGCGCGAGCCTTCACGCTGATTCGGTAAATTCCGACGTGATGAAACGCATCTTGGCCGGGCTGATTGCAGCCATCGCGGTGTGCGCGTGCGCCGATTCCGCAGGGCCGACCTCGACCGCCCCGGGCTGCGACAATGAGATTGTCACCTGCATGGAACAGCGAACCACGCCCCCGCCCACAGTCATCGACCCGGCCAAGAAATACACCGCGACCGTGCATACGTCGCGGGGTGATTTCACGATCACGTTCGTTGACTCGAGTGTGGCCCGGCAGACGGTCAACAACTTCGTCTACCTCTCGCAAAACCACTTCTACGACGGCCTCACGTTTCATCGGGTGGTGCCTGGATTCGTCGTCCAGGGCGGGGATCCGCTGGGCAACGGCACCGGCGGGCCAGCGTACAAGCTCCCCGACGAAACCAACCCGTCGAAGTGGCCGCGCGGAACCGTCGGGATGGCCTCGAGCGCCGCCGGCGTGAGCGGATCGCAGTTCTTCATCACGACCGCTGACGCGCCATTTCTCGCCACCAGCGGTGTCTATAACCATTTCGGCCAGGTCACGGCAGGCATGGAAGTCATCGATTCGATCAAGGTTGGCGATCGCATGACCTCGATCGACGTCAGCTCTACGTGAGGGCGGCGCCGCTCGCAGCATTTATTCTCGCCGGCGCGTTCGCGCTGACTGCGTGTGGATACTCCGACCCCTACGCGAGCGCGGGGCCGGTGGCGAATGAGAGCCCCGGCTTGAACGTGACCCCTTCCCCCGGGACCGACAGCTTCAACGACGGCGCGGGTCTACCCGTCGTGACCTATCCCGACGGTCTCAAGTACGTCGACCTCGTCGTCGGGACAGGCGCGGTCGTCATCAGCAACAACAGTGTCACCGTGCAGTACACCGGATGGCTGAGCGACGGCACGAAGTTCGACTCCAGCCGCGACCGCAACCAGCCGTTCCCGGTCGACCTCGGTCTCGGCCAGGTCATCGCCGGTTGGGACGAGGGCGTACCCGGGATGAAGGTCGGCGGGAAGCGCAAGCTGATCATCCCCGGCCCGCTGGCCTATGGGGCGGCCGGCAGGCAAGATCAGAACTCAGGCGCGTACATCATCCCGCCGAACGCGACCCTCGTCTTCGACATCGAGGTCTTGAGCGCAAAGCCGGGACCGAGCCCGTCACCGGCGCCGACGCCATCGCCTTCACCGAGCCCGAGCCCGAGCCCGTCTAAGTCGCCGTAATCGTCCCTTTCATGCCCGACGCCTCATGGCCGGGCTGGTCGCAAAAGAAGGAATAGCTACCGGCCGGCAGGTTGGTGACGGTGAAGACGAAGCTGTCCCCCGCCGACACCAGCTCGCTAGCGGCGCCCGAGACACGCTGGCCCGACGTGTCTCGAATGATCATGTCGTGCGAGATAGACCCGGCATTGACCAGGAAGAAGACGGCCTTGCCCGACGGCACGCTGATGGTCGATGGGTTGAACGAGTATTCGGTCATCGTGACTTTGATCGAGCCGGCCGGTTGGGCGGCTCCTCCGCTGCCGCCGCCGCAGCCCGCGAGGATTGCCAGCCCGACCAATGCGACCGCAAGGGCTCTCATCTGAACGCTGTCACCCCCAGGTAGAGAATGCCGAACAGGAAGATCCACACGACGTCGACGAAGTGCCAGTAAAGCGTCACCGCCGCGACGCCCACATGGTGCTGCGATGAAAACTGTCCTCTCGCGGCGCGATACAGCACGATCGTCAGAAGTATCAACCCGCCGAGCACGTGCAGTCCGTGGAAGCCCGTCATGGTGAAGAAGGCGCTTGCGAAGCTGTTGGCGGTGAGCGTCAGCCCGCGGCCGAATGCGCTGATGAACTCATACAGCTGTCCGCCTTCGAATCCGAGGCCGAGGACGATCGTGGCGATCTGGAGGACGAAGAACTGCCTGCGGTTGTCGTGGGCGATGGCGTCGGATGCGAAATGGCATGTGACACCGCTGGAGAGCAGGACGATCGTGTTGATGAACGGTATCGGCCACCAGTTGACATAGAACTCCGGTGTGGCGGACGGTGCCGGTGGCGGCCAAACGATGTGCGAGCCGTATAGATAGAAGTAAGAGGCGAACAGGCTTCCGAAGAACATCACCTCGGAGGCCAGGAAGATGTACATGCCCATCATGCCCGGCTTGATCGCCGGGTACTGCGGGCCGGCCTGCCGCTGCATCGTTGCGACTGCCATCAGCTGTGCCCCTCGCTGCCGCCCGCGCCTTCGGTCGGGTACATCTTCACGTCCTCGACGAGAACCCAGCCGACGACTCCGACCAGGAAAATGACGCCCCCGATCACCGCGAGCGTAATGCGGACCACTGAGTCGAACGGGATCGCGGCCAGGCCGAGGAACAAGAAGCCGGCGCAGATGACAAACGGCCATTTGCTGGGCGGCGGCATGTGGATCCCCAGCTCATGGGCCTTGGCGTCGAAGTCGACCACAAGCTCG
>DATNOD010000006.1:0-13977 GCA_035601515.1 Candidatus Eiseniibacteriota bacterium | reverse complement strand
CCGGATTCAACTAGCGCGGTATCTGCGCCGCACGATGAGCGGCGTCGAGTGGGATTTATGGTCGTGCTTGCGCGGGCGGCGGCTGGATGGTTTCAAGTTTCATCGTAAGGCGCTTCTCGGACCCTACATCGTCGACTTCGCGTGTATGTGTTCCCGGTTGGTCGTGGAGATAGGGGGCGAGATGTATGACCGCTCGCCCCCTATCGACGCGGCGCGAGCAGCCTGGCTCGATTCGCGCGGATTCCGCGTTGTCCGCTTCACGCCCGATGACGTCGGCGGACGCATGGCCTTTGTGCTGTCGACGATCCGGGGCGAGCTGGCTGCGCGTCCTTCGATCAGCGCTTGGCGCGGGCCAGGATATTTTCGTGGGCGGCGTTCTCGATGGAGTCATCGAGAGCCGCGAGGTCCGTGATGCCGCGACGCCTGAGGGCAGCCCTGATCAGGTGATCCGCGAGGTGCGGGTTCTTGGGCAGCAGCGAGCCGTGCAGGTACGTCCCCAGGACTCGGCCCTGCAGGCAGCCTTCGGTGCGGTCCTCACCGTTGTTGCCGAAGCCCATGCGCACGTGCCCTAGGGGTTTGGCCTTCGGCCCGAGGAACGTGCGGCCGCTGTGGTTCTCGAAACCGACGAGGGTCGACGGCGTGATGTCGGCGAGATCGGTGTCGACGATGACATCGCCGATGAATCGGCGCTTGCCGGACTCGGTGCGGACGTCGATCAGGCCGATGCCGGGGAATCGCTCGCCCTCGCCGGTCTGGTAGTAGTGGCCGAGGAGCTGGTAGCCGCCGCAGACGGCGAGGATCCCTGCGCCGGCGGCGACCGCACGCTCGAGGGGCGGCTGCTTGTGCTCGATGAGGTCTTCGTACACGAGCGCCTGCTCGCGGTCCTGCCCGCCGCCGAAGAAGAAGATGTCGACCTCATCCATACGTTTGGTCGTGCCGCGACCGAGCTCGATGAGGCGCGCCTCGTAGTCGCGCCATTCGGCGCGCTTGAGAAGGGTCAGGATGTTGCCGCGATCGCCGTAGATGTTCATGAGGTCGGGGTACAGCCAGCCGACGGTGAAGGTTTTCTGGTGACGTGCCATGTTCGTGTTTGTCTCAGGTCTCCCAGTAGGGCTTGGCCCAGCCGCGTCTGACCAGCTCCGCGCGTAGATCGAGCATTGCCGTGTAAGTGCAGAGGAGGTGCGCCGTCTCGCCCTCGGGCGTGGCGTCGATGACGGCGTCGAGCGCGCGGCCCGGGTCTGGTTCAGGGACCGCCGCTTTCACCTCTGCGTATTTGAGGCGGACAGCCAGGTCTGCGGCTCGATTGCCTGCGGGAACCACAACTGTGGCGCGGCCGCGGAGATGCTCGAAATCGACATCCCAGATCCAGGACACGTCGGTACCGTCAGCGCGCCGGTCGTTCAAGCCGATGAGAAAGTAATGGCCACCGGCGAGGTCGATGGCGGTGCGCAGCGTCTCGTTGAACCCGGCCGGATTCTTCGAGAGCACGAGGTTGAGGTGACGTCCCTTTACCTCGAGACGCTCCTGCCGCCCGAAGGCGGGGCGAAAGGAGCGGAAGCGATCGGCGATGAATGCGCCGTCAAGGCCTAGCGCGGTGGCGGTCGCGAAGGCCGCGACTACGTTGTAGACGTTGTACAGGCCGCCCAGCGGCAGTTCGATGCGGGTGCCGCTGACGTCCATGGCGAGGCTGTCGAATCCGTTGAGCTCGATTTTGGTCGCGGCGATCTCGGGCGTGGGCCGCGCGAAGTCTCCATTGGGACAGCGATATATGCCGTCATGGCCCACGTAGACCGCGTCGAATATCAGGCTCGCGCCGCAGCGGGGGCAGGTGCGCGCGTCGGCGGCGTGGGGCAGCTCACGCGCGGCGATGGAAGTGTCGTCGAGCCCAAACCAGATCGGTTTGCGATCAAGCTGCATGCCGATGTCGGCGACGCGTGGGTCGTCGGCGTTGAGCACGGCTTGGCTTTCGCCTGGCAAGCGCGCAACTGCTTTTTCGATTCGCTTGGCGATCGACTCCAGCTCGCCGTAACGGTCGAGCTGGTCCCGGAACAGGTTGAGGACGACCGTCGCGCGCGGCTGGATCTCGTCCACCGCCCGCTCGAGGCTTGCCTCGTCGATCTCGAAGACGCCCCAATCGGCGCGCAGGCGTCCGTTCGCGCCCGCTCGCTGGAGAGCGGCGGCGGTGGCGCCGTAGATGAGGTTGGCGCCCGCACGATTGGAGACGACGCTTTGACCCGCGCCCTCGAGGAGCCAGCTGATGAGGCGCGCGGTCGTGGTTTTGCCGTTGGTGCCGGTGATGACGATCGCGCCCTGCTCGAGGTCGCGCGATAGCTTGCGCAGTACGTCGGGATCGATGGCTCGAGCCACATCCCCAGGCAGGGTGGTGCCCCCTCCGAGCCGGCTGATCCTGGACAGCGCTCCCGTGGCTTTGCCCGCCCACACCGCCGCCGCGAGCCGCATCAAGCCCAGGCTCCGACGCTGTGGGTGACGGCGGTCCAGCAGTCGAGTGATGCGACCGCTCTGTGCGCCTCTTGTTGCGTGGCGCAGCGCTTGAAGAACGCCGACCCGCTGCCGGTCATCTGCCATTTAGCGCCAAGGCTGTCCGCGAATGCCTTGATGCGGCTGTCGGCACGCTCGGCGGCGCGTCGCAGCGCGTTGGGGGGCTGCCCCCTGGTCTCGTCCCACGCACCGTAAACGCCGGCGGTCGAGAGTTCGATACCCGGCCAGGCGATGGCGAACCAGGCGGGCTCTGCCGGCTGAGGTGTGAGATGGTCGCCTGTTCCCTCAGCCAGCGCGCTTCCGCCGGCGAGGAAAAACAGCACGTCCGCCCCGATTGTGGGAGCGACTTTCGCCAGATCCACAGTCAGCGCGTGAAGCGTTTTCGCGGCCCGCAACGCCGTGGCCGCGTCCGAGCTTGCTCCTCCAAGCCCCGCGCCGGGAGGGATGCGCTTGTGGAGGTGGAATTGAGTCGGCAGCTCGCGGCCGGCGGCCGCTTCGAGTGCGGCGAGGGCTTTGAAGATGATGTTGTCGCTGTTCCTGGGAACCGCCAGCCCGTCGGTCACGAGGGTGGTGTGCTCAGCGGGGGCCGCCTCGATGAGGTCGTGGAGCGCGACCGCCTGCATGTGCGTGCGGATCTCGTGGAATCCATCGGGGCGCCGCTTGATCACTTCGAGGTCGAGGTTCAGCTTGGCGCGCGCGGGCAGCGCGATCCTCAACTGCCGCTGGGTCGAAGGTTCGCTCGGTACCTGGCGGCGCGGTCCTGGTAGTGCTTGGCGGTCATGCCGACCCAGTTATGAGCCGAGCCGTCGAGCGGCTTGCGCACCGTCGCCGGGACGCCGGCCGCCATGTGGCCCGCCGGTATCGATTTGCCCTCGGCGAGCACAGCTCCCGCGGCCAGCATCGAACCCGCGCCGAGCCGGCTGCGCTGGAGCATCGTCGCGCCCATCCCCACGACCGCCCCTTGCTCGACTACGCAACCTTCCAACGCCGCTGAGTGACCGACGCTCGCATTGCGCTCGATGACCGTCGGTAAGTCTTGGGCGCAGTGGATCACGACGTTGTCCTGGATGTTGGCGCCGTCGCCGACCTGGATCTTGGCCTCGTCGGCGCGCAGCACCGCGCCGAACCACACGCTCGCGCCGGCGCCGATTTCGACGTCACCGATGAGGACGGCCGTCGGTGCGATGTACGCGTCGGGATGCACTGTCGGGCGCTTCCCGCTGAGCTCGAACTCCACTGGCCTCTATAATCCTAGCTTCGTGCTCTTCTCCCACCTGGAATCGAAACGTGGCTAAGCGAACCGCCTCCGCCAAGAAGCAGGCGCGCGCGAGCGTGCGGCGGACTCAGCGCAACCGCGCTGTGCGTTCGGAGGTCAAGACCAAGATCGTCAAGGCGCGACGCACGCTGACCGAAGCCCCTGTGGCGGAGTCGGAGAAGTACGCGCTGGCGCTGGACGCCATCCGCGCCCTCGATCGGGCCGCTTCCAAAGGTGTGCTGCACCGCAACAACGCGGCCCGCCGCAAGGCCCGGTTGACGCGACAGCTGGTGAAGCTGGGCGGGATGCCGGCCAAGGCTCCCGGCAAAGGGGCCGCGAAGGCTGCGGCAACAGCACGTCCGGCCGCCAAAGCGCCCGACAAGAAAGCGGCCGCGAAGAAGAAGTAGGCCTTCTTAGAGGCGGGTCAGCAGCACGTCGAGCCCAAGCTCGGGGTCGATCTGTCCGGACTTCACTTCCCACTCGTAGTCGCGGATGGCGCGGAGGGCCGCTTCCAGGCTGTCCGGATCGGAATCGCGAGCCGTCTCGTAAGCCTTCTGGATGACGAAAGGGTGCTCGGGCATCTGCGACTTGACGTCGGTGAGCGACTCCCCACGGTCCTGGCGAGCGCGTACCTCCAGGACGAGCGCCACGTGTCGGGCCATGCGCCAGGCAACTGAAGTCGGCTGCATTCCGCCGCGCGACAGACCGCGAGCGATCTTGAGCGCTTCGGCCGTCGGGTGCGGGAGCAGGTTGTCGGTGAGCTTGAAGACCTCGTCCTCTCGCCCGCCCGCGAGCAGCTCGGTCGTGACCTCGGCGGTGAGCTTCGAGCCGGACGCCTTGTAGGCGGCGAGCTTGCTCAGCTCCGAGTCGATGATGGTGAGGTCGGGCGGCGTCACCCGCACCACCTGGGCAGCGATGGCCGCAGCGAGGCCGTAGTCGGTCGCCCGTTTGGCAGTCCACTCGGACAGCGCCCGGCCTTTGAGGTGCAGCATCTCCTCGACCGTCCCGCCGGCGGAGGTCACCGTTTTTGCCAGCCGGTTGCCGCCGCCGAGGCGGCCGGCGATCGTGATCAGGACGCGGGTCGTCGCGGGAATTTCGGTCAACGCTGAAGCCAAGCCCTCGGCGCGAGCGACCGGGACCATGTTCACCGCGACCACTCGATATGGGTCGAGGAACGGCGCCTGCAGGACCGAATCCTGGAGGCGCGCCGGATTGAGGCCCTGGCCTTCGAGGCGATCGAAGCCGAAGTCGGAGACGAGCTCCGACCTCCAGGCCTCGAGGGTCGTCCTTGCTTTCTCGTCGATGAGGAACCGTTCCTCACCATGAAGCAGGAGGATGGGAGCGCGGCCCTTCGCGGGATTCTCGCGGGTCACATAGGCAGCGTAATCGTGCCCTCCTGGTCTGTGCGCAGCACTGTCTTGGGCAGGCCGCGCGCCAGGCGCCCTGATGCGAGAGACGCGATCAGCTGCGCGGGGCCGACCGCGCGCTCGAGGTCGGGCGACAGCAGGCTGTGGCCCCCGGCGGGGAGCAGCAAATATGTGCAGGTCCCGGGGAGGCGCGCCGCCGCGACGGTCTGGGCATCCACGTCGAGGTCGCTGAAGTCGCAGAAGCTCCTACCCGAGGGGGCGACCACACGCAACCCGAGGTAGGCGGCGCCGACTTCGCTCCCTGGCGCTCCGGACTCGGGCGAAAGCAGCTCCAGCCGGAAGCCCGCGGCTTCAATTTGCTGCCCGGCGTGGGTGCGCACGACGCGGGCGCCGCGCGCGACCGCTTCATAGGCGGCGGTCCGCCAGGCGGAGCCGGTGAGCTGAGCGTCGGGGATGACGACGGTGCCCGCCGGCCGCTCCAGGCCGGCAAACCCGCCGACATGGCCGAGGCCAGGAGCAGTGATCACGACCGCGTCGAGGCCGGACTGCCAGGGCGGAAGGATCTGGCCCAGCTCATCCTTCAGCAGGGCCGGGCTGGGCCCGGCGTCGACCAGGATGGCGCCTTGCGCGCTTCGAAAGAGCACCGCTTGCCCGTTGCCGACCGCCAGCACATGGACCTCAGGCGGGCCTGTCGCCCACATGCCGAGGGCCAGGGCGGAGATCGTGGCGGGAGCGAGGATTGCCCCCGCCATCGCCAGCGCACGGCGTTTTGGCGTCACATGGTTCGCGGCGATGACACCGCCGAGGCTTGCGTAGTAGGCGAGCCCGGCCCAGGGCGGGAATCGCACCACAGGAAACGCCGCCGCAGGCAGCTTGGCCAGCAGATACGCGACCTGTTCGACGTAAGCCAGGAGGCCGGCGAGTGGAATCGCGGCGAGGTGCGCGAGGTCGGGAAATAGCGACAGCGGACCAAGGACGATGCCGGCCACGACGATGGCCGGGAGGATGGGCAGGACGAGAGCATTGGCGATCGGCCCGACCGGTGAGAGGAGGTGAAAGTCGGTGGCCATCATCGGCAGCGTGCCGACCTGCGCGGCACAGGTGACCGCGAAGGGCTCTCGGAGGAAGTGCGGAAGCCAGCGCAGACGGCGTTCGATCGAGGGTGTGAGCACGATGATCGCGGCGGTGCCGGCGAAGGAGAGTTGGAAACCGACATCCCAGGCGAGCTCGGGCCGCCATGCCAGGATCGCGGCGGCTGTGACCGCGAGCGAAGTCCAGACGTGGCTCGGCCGGCCGAGACTTGCCGCGGTGATGGCCAGCCCTCCCATGGCCGCGGCGCGTATGGCGGCGGGAGTGGCGCCGCCGGCGAGGGCGTAGAGCCCGATGAGACATAGGGCGGGCCAGGTGGCGTGTCGTTGGAGGATTGGGCGCAGGGCGCCCTGAACGATTCGCGCGAAGATGGCGACCTTGAGGCCGCTCAGCACCAGGAGGTGGACGAGGCCGGTGGCGATGAGCGCCTGCTGCAGCTCCGCCGGGATTCCTTGACGGATGCCGAGGACCATGCCGAGCAGCACCGCGGAGTGCGGCGCGGGTAGGGCGGCGTCGAGGGCGGCGACGTAACGAGTACGCAGCCACGTCGGCAGCGCTGAAAGCCCAGTTGCGTTGCTGGTGACATTGATGCCGGTCGTGTCCAGCTCGAGGTAGGCATGGCGTTGGGCGAGATAGGCACGGCGGTCGAATGAGGGCAGGTCTCGAGGCAAGGCCAGTTTTCCAGTTGCGTTGAGCTGATCGCCAAAGCTCGCCTGTTCCGGCCCGCGCCATCGGACGACCAGGTTGCCTATGTGGGAGATGGGTGCGCCGCCGACGACCATCAGGTCGGGCTCGATCAGGACCTCCGAGCCGCCGGCCGCCGGGCGGCTGTCATCGGCAATGCGGCCGAAGACGGTCGCTGTTTGCCCTGCGACGGCAGATGCTCTGGTGGCGGCACTCGGGTCCGTGGCGGGGAGCTCGGCGCGGCCGACGCCAAGGAGGGCGGCCACGAGCGCGAGGGCGAGCACTGCTGGGCGGACCGCGATCGCGAGAGCCAGGCAGGGGATCGCCAGCGCGATGGCGGCGGCGCCGATCGATGGCTGCGACGGTGCCATCACCACGGCGGCCGCAATCGCGATCGACCATGCGAGCGCAATCACCAGCGCTGAGAAATGGGCCAGGTTGCGCGGCTCGTTCACAAAGTGAGGTAGCGCCGGGCGATCACATAGTCGGCCTCGCTCATGCCGAGGATGTCGACGAGCTCGCGGGTGTTTTGAAATCCGCCGAAGTTGGTGCGGTAGTCGATGACGTCCTGGGCGAACGCGCTCGTGAAGCCTGGAACGACCTCGAGCTCTTCGGCGGTGGCGAGGTTGAGGTTGATTCGGGTGACGACTGTCCCGCCTGTGGTGCCCTTCGCGTATGGAACTTTTATCTGCTCGCCGTCTTTCAGGCGGCCGGCGAGGTTGGGGAGGCGGGTGATGTCCGCGTCCACGGATAGCCCGCCGGCGGCAGCGATGGCGTGATAAACACGATCCCCGCGCTTCATGCGGTAGAGGCCAGGATGCTCGACGGCGCCGACCACGTGCACGAGCAGGCCCGCGGGGGCGGGAACGTCGGCGTTGGCAGCGACGGCGACGGCCGCTGCGGTGGTTGCCAGGCCGGATTTTGTCGTTGCTGAAGTGAATGCGTACGCGCCTGCGACGGCACCGATCGCTACTAGCACCGGCAGGGCTATAGCCAGCAGTGGCTTGGCGCCGGGGATGACGCTGAGATTCACGCGCATATGCCGGCGAGGCTAGGACGCGAGGGGTGCGGGCGAAAACCCTGGCTGTTAAGGGGCGCCCGCGGGAACGGCTGGTTCCGGGGGAAGGATTCGAACCTTCGGTCGAGGATCCAAAGTCCTCTGCCTTACCTCTTGGCCACCCCGGAAAAGTTGCCTGGTAACCAATGATTACCGGGCTCAAAGAGTATGCGGAAGGCTGTTTTCGGCCGGCCACGTGACCTGTGGTAGGCCGGCGGCGTTCCGTACTCGAGTGAGAGCACTACTTATTTCACTGCTTCTGGTAGCGACGGCGGCCTGTGGCGCATACCGGTTTCCCGGGGAAACCACGCCGAACGGCGGGACGGGGACCGTGAGCGGTCAGGTGACCGCAGTTCCGTGCTACCCAGTGGTACAGCCCAACCAGCCCGCATGCGCCCGGCCTGTAGGCGGGGTGGAGATCGACTTCAGCGGCAATGGCACCAGCGTGGGCACGACGACCGACGAGAAGGGGTCCTACTCGGTTGCGTTGGCCCCGGGGAGCTGGAAGGTGAGCCTGAAGAGCTATTTGCGGATCATCAGCGGGCCGCGGGTCGTGACGGTCACGGCGGGGTCGAGCGTGGTGGCGAACTACGTCGTCGATTCGGGCATTCGCGTTCCGGTCGCTAAGGAACCATCCACAAACCCCCACCCACCCGATGGGGGGAGTGCGCCGGGGGAAGCGTAGTTCCCGGCCAAGGGGTCGGGTCAACCCTGCTTGTAAGGCCTAAGGGACGAGGTTGATCAGCCGGTTCGGGACGTAGACCACCTTCGATGGCTCGGAGCCGTCGAGCGCCGAGCGGACTCGCTCGCTCCCCAGCGCCTTCGCCAACGCCTGCTCCTCGGACAATCCCGCGGCAACCGTCAGCCGGTCCCTCACCTTCCCGCTGACCTGAACCACCAGCGTCACCTCCGGTTCGGCCGCGGCCGCGGCATCGAACTCCGGCCAGGTCGCGTCGGCCAGCAGACCGCGCTCCCCCAACCGCTCCCACATCTCCTCGGCGATGTGGGGTCCGATCGGATTGAGCAGCTTCACCAGCGCGTGCACCGCCGCATTCCAATCCGCATCGCGCGCGCCACCCGCCTGCAAGTAATCCTGCATCGCGTTGGCGAGCTCCATCAGATACGCCACCGCCGTGTTGAAACGCAGGCCCTCGTAGTCGTCGGTGACGTTCTTGATGGTCTGCGCGACTTTGCGCCTCAGCAGAGCAGGATCGGCTGCGGCCCGCGAACCGCCCGACGTCTCGATACTGTCCGGTTGCAGCACCAGCCGCCACACCCTGTGCAGGAACTTCACGACCCCGTTCAAGCCCGACTCGATCCACTCCACGTCCTCTTCGGGCGGCCCGATGAACATCTCGTAGATGCGCCCCGCGTCGGCGCCCTGCTTGCTCACCAGCTCATCCGGCGACACGCCGTTTCCGGCCGACTTCGACATCACCTGCCCGAAGCGCTTGACCATGCCCTGGTTGAAAAGCCGCATGAACGGCTCGTCGGCCTCGAGCATGCCCGCGTCGTGCAGAACCTTTGCGAAGAATCGCGAATACAGCAAGTGGAGGATCGCGTGCTCCACCCCGCCCGTGTACTGATCGACCGCCATCCAGTGGTTGGCCAGCTCGGGGTCGAACGGCTGCTGGTCATCATGGGGGCTCGCGTAGCGCAGGAAGTACCACGACGAATCGATGAAGGTGTCCATGGTGTCCGTCTCGCGCCTCGCCTCTCTCCCGCACTTCGGACAAGTCGTATGCCAGAAATCGGGGTTGTCGGCGAGTGGCTTGTATTCCTCGGGCAGCAACACAGGCAGCTGCTCAATCGGCACGGGCACTATGCCGTCGATCTCGCAGTACACGATGGGAATCGGGCACCCCCAGTAGCGCTGGCGGGAGATCAGCCAATCACGCAGCCGGTACTTCACCGAACTCTTGCCCAGACCCTTCCCGTCCAGCCACGCGATGACGCGCTCGAACCCGGTGGTGCTGTCGAGACCGTCGAACTGGGCACTGTTCACCATCACGCCGGGCCCGACGTACGCCTCGCGCATATCGCTCCCGTTCTCACCACCGCCGTTCGGCGCGATCACCTCGCGGATCGGCAGCCCGTACTTCTTCGCGAAGGCGAAGTCGCGCTCGTCGTGCGCGGGCACCGCCATGATCGCGCCGGTCCCGTACGTCACCAGCACGTAGTCGGCGACCCAGATGGGGATCTTCTCGCCGTTGACGGGATTGACTGCGGACCCGCCGGTCGGCACACCTGTCTTCTCGCGCTCGGTCGAGAGGCGGTCGATCTCGGTCTCCTTGCGCGCGGCGGCCACGTATTGCTGCACTGCGGCGCGTTGCTCGTCGGTGGTGACCTTCTCGACCAGTGGATGCTCCGGCGCCAGCACCATGAACGTGGCGCCGAACAGCGTGTCCGGCCGCGTCGTGTAGATGCGTATCGTCTCGCCCTCGTGCCCGTCGACCGGGAAGTCGACCTCCGCTCCCTCGCTGCGCCCGATCCAGTTGGTCTGCATCACGCGCACCTTGTTCGGCCATTTGTCGAGGCGCTCCAGGTCGTTCAGCAGGCGCTCGGCGTAATCGGTGATCTTGAAGAACCACTGCTCGAGGTCGCGCTTCTCGACTTCGACGTCCGGGTGCCGCCAGCAGCGGCCGTTGATGACCTGCTCGTTGGCGAGGACCGTCTTGTCCACCGGGCACCAGTTCACCGGCGCCATCGCGCGGTAAGCCAGGCCCCGCTCATAGAAAAGGAGGAACAGCCACTCAGTCCACTTGTAGTAGTCAGGCAGGCAGCTGGTGACCTCGCGGTCCCAGTCGTACAGGATGCCCAGCATCCTCAGCTCGCTCTTGAACGTGACGATGTTGTCGAGCGTCCACTTCTTCGGATGAATGCCTCCATGCTTCATGGCCGCGTTCTCAGCCGGCAAGCCGAACGCGTCCCAACCGAAGGGGTGCAGCACCTCGAAGCCCTGCATGCGCTTCAAGCGCGCGAGGACGTCGCCCATCACGTAGTTACGGGCGTGGCCGACCGTCATGTCGCCGGATGGATACGGGTACATGACGAGGTCGTAGTACTTCGGTTTCGGCGACTTGTCCGACGCCTTCATGACGCCGCGGTCGACCCAGGTCTTCTGCCACTTCGGCTCGATCTCCTGGGGCACGTAGGTGCTACGTCTTGGCTTCGTCTCCATGGGCCTTGAATTTTAGATGGGCGAGTTCATGGCCCACGATCGCGGCCAACACAAGCGCGGCGCCCGCGGCCTGCAGCGAACCGAACCGCTGCCCGGCCAGGATCACTGCCGCCGCCACCGCCCAGGCCGGCTCGGTGGTCAGGATCAGGGCAGTCCGGCTGGCGCTGAGGTGCTGCTGGGCCCACGTCTGGATGTAGAAGGCGAGCGCGGATGCGAACACACCGGTGATGACGATGGCTATCCAGACGTCCTGGCTCGGGACGCGGAGCGACCAGGATCCGCCCGCGCTGAAGATCAACGCGCACGAGCCCATCTGCACCATCGCCAGCGGCGCGGAACGCAATCCTGGTGACCAGTGGCTCAGCAGCACGATGTGGAGGCCGAAGAGAAATGCGCAGGCGATGGTGAGGATGTCGCCCAGGCTCACTCCGGACGGCCCGCCGACCAGCAGCACGGTGCCGGCGAGCGCGGCCGCCACCGCAACCAGCGTCCACCACCGCAGCTTGACCCCGAAGAACCGGTCGATGAGCGGGGTGAACACGACGAACAAGCCCGTGATGAGGCCTGAGTTGCCAGGGCTGGTCATGGTGAGGCCGACGGTCTGCGTGAGGTACCCGGCCGCGAGAACAGCGCCGACGATTACGCCAAGCCGCAACTCACGCCGCGCCGGCAATCGATGCACGAGTACCGCCATCACGAGGAAGGCGAGGATGAAGCGAAGCTGGAGGAACGGCAGGGTCGGGTACTGTGTGATCGCGTCCTTGACGAGCACGAAGGTCCAACCCCATACCGCCGTCACCAGCAATAGAAGGAAGACGTAGATCAATGGAGCGACTGTGGGCGCCGTGGCGCATGGAATACATCGGCTCGGAGCAGCCGCCCGGGTGCCTGTTCTGCCGCGCCATGTCGGACCCCGACGACCCGGTCTCCGAGCTGGTCGTGTGGCGCCCGCAAGGCGCGATCGTCCTCCTCAACAAGTTTCCGTACAACTCGGGGCACGTGATGGTCGCGCCCGCTGCTCATCAAGGCGAGCTCGACGCGCTCGACGAAGCGGAGTCGGCAGACTTCATGCGCGCCCTTTCGCACACGGTCACCGTGTTGCGTGCCTCGCTGAAGCCCGAAGGGTTCAACATCGGCGCGAACCTCGGCCGTGCGGCCGGCGCCGGCATCCCCGACCACCTGCACTTTCACGTGGTGCCGCGCTGGAATGGCGACACGAACTTCATGCCGGTGCTGGCCGAGGTGAAGGTCGTGAACGAGCACCTGCTCGTCACCGCCGAGAAGCTGCGGAAGGCTTTCGCCTCCAGCTGACTCGTCCTCCGACAACGGTAGCGGTCACGTTTCCGTCATCGACCAGGGTCAGGTCGCAGAGCATCCCCGGCTTCAAGGCGCCGAGGTCGTTTTCCATTCCGACCGCGAAGGCCGCACCCGTCGTGTACGCGTGCAGCGCTGACGAGCGCGGCAGGGCGAGCTCGGGATGCCAGCGGGCCCGGCGCCGCCACGAGGTCGCCGCATCGATGCCGAGAAGGGGGTCGGCTGTCTCCACCGGCGCGTCGGAGCCGAACGCCAGCCGTCCGCCCGCCCGCTCGAGAGCACCCCATGCGTATGCGTGCGCGGCGACGTTCGGCCAGTACTGATCCGCAAGCCCGCGGTCGGCGACCGCGTGGATCGGCTGCATCGATGCGATCACGCCGATGCTTGCGAACCGCTTCATGTCTTTCGGGTCGACGCACTGCGCATGCTCGATTCGGGGCCGCCAGAAACGCCACGCCTTGCGGTGCGGCACGAGCGCGTCGAGGGCCCTTCGCACCGCCCCGTCACCGATGGCATGCAGGCACACGTTGAGCTCGGCGCGAGCGCATCTGGTGACCATGTCGACCAGGTCCGCCTGGGTGAGCCGCGGGGTGCCCGAACCGTCGAGCATCTCGGCCGTCCGGCTGCCGAGCGAGCCGTCGAGGAATGCTTTCACGCCCCACATCCGCAGCCACGAATCGCCCCATCCCGACCGCACGCCGATGCGTTCGGCGTGCTGCAGGTCGGCGAGCGGGAGGTTGTAGGTGACTCGCAGCGGCAGGCGGTTCCCTGCGTGCAGGCGCTGCAGCGAGCCGAAGCCGCGAGCGGAGTCCATCGAATGGACGGAGGTGAGCCCGAATCGGGCGAGCGTGGCGAGAGCGCGATCCATCGCCCGGTCGAGGTCGGCGTCGGTCGCGCTTGGAAGTTTCATGCTCACAAGCTGCATCGCCGTCTCGCGGAGAATCCCCGACGGCTCGCCGGCCTTGTCGCGATCGATCACTCCACCCGGCGGGTCGTCTGTCGTCTTGTCGATGCCCGCAACCTTCAGCGCCGCCGTCGAGACCCAGGCCGAGTGGCCGTCCTTGCGGCGCAGGAACGCCGGGCGCCTGCCGGTTGCCTCATCAAGCTGCCGCCGCGACGGGAACGATGGATCCGGCCACGCGTCGTTGTACCAGCCGGCACCGATGACCCAACCGTCCTTGGGCAGCCGGGCGACCCGCGATCGAATTCGCTCCAGCGCCGCCTCGAGGCTGCGCGAGCCGGTCAGGTCGAGGCTGAGGTTGCGTTCCGCCAGGCCCTCGAGATGGATATGCGAGTCGATCAGACCCGGCCAGGCAGCTCCGCGCAACCGGACGACCTCGGCGCCACGACCCGCAGCGGCGCGCGCCTTCGCGCCGACCGCGATGATCCTTCCGTCAGGCCCGGCGGCGACCTCGGGGACGCAGCCCGTGAACAGCACGGCGGCGACGGCGGCGTTTCTCACAGGTTAGGGGTCCCCGCGAAATCCAAGATTTCGCGGGGTCATAGACCATAAGTCTTGGCGATGATCTCC
>DATNOD010000005.1:0-14818 GCA_035601515.1 Candidatus Eiseniibacteriota bacterium | reverse complement strand
CATCGTCATGATCGCGGTACCAAGCGGCCCGTCGGCAAGGAATGCGATGACGCCGCCGACCATCAATCCCGGCACCGTTGTCTGCAGCCAGGGCGTGACCGGCATGCGGAACGTGGAGCTGCCGAACCCGGCCTCGACGGGAATCAGGCCGGTGAGGTGATGAATCGGCGGCTTCGGACCCTGGCCCCGGGTGCTGAGACGCATTCGCTCCATGCCCGGCAGCGATAGGGCGTACGGATCTCCGAACGAACCGCGAACCGGCTCCTCCCAGACCCGAACCTCGGTACCTAACTCGCTTGTCAAGATCGCGAGTGGAGCCTAAGGCCGGACTTACTCCGGCCGTCCCCAAGCGTGCACCTACCAATCGCCTCCCTGCGTGGCCGAGGAGAGGGGAGGGTTCCGCGGCGGGGGACATCTGTCCCCCCCGCGACTTTACCGATAGACACCGTTGTGGCCCAGGCTGTGAAGGCCCACGTTCGGGAAGTAGGTGAGGCCGTGGTCCTCCGACCCGACCCGGATCCTCGCCAGCAGCTCGCCGGTGACCGTGCTGATTACGTAGACGGTGGCGTGGTAGCGGCCTGAGGCCCACAGCTGCGTGCCTTCGGGGTTGAGCTGCAGCATGTCGGGGCTGCCTCCACCGGGGATCTGCCATTTGGCGACGACCTGGCGCGTGGCGAAATCGATCACCGAGATCGAGCCCTCCAGCCGGTTGGACACATACAGCGATTTGGTGTCGCGCGATACCTGAAGGCCATGCGCGCCTCGGCCCGTGGGAATGAACTGGATCTCCTTCATCGCGACCGGATCGACGACCGATACGCCCATGCGGCCCTGGTTGGTCACATAAAAAAGCGTCCCGTCTGGCGAGAGCTTGACGTCGATGGGGAGACCGCCGACGTGGACGAATCCGTCGAGCCTCATGTTCACCGTATCGACCCGGGCGACGACGCCGGAGTACTCGGTCGAGATCATCAGATAGCTGCCGTCGGCGCTGAAGTCGAGGTGATCCGCGCCGGGCCATGGGATCGCGACCGAACCAAGCAGGCTCCACCCGTTGTGGGGGTCGCGGAACTCGATCCTCTGCAGCCGCTCGACCACGTCGATGGCCTTGCTGCCGTCGGGGGTGAAATAAAGGTTGTACGGGAACGGAATCGGGATTCTCTCGCCGGCCGGCCGGCCGGTGTGGATGTCGATGACGGTGAGGTTGCTCGATCCCTCGTTGTCCACGTACAGCGCGCTCATGTCCCACGCAGGTGCGATGTGATGCGGGATGAAACCAACCGCAAAGTGGTCGATGACCTTGAACGTCAGCGGGTCGATGACGTCCACGGTGCCCGCGGTGCTGTTGGGCACGTAAACGCGCGGAGGCAGCTCGCAGAGCGGGCAGGGGACGACGCCTGACATGGTGTTCGCGTAAACGTTGAGAGGGCCAACCGGGAGCGGCGCTTGCTGGACGTCGGGAGCCGGGAGCAAGCGAGCGGGTTCCACGTTTGACGCTGCCCCAGCGGGCTGGGTCACGGTCGGCGCTGTCCACACCACCGCGAATACAACCGCTGCCGGGCTGACGATCGCGAGCACGAAGACAACTGCTGAAGCGATTCGGACGACGCGCGATCGCACCAGCGACGCAAGGGCTTTACTCGTCGGGAAGGTCTTCAAGCTTGGGGGCGAGCTCGCATACCCATCGACCGTCGTCGAGACGGCGGATGAAGCGACCGTAGCCCTGGTTGCGGGCGACATTCAAGAACTGCTCCTGGGTGATCAACGTCCGCAGCCTGGCCAAATCCGCATAGGTGCTGTCGCGCATGATCCCGCCGACCACGCCCGCCAGCTCGCGCCACTGTCCCTCCGAGAGGGGTTCGCCATAGCCCGCGATCGTGACCAGGAGGGCGGCCGTAGCCCCCGTGATGGTCTCCGGAAGCAGCTTCTCCGACTTGGCGCGGACGATGATCTCGCGGCCCGTGCTGATGATGTCGGCGATCCGGTCCCTGCGCACCCCGATGATGTCGCGACCGCTGCCGACTGTCGTGCCTTCGAGGTATCTGGGTCCTGCTTCCATACCGCAACCGCATATTGTAATTGGCCCAACACAGTGACCCGAGCCAGGAGCCCGCAGCGTTGGACAACCCTAGGCGGCCGGGCGCCTTCGGCGCTGAAGTCGGCGTCGAGGGGCCCGGCGCTACGTCGTCGCGCATCGACGATGCGCTCCTCCTCGCGCCACCCTCTCCTTGGCTCCGGCCGCCGATGGTGCTCCACCGACATGCGTTCCCCCGGCCCGGGTCACTGATGGACCTGGATCTACCGCCGGAGCACGCGAGCTTTCGCGACGGCGTGCGCGAGCTGGCGCAAGCGGTGGCCCTGCCACTTGCAGCCGAGGTCGATCGTGACCACCGGTTTCCACAAGAGGCCGTCGGTGCGGCCGCTGAAGCGGGGCTGCTCGGAGTTCTCATTCCTCGGCAGTACGGCGGCCTCGGGCTGGATGCGCTGGCGTTCGCGCTGTGCATCGATGAGCTCGCCCGAGCTTGTGCTTCGACCTCGGTGATCGTGGATGTCCACACCAGCGTGGGCAGCGAGCCGATCCTGCTGTTCGGCACTGATGAGCAAAAACGCCGCTGGCTGCCCCGGCTTGCGTCTGGTGAGCTGCTCGGCGCATTCGCTCTCACCGAGCCCGCTTCGGGATCGGACGCGGCGTCGCTGAAGACCAGCGCGCGACGCAATGGCGACGGCTATGTCCTCAACGGCACCAAGATCTTCATCACGAACATCGGGCGTGCCGGCCTGTACATCGTGTTCGCGCGCACCGGCCCGGACGAACGGGCGGCCGGGGTGAGCGCCTTCCTGGTGCCGGCGGACACGCCAGGTGTCCGAATCGGCCAGGTGTTCAAGAAGATGGGCCTGAACGGATCTCCGACCGGCGAGCTCGTGCTCGAGGATGTGGTCTTGCCTGCCGCGAACCGGCTTGCGGCCGAGGGCCAAGGTTTCGCCGTTGCGATGCGCGCCCTCGACTCGGGCCGGATCGGTATCTCTGGGCAAGCGCTGGGGATCGCGCAAGCCGCGGTCGACGAGGCCACAAATCTCATGAAAGGACGCGCCAGGGAACGTGGATCTCCCCACCCGGCCGGCTCGCTGCGCGAGGTGGCCGACCTCCCCACATGGTGGGGAGGCCAGGGCGACGATTTCACTCTCGCCGACATGGCCACGCGCCTCGAATCTGCGCGCTTGCTGGCGTACAACGCTGCTTGGCTGTGCAGCGCCGGCCGTCCTTTCACACGACAGGCGTCGATGGCCAAGCTTCACTGCACGGACACGGCTATGCAGCTGGCCCTTGATGCCCTCCAGCTCGCCGGAGAGGAGGGCACGTTCTCTGGCAGCCCATTCGAGCGCCACGTCCGCGATGCCAAAGCGCTGCAGATCTACGAGGGATCGAACCAGGTCCAGCGAATCGTGATCGCCCGAGAAGTGATCCAATAGCCCGGATGAACTTCGATCTCTCGCAGGAGCAGGTCGCGATTCGGGACACGATCCGCGAGCTCGTGCAGGATCGGGTCGCTCCGCGTGCGGCTGAGATCGATGAGAAGGCCGAATACCCGAAGGACATCGAAAGGCTCTTTGCCGACAACGGCATCCTGGGCATCCCCTTCCCGGAGGAATACGGTGGGATCTCAGGCTCCAGCGTCACCATCTGCATGGGCATCGAGGAGATCGCAAAGGCATGCGCGACCTCGTCTTTGATCCTTGCCGTGCAGGCCCTCGGCTCGTATCCGATTCTCGTGGCCGGCTCTGAAGAGCAGAAGAAGCGCCTTTGCCCGCCGCTGGCTTCAGGCGAGAAGGTGGCCGCCTACGCGCTTTCCGAGACCGGCAGCGGTTCCGACGCCGCGGCGATGAAGACGAAAGCAAAGCGCTACGGCAACGAGTACGTGATCAATGGAACCAAACAGTTCATCACCGGCGGCAGCATCGCCGGCACGCTGGTCGTTTTCGCACAGACGGATCCCGAGGCCAACCACAAGGGCATCTCAGCGTTCGTGCTCGAGCGCGAGACCAGCCCATGGCAGGCGCCGAAGCTGGAGCACAAGTTGGGAATTCGCGGTTCTCCCACCGCGCAGCTGGTGTTCGACGACGTCAAGGTCCCCGCCGCCAACCGGCTTGGCGAAGAAGGGGCGGGATTCAAGATCGCGCTCGCGGTGCTCGACCGTTCGCGGCCAGGCATCGGGGCTCAGGCGCTGGGCATCGCCGAAGGCGCATTCGACTATGCGCTCGCCTACGCTCGCGACCGGCAACAGTTCGGCCAGCCGATCTCGAGCTTCCAGGGAATCCAGTTCATGTTCGCTGACATGGCAACGCAGATCGAAGCCGCGAGGCATCTCGTGTTCCTGGCCGCAACGAAGGTGGACGCTAAGGCGCCAGATCTGACCAAGGTCGCTTCGATGGCGAAGCTTTTCGCCTCCGACATGGCCATGAAGGTGACCACCGACTGCGTCCAGATCCTGGGCGGTTACGGATACATCTCCGACTACCCGGTCGAGAGGATGATGCGTGACGCCAAGATCACGCAGATTTACGAAGGAACAAACCAGATCCAGCGCGTCGTCATCGCGCGTTCCCTGCTCAAATGAGTATTCCGAACCCGACTCAGTCACCCGCCCCGGTGGTCCCGTACCACCCGCCTCCCTCGTATCCACCTCCCGTATATGGGAAGGCTCAGACAATCGACAGCCGCGCCGTCGTGGCGCTGGTGCTGGCGATCGTTGGCTTGGTGCTTGGGCTGCCGCTCGGCATCCCGGGCTTGATCTGCGGGCCGATCGCATATTTCATGGGCAAGTCCGCGAACAGGCGCATCGACGCCTCAGCAGGTGCGCTCGGCGGTCGCAGCCTGGCGATGTCGGCCTGGGTACTCGGCATCGTGGCCACGGCGGCCGGCGCCATCATCACCTTGATCTGGTTGGTCCTGCTACTCGTCACGATCTCCACCCCAACTCCGTGATGCGTCCGGGAAACCGCTCGACAATTCATCGGCCTAGTCGGCCGGGCTTCGCTGAAGCCAGCGTCGCCTCCTGCGCGCGCTCGGTCGCGCATCTACGCGATGCGCTCCCTCACGTGCTCGTCGGCTCCTTGGCTCCGGCCGCCGAGGCCGCGCCTTGTCGAGCTTGTTCCCAGACACATCACTGGTAGTTGGAGCGCATCACCGAGGCCTTCGTCTGGCCTGTCCGCGACCCGCAGTGGGCTCTCAAGCTGATCATCATCGGGCTCATATCTCTGATCCCGATCATCGGCTGGATGAACGGACTCGGTTGGATGCTCGGCTCGCTGGACCGCCTGCGATCGGGTGAGGAACGGCTCGCCGACGGCTACTTCGCTCACATCGGACGAGGCGCCCGGCTGTTCGTCGTGGAGCTGATCTACGCGCTGGTGGTGGTTGCGGTGGGGCTGGTTTTCTACGTACCCGGGATCCTGATCGCGGTCAGCCAAGGCCATGGCAACGCCAACCCTGGCGTGATCGCACTGGCCCTTCTGCTCGACCTGGCCGCGCTCGGCCTCGTATCGCTGGGCAGCCTCGCGTACACGTTTCTGCTGCCCGCCGTGGTCCTCGCCACCGACGCGGGCGGAATCGGCGCCGGATTGAGCATTGGCCCCATCGTCAGACGAAGTCGCGCGAATCCGGTCAACACCCTGATCGCCGGGCTTATGCTGATCGCCGCAAGCTTCGTCAGCTCGATCGGCGTAATCGGATGCGGAATCGGAGTTGTTTTCACCGCCCCCTACGCGCTGGCGATGCAGGCATGGATCATTCGCAGCTTCGAGATCGGATCAGCCGACCGGCAAGCCGGATAGGAGGACGTGTAGATGTCGGACTTGCCGCCGCCGCCCCCACCTGGTGGCAGCTCTCCTACACGGCCACCGCCGCCGCCCCCACCTGGTGGCAGCTCTCCGCCACCGCCACCGCCACCGCCCCCGACGCCGCCGGCTCCGCCAGGCGGTGGGTTCACCCCGCCGCCACCTCCACCACCGCCTCCGCCGAGTGGAGGCTTCATTCCCCCGTCACCGCCGCCAGGCGGTGGATTCGTGCCGCCACCCCCGCCCCCGGGCGGTGGCTATACGCCCGGCAGCTACGTCCCACCTGCGCCGATGGGATACACACCGGGCGCAATGGCATATGCCGGAGTTCGCACCGACGGTCTGGCGGTCGCCTCGCTAATACTCGGCATCGTCGGCATCGTTTGCTGCCTAGGGGTCGTTCTCGGCCCTGTCGCTGCGATCATGGGCTTCATCTCGCGCCAGCGGGTCGCATCGAGCGGCGGCACGCTCGGCGGCGGAGGCCTCGCGCTCGCGGGTTTGATCCTCGGCGTGGTCGCATTTTTCCTAAGCGCCGCCTTGATTCTGTTCCTCGTCCTCTCGGCCAGCCGCTCCACCGCGACGTAACGCGACCGCTGTTGCCCGCGTTCCAAAAGGGACTTGCAGGGTAGAATCCCCGTGCGCATGCAGAGGGCCAGGCCAAGGGCCAGGCGATCCCGCTACAACGTCTCCTACCGCCTGACCCGGTCGGTTCCGGCGGTCGTTGGCGCGCTTGTGCTCCTGGTCGTGATCGTCACCGCGACCCTCACCTACAAGCGGCTCGATGACTTCGTCTCAGCCACCACCGGGCGGCACATCAATCCCATCGGCGAGATCGCGCAGGTGGTCGAGCCCTCGCCCGGCACCATCGCCTACAAGCTGAAGCACGGGCAGCAGGTCAACATCCTGCTGCTCGGCCGCGGCGGCGAGGAGAACGACGCGCCGTACCTGACCGATTCGATCATGGCCGTGACCATCGATCCCGCGTCCGATCGCGTGTCCATGGTCTCCATCCCTCGCGATCTGGTGGTCGGCATGAATCTGCAGTCCAATCCAGGTCGGGTCTGGGTCAACAAGATCAACGCCGCTTACGAAGTTCCCTTGGTCAGCATCATCTGCTGCGTCGCCTCTCAGTACCAGGGTCGTGACGGGCCGGGCTTTGCGGCAGAGCATGAGGTGGGCAAGGTCACCGGCCTGACCTTCGATCGCTACATCGCCGTCGACTTCGTCGCCTTCCGCGACATGGTCCAGGCACTCGGCGGCGTTGACATCTGCTTGAGCACGAACCTTGACGACCCTTATTACCCGGACTATCACAACGGCATCACGGCGATCCATTTCAAAGCCGGCTGCCAGCATTTGAATGGCGAGGCGGCCCTGGAAATTGCTCGCTCTCGCCACGCGATCCAGCCCGAGCAGTCGTCCGACTTCGGTCGCGCGCGGCGGCAGCAGGACATCATGCAGGCGATCAAGAAGAAGGCGACAACCGTCAACGGTTTCTCGAAGGCGCCACAGCTTTTGAGCGCGCTTCAGAACAACATCAACACCGACACGTCGCTCTCTGACATGCGGGCGATCTACGACTGGGGCAAGAACCTCCCCGACGCCTCGATCATCCGAGCCGCGCTCACGGCGGGCGACGGGAATCTGCTCCACGCGGGCAACTGCGGCCTCGGTCCGGCGGTGTCCCAGCTCTGCGCGGATGATCCGAGCTTCGGCATGATCCACCGCTACATCGCCTCGCTCCTCGTCGATCCCGCGGTCCAGTGAGCTGAGCGAGCCTGACCTAGTTACGCGGCTCCGCTCGGGGGACATCCGCGCCCTCGCCCGTGCGATCAGCCTCGTCGAAAAGCGCGATCCCGCCATCAGGGCCATCGAAGCTGAGCTGAAGGACGGGGCCAAAGCTTACGTGGTCGGATTCACGGGAGCTCCCGGAACCGGAAAGTCGACGCTGGTCGATGCGCTCATCACCCTGTTGAGGAAGCTCGATCGTTCGGTGGCGGTGATCGCCACTGATCCGAACTCACCGTTCACCGGTGGCGCGATCCTCGGCGACCGGATTCGCATGCAGCGCCACGCGCTCGATCCCAAGGTCTTCATTCGCAGCATGGGAGCGCGGGGCCACCTCGGCGGTCTTTCCTTGGCCGCTCGCGAGAGCATCCGATTGCTTGGCGCGTTCGGCTTCGACCCTGTGATCCTCGAAACGGTCGGGGTCGGCCAGTCGGAGCTCGAGGTGGCGGCCGTCGCCGATACGACGGTTGTGGTGTTGACTCCCAACCTTGGCGACGGTGTCCAGATGATCAAGGCGGGCATCCTGGAGATCGCGGACATATTCGTGGTCAACAAAGCAGACCTCGAAGGCCACCATCGCGCGGTGACCGAGCTGCGCTCGATGCTCAGCTTGTCGAACGTTCCCGGCGCACCCAGGCAGTGGAAGCCGCCGATCATCGCGACCTCGGCGACGCAGCAGGAAGGGATCGACCAGCTGTGGGAGGCAATCCTCGCCCACCGGCGACACCTAGAGTCGAGCGGCCGGGCGGATGAGCTGGCGCGGAAACGGCTGGAGGACGAGACCGTCGAGGTGGCGGCTGAAATCGCCCGCGGCCGCGTGCGGCAGGCGCTGGCCGAGGACCCCACGCTGGCCGACCGTCTGCTCGCTGAAGGCACCCCGTTCGCGACGGCGGAAGAGATCCTCGACCGAACGCGATAATGGATCGAGGATGGTGAACCGCGGCGGCGAGACAAGCAGCATCTCGGGGCTCCGGACGCCGATACGTGCGTCTGGGGGCCCGGCCCGTCGCATCCTCCCGCGCTTCGCGCGGGGGCCCCAAAGGTATGCGCTCCTCCTAGGGCCACCCCATCCTTCGTCTCGGCGCCCGGACCGGCGACCTAGAGGTCGCCTGCCCCGAACTGCAGCCCGCCCTGCCACCGCGGTTCACTAGTTGAAGGTACGAGCGCGCGACCCCAAGCAGGTGTGGAAGGAGGACTTCGAGTCGTCTCCCGTGCGTGACGACGGGCTCGAGACCTCGACCATCTCGGGAATTCCGCTCCAGCCTCTTTACACCTCGGACGATCTGCCCAAGCGCGACGAGGAGCTTCCCGGCCAGTTCCCATACACGCGCGGAATCCATCCCAGCGGTTACCGCGGACGCATGTGGACGATGCGCCAGTTCTCTGGCTTCGCCACCGCCGAAGAGACCAACCGCCGCTACAAGTACCTGCTCGCCAACGGCCAGACAGGATTGTCGGTCGCGTTCGACATGCCCACGCTGATGGGACAGGACTCCGATGCCCCGACGAGCCGCGGCGAGATAGGGCATTGCGGTGTCGCCATCGATTCGCTCGCCGACATGGAGACCCTGTTCGACGGCATCCCGTTGGCCGACATCACGACGTCGATGACGATCAACTCGCCGGCCGCAATTCTTCTGTGCATGTACATCGCGGTCGCCGAGAAGCAGGGCGTGCCGGCAGCCAAACTCGGCGGCACGCTGCAGAACGACATCCTCAAGGAGTTCATCGCCCAGAAAGAGTTCATCTTTCCGCCCGCGCCCTCGATGCGCCTCGTCGTTGATTCGATCGAGTACTGCGCTAAAGAGGTCCCGAAGTGGAACACGATCTCCATCTCGGGTTACCACATCCGCGAGGCCGGCTCGACCGCCGCGCAGGAACTCGCTTTCACGCTTGCTGACGGAATGGCGTACGTCGACGCATGTATCGAGCGCGGCATGCGCATCGATGACTTCGCCTCCCGCCTCTCGTTCTTCTTCGATGCGCACATCGATTTCTTCGAAGAGATCGCGAAGTTCCGCGCCGCGCGACGAATCTGGGCGCGATGGATGCGCGAACGCTACGGCGCGCAGGACGAGCGCTCGTGGAAGCTCAGGTTCCACACTCAGACGGCAGGCGTTTCGCTGACAGCGCAGCAGCCGGAGCTCAATATCGCCCGCACCGCGATCGAGGCGCTGGCCGCGGTGCTAGGAGGCACGCAGTCTCTCCACACCAACGCGATGGATGAGGTCCTCGCGCTTCCCACCGACAAGGCCGCTCGGCTTGCGCTGCGCACCCAGCAGCTGCTCGCATACGAGACTGGCGTCGCGAACACGATCGACCCGCTCGGCGGCAGCTACTTCGTGGAGGCGCTTACGGATGAGATGGAGCGCCAGGCCGAGGCCTATTTCAAACGCATCGAAGAAATTGGCGGCGTCATCCCGGCCATCGAGGCGGGCTTCTTCCAGAAGGAAATCGCCGACGCGGCGTTTCGATATCAGCAGGAGCTGGAGCAGAAGCGACGGGTGGTCGTCGGCGTGAACGAGTTCACGGTCGACGAGGACGAGCCGATCGAGATCCTTCGCATCGACCCGAAGCTCGAGAGCGAGCAAGTGGCGCGGGTCCGCGACGTGCGCGCGAAGCGCGACCCGGCTCGATGGTCGACTGCGATCGCGCGACTCAGGAAGGCGGCGGCCGGCACCGACAACCTGATGCCTTACATCCTCGAGGCGGTCCGCGCATACGCGACCGAGGGCGAGATCATGGACACGATGGTCGAGGTGTTCGGCCTGTACACGGAAAAGGCTGTCATTTAGATGCCTACAAAGGCGCCGGCGCGGCCGGTGCGGATCGTGCTCGCCAAGGTCGGCCTCGACGGACACGATCGCGGCGTCAAGGTCGTGGCCCGCGCTCTACGGGACGCCGGCTACGAGGTCATCTACACCGGGCTGCGTCAGACGCCGGAGATGGTCGTCGATGCCGCGCTGCAAGAGGATGCGCAGGTCATCGGGCTGTCGATCCACTCAGGCGCGCACATGACGCTCTTCCCGGCCGTCGTCCAGGAGCTGAAGCGACGCAAGGCGACTGACATCGTCGTCTTCGGCGGCGGCATCATCCCCGACGACGACATCGCCGCCCTGAAGCAGAAGGGCGTGGCGGAACTCTTCACGCCGGGCACGCCCCTTCAGGGCATCGTCGACTGGCTTCGAAAACGCTTCCCCGAGGGCGCGCGCTAGCCGGACTTCAGTCGATCGTTATGGGTAATGAACCACTACAGAGTTGGCGACTTTATCGTGCCAGCCCTGCTTGCGTGGATCGAACGCCACCCAGATCCACCCGATGTAGCACGCCCAGGTGTTGATGAACGTCATGAGCAGCCGGATCGTAGCGCGGCCGTATCCGATCCGTGCTCCAGTGTTCGCGTCGATGATGCGTAAATGCAGCAGCCGCATCCCGATGGTCTCGCCTGACGAGCCCCAGAAATAGATCCAGTAGCCGAAAGTGACCGCCAGAGCAAGAAGATAAAAGAGAACGAACGCGCCCCCGAACAGCGCCGCGGCGGCGCCGTTCGAGCTCTGGCTGTTGGAGTTGCTGGTGGATGCAAACAAACCGCCGGCGGCGGCGAAAATACCGAAGAGGATGCTGAACGGGATGCCGAGCAGAAGCCCGTCGACAAGCCGGGCCACAACACGGATCCAGAACCCCGCGTACGTCGTCTGGCCGGGCGCCGGCGCCGGCGCGTAGTTCGGAGGCGGCGGCATATAGCCGGCCGGCGGCGGATTCTCCACTCTCGCTTACAGCGTCAGGAGACGGTGACGATCGTGCCGGCGACCTTGTCGTGGATGGCCTGCTTCTGCGGGTCCCACAGCTGCCACAGCCAGCCGATCGCCCCGATGATGCAGATCGTTAGGCCGACTTCGATAGTCCAGATGAACCCGCGCAGAGCCGCCTTGCCCAAGGTCGGGAACTGCCCGGTGGCCATGTCGCGGACCTTGAACCCGAACGGCATCATCCCGATGGACTGCCCGCGGCTGCTCCAGAAGTAAGCGAAGTACGCGACGTCCACGATCAGGTTGATGACGCCCGCCAGACCGCGAACGTCCTTGAGGAGCGCGCCGATTACGCCGTTGATGACGATGAGGATGACCACGTCGATGAGGCCACCGACGATGCGCAAGCCTGGTGACGCGAGGTTGCCGGCCGCCATGGCGCCGCCCCCGCCCATGGGGGGCTGCATGTAACCACCGGGTGGTGGGGGTGGCGGTGGCATCATGCCGCCGGACGGCGGCGGGGGTGGGCTTTGCATACCTGGTTCCCTCCTGGTGGTGTCGTGCCGGCGTCCGTGGCTGTCGCTCTGCGCGGTATCATAGCCACCGCCTCTCCATCTGAGGCGCCACCATGCAGCTGAACGCATCCACACGCGAACTCCTGGGCAAGCGAACCCGGCGGCTACACCGCCAGGGGAAGCTGGCCGCGGTGGTCTACGGCCACAACAGCAAGCCGACCGCGCTCGTGCTCGATAGGCTCGAGTTCCAGAAGGTTTTCGTGAAGTCTGGGCGGACCCACTTGGTGGACCTGGTCGTGGACAGCGATCGCACCCAAAAGGTGCTCGTGCGCGAGATCCAGACCCATCCGCGCCGTCTGGGCCCGATCCATGTCGACTTCTATGCCGTCAGCCTCGAGGAGAAGATCACCGTCGAGGTCCCCGTCCACCTGACGGGCGAGTCCGCCGCCGTCAAGCGCGGCGACGCGGACATCCTGCAGCCGATCCACTCGCTCCGAGTGGAATGTCTGCCCACCGACATCCCCGAGGCTTTTGAGGTTGACCTGACGCCTCTCGATGAGATCGACTCGGAGCTCCGCGTGGCTGATATCAACGTCCCTAAGGGCGTGACGTTGCTCATCGACCCGGAAGAGCTTGTCGTCAAGATCGTCCACAAGCGCGAGCTCAAGGTCGAGGAAGAGGTTCCGGCCGCCGAGGCAGTCGTTCCGGCCGAAGGCGAAGCCGGTGCCGAGGGCGAGGCAGCCGCAGAGGGCGAGACTCCCGCCGCAGAGGAAACAGCCGAGAAAAGAAAGTGACGCCACCGCCGCTGGCGGTGGTTCCCGGTCTGACCGACACGAACCTGGAGTACCTCGTCGTCGCCGTCATCGTCTTCCTGGTCTTCCTCATCGGCTCGCGCGTGGTCTCGACGGTGGTGGTTGCGGCTCTCAAGCGCCGAAACATCCGCTCGGACATGGTCCAGGTCGGCGGTCGTGTCGTGGCCTTCTTCCTGCTCGGCGTCGGGCTTTCGTTTGCGATCGGCTTCGCGTTTCAGAGCCAGAACCTGACGCTCGCCGGCATCCTGCTGGCCACCATCATCGCCAGCTTCGGCGTGCAGGACCTGCTCAAGGACTACGTGTCCGGCTACTACGTGCTGCTCGAGCGCCACATCAGGGTCGGCGATCGCATCACGCTCGAGGGCGTCGGCTCGGGCACAGTGACCGATGTGAGGCTGAGGGTGACGCTGCTGAAGACCGACTCGGGCGACCTGGTCGTCGTGCCCAACTCGGAGCTATTCAATAAAGCCGTGACGGTGCACGTTCGAGCGGTCGAGCGAGCCGCAGAGACTAAGCCAACGCCCCCAGAGTGATCCGCCACAGGGCCTCGAGCTTGGCGCCCTCTATTGCGGATTCCTCAGCCAGCAGCTCTCGAATCACCTGTGACGCCAGATCGACGTGGATCCCCCCGGCCACCTGGGTGGCGAGTGAACGCAGGTGGAAGGTGTGGTCGGGTTTGTCGGTCTCGACCTCGAGGTCGGCATCGATCTTGTCGAGCTGAACGAACTTCGCCCACCTCGCGACCTCTGAAGCGCCGGTCTCCGGCGCGTCGGAAAGGTGCAGGCAGTTGACGCCGCCGAAGATCCCGTATCTCTCGCGCAGAGAGCCAGGACGCGATTGTTGGATTCGCGTTTCTCCGAGGTCGTGGCGCATGCGCTCGAGAGCGTCGGCGGATGCGGTCACGCGCCCAACAGGCATGGCCAGCGCTGTCATGAAATCGACCAGCCAGCTGAAGAACGGCCTGCCTTTGAGAAAGTCGTAATGGCTCTCGATGAGGGCCGCCGGGGGTTGGAACCATGTCAGCGATTCGACCTTCCACTCGCGCTCGGACGTGAGCCAGCCCCAGATGCCGGCGCGCGCGGCGAGCCGGTATGCAGCATCGGGCTTGAAGATGACGAGAGCGTCGGCCACGGAGTTCGAAATCTAACGGAATTGAAACTTGCGCCCACCCCTCACCCGCGACGCCCTACGGGCGTGGCGGGAGCTCCCCCCGCGGCGGGGAGCCCAGGTCGCGTGGGCCGGGCTTGTACACCTTGCGACCCTTCAGCTTCTCGGGCATGTGCGCCTGACTCTTGGCCACTCCGCCTTCGTAATCGTGTGCGTACTGGTAGCCGCGACCGTAGCCCATCGATCGCATCAAGCCGGTGACGGCGTTGCGCAGATGCAGCGGCACCGGCTCGTTGCCGGTCTGGGCGATCAGCTCTCTTGCTGCGCCATATGAGGTGAGGGCGGAATTGGACTTCGGAGCGAGGGCGAGGTAAAGGGCGGCTTCCGTCAAGGGCAGCACCGCCTCCGGCATACCGACGAAATGCGCTGCCTGCTGTGCGGCCATCGCCACCTGCAGCGCCTGCGGATCGGCGAGACCGATGTCCTCGGCGGCGGAGATCACGAGGCGGCGCGCGACGAACAGCGGATCTTCGCCGGCCTCGAGCATGCGGGCGAGCCAGTAAACCGCCGCGTCAGGGTCGCTGCCGCGAACGCTCTTGATCAAAGCCGAGACGATGTCGTAGTGCTGGTCGCCGGCCCGGTCGTAGAGGAGGTGGCCCTCTTGAAGAGCGCGCTCGACATGGTCGAGCCCGACCTCGTCGCCACCGGCGAGCGCGGCCGCCGCCTCGAGCCCGTTCAACGCCACCCTCGCATCGCCGCGCGCGCCCTCGAGCAATGCCTCCATGCCTTCGACGGTGAGCGTCGCCTCCAGCTCGCCGGCTCCTCGCTCGATGATCTTTTGCAGGTCGTCGCGCTCCAGCGCCTCCAGGCGGAAGACACGGCTTCGAGACAAGAGCGGGGCAATCACTTCGAATGACGGGTTCTCGGTGGTGGCGCCGATGAGGGTGACCGTGCCATCTTCGACGTGCGGCAGGATTGCGTCCTGCTGGGCCTTGTTGAAGCGGTGGATCTC
>DATNOD010000004.1:0-10196 GCA_035601515.1 Candidatus Eiseniibacteriota bacterium | reverse complement strand
CAGCGACCGGACTCGGCCTCAGCGCATGGACTTACGACCGTGCGCCGGTGCGACTCGCGTGCTGGCACAAGTCTGTGTTTGTGGCCCTCGTCGTACTCACAAACCTCGACGCGGCGGCGTTCAAGACCGCCACGGCAGCGGTCGATGCTCGCCTAAACTGAACCGCTCACGCGCCTGTAGCTCACCGGATAGAGCGCTTGCCTGCGGAGCAAGAGGCAGCAAGTTCGATTCTTGCCAGGCGCACCAGTGTGGCCGCGAGAAAACTCAGGCCTGCGCGGACGCAAACCTCAACACACCCGCGGCCAACGCCTCCGCGATCTTCTGCTGACCAGCAGGATCGCTCGCGATCTGAGCCTCGGCTGGGTTGGTGATGAACAGCGGCTCCACCAGCGCGCCCGGCATCTGGCTCGGATTGTCGACCCACCCCGGTGACTGCGGGCCCAGCTCGATCAGGTGGTTGTAACTGCCGCCGGTTGCCGTGAGGGTCGGGGCGGCAAGCTGATCATCGGTAAAGACTCCGCGGTCAGCCACGCCCAACCGCGCGACCAGCGCGGACTGCAGGTCGGCAGCCAGTCGGTGGTTGGAAGCAGCAAACGGCCGGGCTGCGTCATAGAACGTCTCCGCGCCGCCCACCGACGGGTCGCTGAAGCCGTCCAGATGGATCGAAACCAGGACGTTGGCACCAGCGGCATTCGCGCATGCCGCCCGCGCGGCCAGGTCGCGGTGCACTGCGCTCGAGGTGATCGCCCCATAGTTCGAGTCGGCCGCGGCCAGCTTGATCACCGTCGTGTCTCTCGTACGCGACATCACCACGCTGTACCCATCGGCGCGCAACAGAGCGGCCAGCCGAGACGCCACCGCCAGCGTCGCGTCCTTCTCCAGTACCTGATGGCCGGCGGCGGCAGCGCCCACGACACCGGGATCGAGCCCGCCATGGCCGGCATCGATGAACACCGTCTGACCGACGTGTCCACTCGTCGGTGCAAAGCTCACGCACGCGCCATCCTCGAGGCCAGCGAGAAGAGGCTGGGAGACAGAAACCGCCGGCTTGATCAGAACGCCGGCAACGTCCGCCTTGGCCACGCCCTGTCCCGTGGAGTCCATGACCCGGTAGAAAACGAGGGCGACAACGACCACAAGCGCCAGTGCTGACGCTGTGCGGAGCAAAGCCGAAGGGGCCTGCCGGCGCCGAGGGCGGGGTGGGACGTTGCGCGGTTCTGCGATCGGCTCGCGTAGTCTAACGGGCCCGGGCGCACCCGAAGCCGCTTAATGGATCCGGCTGTTCTCCGCCAGCGCGATCTTCTTATCCGCGCCGGTGTCGATGTTGAGGATGCCTAGGATGACCATGAACTGCTTGTTCTGCCAGACCGCCACATAGAACGCCTGGTTGGAGATCGAGATCGACAGCACGATGGAATTCTTGCCCAGACCGGTGGCGGTCCCTTCCGTCACCGGGACCTGCGACGCCTTCAGGGTCGGCGCGCTGAAGCCGAAGATCGAATCGGTGCTGTAGCCCTTTTCGGCGCTCGCCTGGTCCTTGAACTGGAACACGAAGTTGACCACCAGCTTGTACGTCGCGGTGCCGATCTGCGAGCCGTTCGACTCGAGAGCTGTGCAATGCGCCGCGGAGTCGGTGTAGAACTCGACGTCCGCCGCCGTCGCGCCATCCTTCTGCGCGGCCGCCCACTGAACCTTGATCGTCGAATACGTGCTCGGATCCTTGGTCTGGATCTTCTTCAGGTAATCGTTGATATCACCCGACAGATCGCACCTGTGCATGTCGCTCGGCAGATCGCTGCTCTTGACCGCGATGCTGGAAGCCGTGGCTGCGGGCGTGCCGATACCGCCAACAGAGCCGCATCCGGCGAGCAACAACAACACGGCAACGGCTGTCAGGGGGGCGCGCATGCGACCTACTCTAAGGGAGAGGCTCGTCCCTCCACCCCCGTTATGGCAACATGCAGACGGCCTCGATATGCCCCACGACCTGCAGGCCGCAACTTCTGAATACGTCGGCTGGCTTCAACTCGAGGCGAACCGGAGTCCGAACACGGTTCGGGCATATCAATCCGAGCTCAGCAGGCTGATGTCTTTTCTGGCCGCGAACGGACATACCCTCGCGCTTGCCGACCTGCGCCACGAAGACTTGCGCGCATATCAGCGCTACCTCGCGGGACATCTGAAGGGCCCGGCGTCGAGGGCCCGCGCCCTGGTCGCGATCCGTTCGTGCCTTCGATGGCTGGCCCGCGAAGGTCTCATGGATAAAGATCTCTCCAACGGCATCACGCTTCCCAAGCTCGAGCAGCGACTACCGAAGCCGATCGATCCGGACGAGCTCGCGCGCCTGCTCGCCGCACTCCCAAGCGAGACCATCGCCGAAAAGCGTGACCGTGCCCTGGTTCAGTTTCTGATCAGCACCGGTTGCCGGATCTCGGAGGCTCTCGCACTCGACCGCACGGATTTCCCGCGCACCGGCAACCGGCTGATCGTTACCGGCAAAGGTTCCAAGCAGCGAGCCGTATATCTCACGGCCGATGCACGCGCAGCGCTGGAGGAGTACCTCGCCGCGCGCGAGGACGCCTGCATGGCGCTCTTCATCAACTTCGACCGCTCCGTGCAGGACGACCGCGGGCGACGGCTGACTGGCGCCGGCGCGAGGTTCATCGTCCGCCGACTGCGCAAGCAGCTGGGCGCATGGTCGTTCAAATCACCGCACGTCGCGCGGCACACGACCGCCACCACTCTGCTCGAGGTGACGGGTGGCGACGTCCGCCTCGTGCAAGAGGTGCTCGGCCACGCCAACCTCAACACCCTGCAGGGCTACACGAAGATCGTCGACAGCCGCAAGCAGGAGGCATACCGCCGCTACCAGGAGTTCCTGGACGGCAAGAAACCGCCGGAGACTAAGCCCGCGTAGCGCTCAGCTGCTTGCGGATGTCGACCTCGAGCTCACCCACACTGCGATCGAACGATGCCGACAGCCGGCCCGCGATGATCTTCTTCAGCGAAGGAGGCAAAAGCTTCTCCAGCTCGGCCACGGCTTCGTCTGGGCCGGCCAGGTACAGCCGCTTGTAAGAGACGGCGCTCACCTCTCTGTCTATGATGCGCACCACCGCGGCCATGTTGGCTTTCACCCGGTTCTCCTCCTGGCGCTGAAGGCTTGGATTCTTGTTTCCGCCGGACCTGATGTGCTTGACCTGCGTGCCGTCGAAATGGTGTTGGGGGATGACTTCGTCGAGGATCGACGCGAAAGTCTGAGCCTGCTCCTTGTGGACGATGACCACGAGCGACGGCGGGTGCTTGCGCAGCAATAGCTCCAGCGGGGCGAGCAGCGGCGGGTCCACCTCCAGCCGGTCTTCGGTCTCCTCGGGGAGCCGGATCAGTCTCAGGACGCCCTTGGGCTCGTCGGCGAACGCTGCCATGAACGGGCACGCAACCGGGCGAAGGACGGACAGCTGGGCTTTGATCCGAGGTAGCTCGCGATCGACCACTTCGCGGTCTTCATCGCTGAGCTTGTGCCAGTGCTTCTCGACGATTCGCTTGAGCTCACCCTCGTAGAACCTGGCGTCGTACGCATCGGCGCGAATCCCGAAGTAGACGCTAAGCGTGCGGTCAGACGCTGCGCGAAGGCTCGGGAAGAAGGCAAGGAGGTACGGGATCTCGGTCGGGTGCGGCCGCGTCACCTCTCGACCTTCGCACATAACCAGCCGTCTGTGCGGCGGAAGCCGAAGTCAGACCCCTTAGCCGGTGGCCTCCATCGGCGCGGGCAAACCAGCAGACGCAAGGTCAGCGACGAAGGCCGACGCGGTCTCGTACCGCTCCGCCGGAGCCTTCGCCAGTGCCTTGTCGAGGATGACGGCGATCTCCACAGTGAGGTCCGGGTTGATCTCGCGCGCGGGCGGTAAAGGATCCTGCACCTGGGACATGAGGGTTGCTCCAGGTGTGTTGCCTTGGAACGGGACTCGACCGGTGAGCATCTGGTAGGCCACGACCCCAAGCGAATAACGGTCTGCGGCGGGGCCAGCCCCGTCGCCTTGCACCAGCTCTGGGGCCATGTATTCGGGGGTGCCAAGCACCTGGCCGGTCACGGTGATCGTGGCACCGCCGATTACCTTGGCCAGTCCGAAGTCAGTAAGGACCGGGGTGCCGTCGCTCAGCATCATGATGTTCGACGGCTTGATGTCGCGATGCAGGACGCCCTGTGAGTGCGCGTAGTCGAGGGCCGAGGCCACAGGCGTGAGCACCAGCAGCGCGTCAGCGATCGCCATCACGCCATCGAGGCGCTGGGCCAAAGTCCCTCCGTCCACAAACTCGCAGACGATATACGGAACGCCTTCTTCCTCGCCGTAGGCGAACACCGTGAGGATGTTGTTGTGGCGAAGCTTGGCGACTGCAACCGCTTCGACCTGGAACCGAACCCGGTAGTCCTTGTCTTCGGCGAAGAACTCGGGCAGGACCTTGATCGCTACGTGGCGGGTAAGGGGCTCCTCATAGGCTTTGTAGACCGTAGCCATTCCTCCACGGCCTATCTGCTCCACGATCAGATAAGAACCTAAAGTCGTCCCCGGGCTAATGCTCAGCCTTTTTCTCCTTCCCCCACCGTTCCCGCACGCGCCACGAACTATTTTCGTCGATGAACGACCAAGTAGAACCGTCATAACCGATGAGTTACCCGATAAGAATTAACGAGATCGTCAAAGAGCGCGTCAAAAATTCTCGTTGCGAGATCAGATTTGCTTACGGCCAAAGCAGGTGGCCGAGCACCATTCCGATGAGCACTGCCAGGACGTACGTGCCTCTGGGGAACCGGCGCATGAACGCACGCACCCCGTTGCTCATCGGGTCGCGGCCCGCTCGCAGGGCGATTGCCTCTTCGAGCATCAGGAGAAACGCGATTCCGACCCCGGCTGTGGCGATCAGGGCGAGGATCGCCTCCGCGGAGAGGTTCACTGCTGTCCGCCCGATGGGGACGTCCTGCCCCTGGCTGGGCCCCACAGAAAATGCCCGAGGAGGATGCCGACGACGACTGCGACGATGAACGCCCACGCGGGGTGGTCGTGGACAGCGGGCCGTATGTAGTCGGTGATCGGTGTGTGGTGCGTGATGATCGCCCAGCTCTCGTAGACGAGGAGTAGGAAGAGCACCCCGAACAGGGCGGTGACGAGCCAGGAAAACAGGTTGCTAAGCGCGGTCATGGCAAGCTCAACGGCGACGAATCCTACTGGTTACGTAGCCTTGTGTCGACTTGATTGCCGGCGGCGAGCGCGTCCACCTGACCCGGGCGGCACTCGGGGCAATCTCCGCGATCTTCTTCCTGATGGGAATCCTCGCCTCCGCGTACGGTCCCCTCCTCGAGCACCTCTCCCGCAGCTTCGGAGTCAGCCTGTCGGTGGCAGGCGGCGTCCTCATCGCCCACTACTCCGGCGCCGTGCTTGGAGTCCTGGTCGGAATGCGCGCACTCAGACGCTTGTCCAGCCGCACCTTCGTGCTCGCCGCTCTGACCTGTCTCGGCCTCGGATGCGCCGGCGTTGCCGTGGCGCCGTCGTGGTCTGTGTTCCTGGCCGGAGTGCTCGTGCTGGGCGTCGGCTATGGCGCGCTCGACATTGGCTGTAACCAGCTGGTGGCCCACGGTGAAGGCACCCGCCGCACCGCGGTGCTGAACGCGCTGAACGGGGCGTTCGGCCTGGGCGCGGTGGCGGGACCAATCCTCGTTTCCACGGTCGGCCGATCGCACCTCGCCCTGTTCTACGGCGGCGCTGCGGCACTCGCGGTCGTGGTCATGCCGCTTGTCGCTCAGATGTCGGGACGGTTGCCCTTCATCGCTGGGCGGGGCACGAGTAAATCGATCGGGCTGCTGGCCATCTTCATGGTCGCGTTCGCCCTTTACGTCGGGCTCGAGGCGGGCACCGGCGGCTGGATGACTTCGCACCTGGAGTCGGTCGGCCAGCAGTCACTGGCCGCGGCGACGTTTACGTCCGGTTTCTGGCTGGCAGTCGCCGCCGGAAGGCTCCTCGCCGCCCTGATCCCGGCCGCCATGCCAGAGCGCGTGATCGTGATCATCGGGTCGGCCGTAGCTGCCGCAGCCCTGCTCGCCGCCCTCATCCCGGCCGCGGCTCCGGTGGCATACATCCTCGCCGGCCTGGCGATTGCGCCGATCTTTCCGACCGGCATTGTCTGGCTCGCGAAGCTCAGGCCGGGTGACGCACGCGCCACCTCATGGCTCTTTCCGGCTTCGATGCTGGGCGGGGCGGTCGTCCCCGGCGGCATCAGCGCCGTGATCGGGCGTTTCGGCATCGGCCTGACCCCGGTTGTGCTCTCAATCGTCGCCGTGGGTTGCCTGGCGTCGTTCTCGCTGGCGGCTGGCAGAAACTGGCGGACTGCGGGCTAAGCTTCCGGACGTGTGAGAGGCGGTCATCTCGCTGGCGGTGGGTCTGAGCTCAGGCCCGAGCCACCGCTGATCGCATGGCTCAGGACGACCGAAGGTAGTTGAGAACCGCTAGCACACGTCGGTGATCGGCGCCCGCCGGCTCTAATCCGAGCTTCGAGTAGATCGTGCCGATATGGGCTTCAAGTGTCTTGGGGCTGATCGTCAGCGCCGACGCGATGGCATCGTTGGATCGGCCCTCGGCCATCAAGGAGAGGACCGACCTCTCGCGATCGGTCAGGTCTTCGATCAGGTCGCGTGATCGCTTCCGCCCCAGCAACTGCGACACGACCAGAGGATCGACCGCAGATCCTCCACTCCCGACTCGCCGGACGGCATCTATGAACTCGCCCACGTCTGCGAATCGATCCTTGAGCAGATAACCAACGCGGTCCGGGCTCTGTCCGAGAAGGTCGATTGCGTGGTGACTTTCGACATATTGGGAGAGCATCAAGACACCGATTTCTGGGTGCTGACGTCGGATGCGTTTGGCGGCAACAAGCCCTTCGTCCGTCTGGGTCGGGGGCATGCGAATGTCCAGGATCACCAATGAGACGTTTTGGCTTTCTACAAGCCGGTCCAGCTCGTCTGTATTCGACGCCTGTCCGACGACTTCGAAGCCGGCCGCTTCGAGCACCCGGGCCAGGCCCTCTCGAAACAAGACCGAATCGTCAGCGACGATTACCCGCAAGGTACTTCGGCATGAATGGTCGTGCCACCTGCAGTTCCGCTTTTGATCACCAGTCGCCCACCCACCGCAGCGACCCGGTCGGTCAGCCCGCGCAGGCCGGAACCAACGGACGAGTCGGCTCCGCCCACGCCGTCGTCGGAAATCTCGACGACCGCGAGTCCCGAGCGCCGACCAACCGAGACGCAAACTCGTCGCCCCTTCGAATACTTCACAGCGTTCGTAATGGCCTCGGAAACGACGAAGTAAAGTGCTGCCTCCAAAGGCGCCGCGAGCCGTACATCGCCCAGCTCCTCTTTGACTTCGACCGGAATCGGGCAGCGCTCGCCGAGCGATCGGATCGCGGGAATCAAGCCGGCCTGGGTGAGGATGGTCGGATGTATACCGCGTGCCAGCTCGCGGAGCTCGTCGAGAGCCTGTTTGAGGTCGGCGATGTTGGCCTCGACCCGAGATGCCGTTTCTGGATCAGAGTGCCGTAACGCCTCTGTTTTCGTGACCTGCAGCGACAACAGCAAGTTCACGAGCTGCTGTTGAGCGCCATCGTGAAGATCTCGCTCGACTCGCTGACGCTCGATGTCGGCAGCCTCGACCAAGCGCGCCCGCGACTGACGCACCTCCTCCAGCTGCGCGCGCAGCTGAACCTGAAGACGCGCGTTTTGTAGTGCCAGGTGAAGTGCCGCGGCAGCCGTACCGACCAGCTGTCCCTCTTCGACGAGCGAGGAGTCGTACACGAGCGCGGCGACCGGGCTGGCGGGGTTGCCCAGGATGCTCACCGCTCGCTCCGAGTCGGCTGTCGGCAGATCCATGCGGAGCCCTTCCAGGTCCGCAAAATACTCCTGGGCCGGCAGCCAGTAAGCCACCTCGAGCGAAGGGTCGTGGAGTGCGTGTGCGAGCGCCGGCTGCAGCTGCTCAGGAGCGAGGCCGCCGGATAGCTTGACGACCAGATCGCCAACTGATGACATGTCCAGTCCGGACCTCAGCAGGCCGATGAGGATTCCGATCGGCAGGGCCACCAGGAAGAGTGGGAAAACCGTCGCCGGTACCGTGAGTGAACGGCCCAGGACCGCCGCAGTGGCAACCAAGAAGAGAATCGTGATCGGGACCATCGGCCAGAAAACCGGGGACATCGATCGCCGGCGAGCGCGGCCGCCGAGAAACCATCGGCGGATGACCAGGGCTGAACCGATGACGAGGCAAGCAGCGTAGATATCGCCCGCGGCAGGGACTTCGATGTCGAAAACAGGCTGGCTGATCCGCCCAAGCACCGGGTTGCCGGCGACGACCGCGAGCAGGGCCGCGAGCGGTACGACCGCGTAAAAGGATCGAACCACGACGCGATCCAGCCGCGAGACAAGCCGCCCTCCAGGAAAGGCCAGTAGGAGGTGGATGAGCACAACCGCCCAGAGTGGGCTGACAAAAACCAGGAGGACCTCCGCTGGCTGCCAGACCCGGCCAACCCTGTCCTGGAGTGCTGCATCAACAGTGAGCAGACCGACGCCCACGCCGATCATGAGAAGGCCGACCCGATTCCGAGGCCGGAGCGACCAGGCGATCAGCCCGGCGAGGACGAAAGAGGACCCGGGCACGATGTCGACGAGCACCGAGGACCAGGTCCGGGAGGAGTACAAAGCCTCGGCGTAACAAGCCAAGGCGACCACCGCGAGCGCGCCGACCTGGATTACGCGACGCTGCAAAGTGGTCATTCTCCGAGCAAAGCCCCCAGGGTCTCGGCGGAAAGATCGGCCTTGGTTATGAAGCCAACGGCGCCGCAATCAAGAAGGCGGGGACCATAGTCCGCGGCGTCACGACTGGACACCAGGACCACGGTCGGAGGCTCCGGCTCGGAGCTCAACGAAGCCGCGACCGCCAGCCCATCCAGGTCGGGCAGTTGAATGTCGAGGAGCACGAGGTCGGGCTTCAGTCGGCGCGACTCGTTCAGCGCCTCCGCCCCAGTACCAGCCTCCCCAACGACCTCATGGCCGATGGCCTGGAGAAGGCGGCGAGCAAGCCGGCGGAACCCCAGGTGATCGTCCACGATGAGCACCCGCTCGGGCATCGCCGCATCATCTCACCGGCTGTCTCGGGCCGGGTACAGGGCTAACCCTTACTCGAACACGAGCCAGGCCCCGATGCGCTCCTAACCCTGCCTACCTAAGGTGGCGACGTGAGCGAAACAGCGCCACGGGCAAGTAGCCGAGTTGCCGACGGTGTCGCGCTGGCCGGAATCATCCTTGCAGTCGCCGCCCTGATGGCCGCGAGCTCGCTGCTCGTAGTCGGTCCGAGTCTTGTACCGCTACTTTGGTGGGCGGCGTTTCTGCTCGGCATGGGTTCGGCCCTGATTTGTTGGCTTGGTATGGGGATGAGAACGCGCCACCGCCACATTGCGCTGGCAGCACTGCTACTTGGTTCGCTGACCGCAGTCGGCGCGGTTGTCCCATTTCTCGGTTTCCTGCTTGCGGGCGGCGATTAGCTCTCGGAATCTCGCAGCCGATCGCCCAGCGCCCTCAGGGCTAACACCAACAATCGGGCGGTCCAGCCCCGATGTGATCGTGCGAAATCGCGCCTACGGTCGCGGCATGAACGAAGGCATCACCGGATTGCTTGGTGTTTCTGGTTACGCGCTCGTTGCCGCCATCTGTGGTCTGATCGTGCTTGAAGAGCTCGGAATCCCGATGCCATTCGCGCCGGGTGACTTTCTCTTGGTTCTGATAGGCGTGACGATTGCGACCGCTCACCTCAACCCCCTTGTCGTCCTCGTCGCGACATATGCGTCCGCCCTTCTCGGCGCCATGAGCGGGCGCGAGCTGTTTGAGCGGATCGGAAGTGCAGCGCTCCCTCGAATTGCCGCTTTCGTGCGCGTTGAAAGGCGGGTAGATAATCTAGCCGCCAAACTCCGACGCGGTGGTTCGCCGGCAGTGTTCGTGGGCCGTATAACTCCTGGCATGCGGATAAACACGAACTACATCTCGGGGCTGGTTGCGCTTCCTCGCCGGACTTTCTTGATCGGGCTGGCCCCTGCCATCGCCGTCTATGAAGGCGTATTCATCGGTCTCGGCGCCTGGTTGGGCCCGACCGCCTGGGTGA
>DATNOD010000003.1:0-4890 GCA_035601515.1 Candidatus Eiseniibacteriota bacterium | reverse complement strand
CCTCGCGTTCCTGCAGATGAAGGCGCGCGTGGGGATCGAGATCGACGTGGTCGACAGCGACGCGTCCGGGCAGCTCGACCTCGCCGCGCTCGAGCGCGCGATCGGTCCGCGCACGAAGCTGATCGCGATCACGCACGTGCCCGGGAGAGGCGGGCTCGTCCATCCGGCGGTCGACGTCGGCCGCATCGCCGCGCGCCACGGCATCCTCTATCTGCTCGATGCCTGCCAGTCGGTCGGCCAGCTCGCGGTCGATGTGCGGGAGATCGGCTGCCACATGCTCTCGGCCACGGGCCGCAAGTATCTGCGCGGGCCCCGCGGCACGGGCTTCCTCTACGTGCGGCGTGACACCATCGAGAGGCTCGAGCCGCCGTTCATCGATCTCCACGCCGCCACCTGGATCGACGCCGACACCTACGTCGTCCGTGACGACGCGCGCCGGTTCGAAAACTGGGAGCGATTCGTGGCCGGCCAGATCGGCCTGGGCGTCGCCGCCCGCTACGCGATGCGGGTGGGCATCGACGCGATCGAAGCACGGGTCAAAGCGCTCGCGACATTGCTGCGGCGGGAGCTCGCGAAGCGACCCGGCGTGAGCGTGCACGATCGCGGAGTGGAGCAGTGCGGGATCGTCGCCTTTCTCAAGAACGGCGAAGCGCCGGCCAAGACGCGCGACCGGCTGCGCGCCATGAATATCAACGCCCACGAGGCCCGCTTGTCGCGGGTCGATCTGCCCGTGCGCGGAGTCGACGCGCTCGTCCGCGCCAGCGTGCACTACTACAACGACGAGTCCGAGGTGGAGCGCTTCGTTCGGGCAGTGGCGGGCGAGACGCTCTCGATACGATCCTGAGGCCGAGCCCTCATGAGGGAGACTGAGCCCATGGAGAAGAACCGGACGACGCCGAAGGGGCTCGCTCTGGTCGCGCTGACTCTTGGCGCGCTCGTCCTCGCCGCATGTGCCACGACCTCCACCGTTTTCACCGATCCGCCGGGCTTGACCGTCGTTGTCGACGGCAAGGATTTCGGGAAGAGCCCGGCTAAGATCGAGTCGACAGGCACCACGTTCGGGGATTACCACCTGGAGGTCAAGGATGAGAACGGAAAGGTCGTGCACGAACAGGACCTCCCCAAGGCTGTGCGGATTTGGGGGATCTTCTGGCCTCCCTACGGTGTCTTCTACAACATGTACCGACTCCACGACCGGTACATCGTCCAGAGCATAAAGTCCGCATCTGGTGAGACCACCTGGTTGGTAATCACACCGCCCTGAGGGCTCCTGCAAGTTCGAAGACGCTGCATTGGCTCTGGTCATGAGTGATGGAGCCCACCCACGCGTGGCACCTCCACGACCCTGCCCTGCGCACTCCGTGGCTCGGGTGCGTCCTTAGCCAACGAAAAATGTGTCCGGGTCCCGTTGTCGTAGTCTACGCCAGTCCAATCCGCGGACTCGAAAGGTCGCCGTGGGCACCGTGAAGACATCCAACGCGACCAGATCCTTGGCTTGATTCTTTTATCTGGGGCAGATCCAGCCGGTTCCGCTGGGGTTGGGGAAACAGCCGACCGATTGTGGCAGGAGCTGCTTCGGCAGCCACAGCACAACGTCGGGGAACAGCACCGTGAAGGCGATGGTGACGAAGAACACGATGTAGAGAGGGAACGATCGGAACATCGCGCGGTAGAACGGCACGCCGACGAACTTCGAGGCTATCAGGAGCGACAGCCCGTAAGGCGGCGTGATCAATCCGAACACCAGCGTGGTGATGATGACCACGCCCATGTGCACCGGATTGATGTGGCCCACCTGCGTCAGCTTGTTGATGATGGGCATGAAGATGATGATGGCCGGGATCGCGTCGATGAAGTCGCCGAGGATCACGAACAGCACGACCAGGAGGAGCATGATCATCTTCGGGTCGGTGCCCGCGTAGTAGCTGATGTACTCGGCCACCGTGTCGGGGCCACGCAGATAGGCGAGCATCCAGCCGAAGGCCGAGGCGCCGGCCACCGCCGCCAGCGGCAGCGAGGACAGCAGACCGGTGTACATGAAATCGCCCGGCAGGCGGCGGATGTGGCGCGGATTCAGCACCGGGATGAGCACCAGCAGGATGTAGGCCGCCGCGGCCATGCCGGCCTCGGTCGGCGTGAACCAGCCGGTCAGGATGCCCCCCATGATGATGACCGGGATCACCATCGGCAGGGCCGAGCCGCGGGCCGCGACGAAGATGTCCACGAGACGCGCACGCTTCTTCATGGTGCCGACGGGACCGAAGAAGTAGCTGTAGATCATCAGCCCGACGCCGATCAGCACGCCCGGCACCACGCCGCCGAGGAACAGCCCGCCGATCGACACGTTGCCGGTGGCGCCGTAGACCACGGCCATGATCGACGGCGGGATCAGGTTGGCCATAGTCGAGGCCGAGGCGATGAGCGCTGCCGTGAAGGCGCGATCGTAGCGCTCCTTGTCCATCTCGGGCGCCACGGTGCGACTCAGCACCGCGACGTCGGCGGCCGAGGAGCCCGAGATGCCGGCAAAGAACATGCTGAACAAGGTGACGACCTGGGCTAGGCCCCCGCGCAGGTGCCCCACCAGCGTCTGGGCGAGTCGGATCATGCGATGAGTCACGTCGGCCGACGACATCAGCTCGCCGACGAGGAGGAAGAAGGGGACGGCCAGGAGCGTCTCGGAGTCGATGCCATGGAACAACTGGCCGACCATCGACTGGAAGCTGATCGGAGTGAACGCCGTCGCCGCCAGCACGCCCGCGATGATCGCGAACGCCACGGGCACGCCCATGTAACCCAACAGCAGGAACAAGCCTCCCATCAAAACCAGAAGTAAGCCAGAGCTCATTCCACAGGTTCCGGCAGGAATTCATCGTCCTCGGGACCCTCGAAGCCGTTCTGCCATCCTTTGACGATCTGCTCGACGCAAAACAGCATCACCAGGGCGCCCGAGATCGGCACGACACCGGTATAGACGGTCAAGGGAATGAGCCAGGGCATGCGGAAGCTGCCAAGGTCCAGCATCGCGTTCTTGTAGCCGAACCAGGCCATGAATCCGGCCACGATCAGCACGACCAGCCGGTTGAAGGTCTCGATCGCCCAGCGCTTGGTGCCGGTCATACGCCTGGTGATCTCGGCCAGGTAGATATGGTCGTTGCGCCGCGTGGCGGCGGCGATGCCGATGAACACGCCCCAGGCGAAGAATGCCGTGGTCGCCTGTTGCAGCCACAGCCAGGGGTGGCCGATGGTGCGCGTCACGACGTCGAGGAAGACGCACAAGGTAAAGCCGCCGATGCACACCCCGCACAGGACCATCAACCCGGCCTCCAGCGGGTCCAGCCGTTTCCATTTCAGGTGGCGGTGGCGCTGGAGGATCAGCGCCCGGCTTGCGGCAAAGTCGGTCACAGCTGTCACGTGCTTGTCTCCGTGGCGCGAAGCGTGGCGGCGTTGCCCGCGCCGCCGCGCCGCATCATATCGGTGGGACTACTGCACCGCGCGGACGAGACCGAGGATCTTGACCGCATGCGGCCCGAGCTCCTTGGCCAGCTCGTCCTGGATGGGCAGGGCGGCCTTCATGAATCCGGACTTGTCGACCTTGGAGTTGATCTTGACGCCGATCTTCTGAAGCTTCGCAGCCGACTCGGCCTCGAGCTTGAAGGCCATGGCGGGCTCGCGCCGGCTGACTTCGTCGGCCGCCTCCTGGACCCACTTCTTCTCTTCGGCGCTGAAGCTGTTCCAGGCCTTGTCGCTGACCCAGATGCAGTTGTTGTTGGCTTCGTGCTGGGTCATGTTCAGCACCGGCGCCACTTCGTAGTGCTTGTTCTGCTCGTACACGTTGACGCCGTTCTCGGCCACGTTCACCACGCCGGTCTGGAGCGACGTGTACACCTCGCCGAAGGGCATGTGCACGGTCTGCGCGCCATAGGCCGGGAAGTGCGTGTCCTCGGTCTTGGTCGCTTGCACGCGCACCTTCAGGCCCTTGATGTCGTCGACCTTGCTGATCTCCCTTTTGCTGTACATGTTGCGGAAGCCCATGGTGATCAGGCCGATGACCTGGGCGCCCTGCACCGAGTCCTTGATCATGGCGCGGAAGGCATCGGACACGGCCTTGTCGGCCAGCGCCTTGGCCAGATGGTTCTCGTCGTGGAAGATGAAGTGCAGCGAGAACACGCCGGCTTGCGGCGCCACGCTGGCTGCGTTCGCGGTTGCCGTGATGACGAAGTCGATGTCACCGGCACGCAGCTTCTGCAGCGTTTGCGGCTCGGTCCCCAATTGCGCGCCGGGGAACTGATTGATGCTGAGCTTGCCGCCGCTCAACGCCTTCAGCTTTTCGTCGAACACATTCGCGGCGATGCCATAGGCGGTCGTCACCGGCTGGTCGTAGGCGAAGCTGAGTTTGCGCTGCGCTGAGGCACCGCTCGACAGCCCCAGCGTCAGGACGCCCGCGGCAAGAGCCGCGACTCCGACCTGTCTCATCGCGAAGTTCATCGCTCTCCCTCCCGGGATCGATCTAGAAGCGAGTATCCCGAGATTATGCTCCACAGGCCACGCCAACTTTCCTTGACATTCGCAGCAGGCGAGCCTCGATGCCAGTGCGTCGATCATCACCGACGGCTTCATGAATCCGAAGCGTAATCAGACTGTGCGCTGGATCCCGCACCGCCACGGCCAGCCTGTAGTCCAGCACCTCGAAGAGCGCAAATCGCCAGGCGTCTGCTTGCGCAGTGTCCCCCAGGTTGAAGCGTAGCGAGCTTGCCCCGAACGTGAACGCGCACTCGTCCAGGCCGCGCAGGATGCCTGCACCCGTCGCCTTGACGTACGACTCCTTCAACGTCCACAACTCTGTGAACCGCGCCGCACGCGCGCCGCCCCCGCACCGTTCGAGCTCGGCCA
>DATNOD010000002.1:0-17560 GCA_035601515.1 Candidatus Eiseniibacteriota bacterium | reverse complement strand
GTGTCGACCTCGACCGCTGGGAAGCGTTGGCGGTACTCCGCGATGAGGGATGCTGCAGTCGGTATGTCGCCTGCCGCCTGGTAAGCGATGCGAAGCCGTCCAATCGTTCCCGAGAGGTAGGCCCTCAGGTCCCCCAGCGCTTGATCTTCGGTCTGGATCAGCCGCCGCGCATGTGGCAGCAGCACGGTGCCGGAAGGAGCCAACCTCACCCCCCTGGCATTTCGCTCGAGCAGCTGAAGCCCGAGCTCACGCTCCAGCGCCTGGATCCGCTGTGTGAGCGCCGGCTGGGTCAGATGCAGGTGCTCCGCGGCATGTCCGAAATGGCCGGCCTCGGCGACTTCTACGAAAGCCCTGAGCTGACGCAGTTCCATGCCTGCTCACGATTATGGGCCGATACATGCGCTCCGCTCAAGTTGTGAGCTGCGCGACCCGGCGATGCTTCGCGCGTCCTTATATGCGTGCAAGGGACCGGGCTTAAAGCAGGCCCGGTCCCTTCTGATCAGCCGATAAGAATCAGAATCAGCTCGCTTTGCTGGCGAACTCGTTGGTGTACGTCTCGCTGAGGTTGGCCGTCTTGCCCTTGAAGCTGGGCACGTAAGCCTGCTGGATCTTCATAACGGTCTCGGGTCCGCTCGCGGGCATTTTGCAGTCCGTGCCGAAGATCGAGATCTGGTTCTGCAGTGCATTCACGTACAGAGCCTGGTTGCCGGCGTAGTAGTCGGCCGGCATCTTGGCGGCGATCTCGGCCGCGGTATGCGAGTGGATGTACTTCAGCGTCTTGACGTAAGCGTTGACCAGCCGCTGCGCCGCGTCCTTGTTGCTGTTGACCCAGTCGTTCTTCGCGAAGATGCCGATGAACGGATAGTCGCCGCCGAGAGCGGCCCGCGTCGATTCGGGCGTGCGAAGGTCGACGAGGACCTTGCCCTTGCCTGATGACGTGAGCCGAGAGATCGTGGGCTCGGTCGTCATCCCGCCGTCGATGGTCTGGTGGTCGATCGCCGCTATGAACGTGTCGCCGGCGCCAACCGCCACGAAATGTTCCTTGGTCGGGTCGATGCCGGCCTTGCCCAGGATGGCGAGCGTAAGCGTGTGCGTCCCGGAGCCAAGCTCGGTGACCCCAAGGTTCTTGCCCTGGAGGTCGTTCGGCGACTTGATCGAGCCCGCCTTCCTGGCGTCGATCACCTCGGCCTCGCCCGGCGCAATGCCGAATTGACAGATCGTCTCGATCTTCTTGCCTGCGGCGTTGAGCACCATCGGGTGCACGTAAGCGCCGGAACCGGCGTCCACGTTGCCTGCCAGCACCTCGTCCTCGGACGCCTGCCCTGACCCCTCATCGATCATCGTGACGTCGAGGTGCTGATCCTTGAAGTACCCGAGCTGCTGGGCGAGCATGTTCGGAAGGTAGATCTGCTTGCTCAGGCCTCCGACCATCACCTTGAGCGAGATCGTCTGCACGCTGCCCCCTGTGGACGATGGCGTCGAGCCGCAGCCGGCAAGGATCGCAATTCCCGCAACTGCCAAACACAACCGGCGAAGATCGAATCGCATAGACGAAACTCCTTCTTTCAAATCCTCGTCTCGGTGTTGACCTGCGGCCGCCACCGAACAAGACGGGCCTCCAGCGCTGTGATCAAGGCCTCTGCCACCAGCGCAATGGCAGCCAGCAGCGCCATCCCGGCGAACACGCCGTCGGCGTCGAAGTTGTTTTTGGCGCTGTAGATCAGCTCCCCGACTCCGGACGTGGCACCGAACAGCTCGCCCACGACAGCGCCGACCAGCGCCAGCCCGAAGCTCGTGTGAAGGCTGGCGGTGATCCAGGAAAGGGCCGACGGGACGATGATCTCCGTCGTCAGCTGGCGATTTCCCGCGCCGAGGATTCGGGCGTTCGCGATCAGGTTGCGGTCCACCTCGCGCACGCCTTGAAACGCGTTGAAGAAGACGACGAAGAACACGAGGATGGCGGCTGTAGCGATCTTCGACTTGATGTCGAGTCCCAGCGAGATCGCGAACAGCGCGCCCACGACCACGCGCGGGATAGCGTTCGCTCCTTTGATGTAGGGCGAGAGAACATCGGCGAGCAGCCGAATGCGTCCGAGCGCCACGCCAAAGACGACGCCGAGGAGCGAGCCGACGATGAACCCGCCGACGGTCTCCTCCATCGTCGTCAGGACCTGGTCCCACAGAGGCCCGAGCTCGGTCCCTTGCGTGACCCAGGTCCAGAGTTTGAGCGCGATCTCGGACGGCTGGGCGAAGAAGAACTTGTCGACCCAGCCGAGACGTGTCGTCAGCTCCCAGCTGCCGAGCCAGACGACCGCGACCAGCAGCTGCAGCCCCAGCACCATGAGACGGCGCCGGCGGATGTCGCGAGCGCGCTTGGCTGTGAGGTCCGCCCCGGCGTGTGCCTGAGGCTCGACTCGTGCACTCATCGGCGCGCTAAGCCGCGCCGCTGCGCTTCTGACGTTCATAGCTCACGAGGACCTCGTCGCGAAGGTCCTTCCAGATCTCCTCGTATATCTCGGTGAATCGAGGTTGGAATCGGATCTCGGCGACGTTGCGGGGTCGCGGCAGGTCGACTTTGTAGTTGCTCTTCACCGTCCCCGGCGCGGCGGTGATGACGAACACGCGGTCGCTCAGCGAGATCGCCTCCTCGAGGTCGTGGGTGACAAAGACCACCGATGCCGAGGTCGACGACCACAGGCTCAGCAGCTCGTTCTCCATCAGCGATCGTGTCTGGACGTCAAGGGCGCTGAACGGCTCGTCCATCAGCAGGATGCGCGGGCCGTTAATGAGGCTTTGCGCCAGGGCTACGCGCTTGCGCATGCCACCAGACAGCTGGTACGGATAGCGGTCTTCGAACCCAGCGAGTCCTACTCGGGCAATCCAATCACGGGCGGATGCTCGGGCGTCGCGGTTCGTTGACCCGTGGTAGCGGGGCCCGGCGGCCACGTTTTCGAGGACCGTCTTCCATGGGAACACGGCGTCGCTCTGGAACACGAAGCCGATGCCGTCCGCGATGCCCCTCACTGGCTTGCCGAAGACATCGACCTCGCCCTCGCTCGCCGGCTCGAGACCCGAGATCAGGGCCAGCGTCGTCGACTTGCCGCATCCGGTGGGCCCAACCACGGCGCAGAACTCGCCGGGCCCAACGGCCAGGTCGAGATCGTGCAAAGCGACATAGACACCGCCTGAAGGGGTGAGAAATCGCTTCGTGACGCCACGAAGCTCGATTGCAGGAGCCATCCATCTCGGACTTTGCGTGCGCTCGCCGGCTCGCGCAATCCATGCGGTCGTTGTGGCCGTTTTGGTCGTTTTGGTCGCTGCGCGGAGGCCCGTTGAGGGCCTACGATCCCGCTGAGATCCTCCGTTGAAGACCCGCCTTCCCCTCGCCTACCAGATCCTGGTTTTCCAGGTTGTGATCATCGCGCTGTCAGGAATCCTTGGGGCCGCGGCCGCCGTGTGGCAGGCGAGCCAGGAGCTCGACCGCCAGTACGAGCAGCGGTCGCTTGCGATCGCCGAAACCGTCTCTTCCAACAGCGCTGTCCAGCAGGCGCTGCTCGCTGGCGATCCGTCCGGCCTCATCCAGCGAACCGCCGAGGACACGCGCCACTCGACCGGCGCCAGGTACGTGGTGGTCACCGACCGACGGGGCATCCGTTTCTCACATCCGAACCCGGCGATAATCGGCAAGCCAGTGGACGAGAACCCGAGCAGCGTCCTCGCGGGCAACACCTGGGTCGGCGTCCAGCGGGGGACGCTGGGCATCTCGGCTCGAGGCAAGGCCCCGATCTTCTACGGCGGCCAGGTGATCGGCATGGTCTCTGTCGGCTTCCTGGAGACGGCGGTGAGCCAGCAGCTCCTGCGCGAGCTGCCCGGGTTTGCGGTGACGCTGTTCCTCGCGCTCGGTCTCGGCGTGGGGGGATCGCTGCTGCTCGCTTCGCGGTTGAAGCGTCAGACGTTCGGCCTCGAGCCGTACGAGATCGCGGGACTCCTCGAGGAGAGAGAAGCGAGCCTGCAGGGCATCCACGAAGGCGCGATCGCCACCGACCGCGACCACACGATCACGCTGGCGAACGACGAGGCGCGCCGTTTGCTCGGCCTGCCGGCGGATTGCGTCGGCCGCAAGGTCTCGCAGGTATTGCCGCAGGGGCGGCTGCAGAAATTCCTGACGGGCGGGCTCAAGGACGAAGACGAGGTCCTGCTCGCCGGCGACCACGTGCTCGTCGCCAGCCGCCGAGCCATCCGCGTCAGGGGCCACGAGATCGGCCACGTTGCGACCGTGCGCGACACGACAGAGCTCACCGGCCTGTCGCGCGGCATGGGCATCGAGAGCCTGACCGAGGCCCTGCGAGCGCAAGCGCATGAGTTCGCGAATCGTCTGCACACGATCGCGGGCCTCGTCCAGTTAGGTCGAGGCGAGGACGCGATGAAGCTCATCGCCCAGACCTCGGGAGTGCACCAGGAGCTGACGGAAGCGCTGCTCGAACGGGTCGGCGACCCGGTCCTCGGCGCGCTCCTGCTGGCGAAAGCAGCGGTCGCGTCAGAGCGAGGCATCGAGCTGCGTGTCAGCGATGACACCGTCATGACGCGCAGCTCGCTCGACAGCGAAGACTTGATCACGCTGCTCGGCAACCTCATCGATAACGCGCTCGACGCGGCGAGCATGTCGACGGACGAGCGGTGGGTGAGCGTGTCGGTGAACGAGCAGGACGATCAGCTCGTCATCCGGGTCCATGATTCAGGCCCCGGGATTCCGGAAGCCGTCGACGGGCAGATCTTCCAGGAAGGCTTCAGCACCAAGTCGGCCCCAGGGCATAAGAGGCGTGGGTTTGGTCTCGCTCTTGTCCGGCAGGTCGCGCGCCGCCATAGCGGCGATGTCACAGCGGCCAACGAGGGGGGCGCGGTCTTCATCGTGCGATTGCCAATGCGAGTCCCGACCAAGCCGTGATCCAGACCCTCGTCGTCGACGACGACTTTCGAGTCGCCGAGCTTCACTGCGCATATGTCGAGAGGGTCAAGGGATTTGCGGTGGTGGCCAAAGCTCACACCGGCGCCCAGGCGCTCGATGCTGTGGAGCGTCTGCGGCCAGACCTGGTACTGCTCGACATCTACTTGCCGGACATGTCCGGTCTGGATGTGCTGCAGCGCCTGCGTGAGGACGATCGGCCGGTCGACGTGATTTCGATCACAGCCGCTCGCGAGGTGGAGAGCCTTCGCGCTGCGATGCGCGGCGGCGTCGTCCACTACCTCATCAAGCCCTTTCTCTTCGCTACGTTCGAGGAGAAGCTGCTTTCGTACGCGAGCGCACGCGAGCGCATGGTGCAGCTTGGCCAAGCGCAGCAGAGCGATGTGGACAGGATCTTCGGCACGCTCCGCTCGACGCGCAATGAGCCGCTACCCAAAGGGCTGTCAGATACGACCCTCGACCTGATCGCAAAGGCACTTCGGCAATCGCGATCTGGGCTCGCGGCGGCGGCCGTCGCCGATGCAGCCGGCGTCAGCCGGGTTACGGCCCGGCGCTACCTGGATCACCTCTGCCAGCTAGGCAAGGCCGAGCTCACGATGCGCTACGGGAGCCCGGGCCGGCCAGAGCACAGATACCGGCTCATCGCCGGCTGAGGAGAACAGACGCCCAGGCGCCTAAGGTTGACGTGATGGGCGCCAGCCTGGACTTGATCGAGAGGATTCGCTCCTCGGTGATCGGAGAGGACGAGGCGGTGATGGGCCCGTTCGGGCCACGGCGTGTCACTTACGCCGATTACACGGCGTCCGGTCGCGCGCTCACGTTCATCGAGGACTTCATACGCGAGGTCGTGCTCCCGCTCTACGCCAACACCCACACCGAATCCTCAGGAACGGGCCTGCAGACGACACGGTTTCGCGAAGAGGCCCGTGAGATCATTCGTGCAGCCCTCGGCGCGAGCCACGAGCACGCCGTCATCTTTTGCGGCTCCGGCTCCACGGGTGCCATCAACCGCATGGTCGACGTCCTCAACCTTCGCATACCGGCCGACCTCGACGACCGTTATCACCTCACGCCGCTGATCCCAGCTACGGAGCGTCCGGTGGTCTTCATCGGTCCGTACGAGCACCACTCCAACGAGCTTCCTTGGCGAGAGTCGATCGCGGACGTGGTCGTAATCCACGAGGACCACGATGGTCACATCGACCAGGACCATTTGAAGGAAGAGCTCATCCGCCACCGCGACCGCCCGGTCAAGATCGGCAGCTTCTCCGCCGCCTCCAACGTGACCGGGATCATCAGCGACTGGCGGGCGATCTCGATACTGCTCCACGAGCACGGCGCGCTTTCGTTCTGGGATTTCGCAGCCGCCGCGCCCTACATCGAGATCGAGATGGGCACTGCGTCACGTGGGCCGAGCGAGCCGTACCTGGACGCCGTCTTCATCTCCCCTCACAAGTTCATCGGCGGCCCAGGCACGCCAGGCGTGCTCGCGGCTCGCCGCGAGCTATTTCGAAACCGCGTGCCCAGCGTGCCTGGCGGCGGGACGGTCTCGTACGTAACCTCCACAACGCACGTGTACCTGGCCGACATCGAGCATCGCGAGGAAGGCGGCACGCCGGCAATCGTGGATTCGATCCGGGCCGGGCTCGTCTTCCAGCTGAAGGAGGAGGTCGGAGCGTCGGAGATCCGGCGCCGCGAGGAGTCGCTCATCCGTCGCGCCATCGAACGATGGCGGCGCTTGCCGAATATCGAGATCCTCGGCAATCCAGACCTCGACCGGCTGTCGATCGTCTCGTTCGTGGTGCGCCACGACGGCCGCTATCTCCATCACAACTACATCGTCGCGCTGCTCAATGACGTCTTCGGCATCCAGTCGCGCGGGGGGTGCTCTTGCGCCGGACCGTATGGACATCGCCTGCTCGGCATCGATCTCGAGACGTCGCATGAGTTCGAGCGTGAGATCGGCCTCGGCTGCGAAGGCATCAAGCCCGGGTGGGTGCGGGTCAACTTCAACTACTTCATCTCGGAGGCGGTGTTCGAGTTCATCCTCGAAGCGGTGGAGATCGTGGCGGCCGAGGGCTGGCGGCTGATGCCCGAGTATCGCTTCGACGCGTTCACGGGACTCTGGACCCATGCGGGTGGACCGCCCGAGCCACCGCTCAGCCTTCGGGACGTCAGGTACTCGGATGCGAGGGTGCCGAGGTCGGCGCACCGCCATCGCGAACCCGAAACCGCGCTTCCGCGCTACCTCGAGGAAGCCCGCAGGATCCTCGCGGCACCGCGCACGGCGCCTGAACCCGTGCAGCTCAGCGCCGACTTCGAGCACCTGCGCTGGTTCTGGCTGCCGCACGAAATTCCCTATCGAGCAAGGGCAGTCGCCGGGAATTAGCCCGTAAACCTGCGTGTTTTCGATGATATGAGAGTGGACATACGGCCTGGGGCGAAGTTTCCGGATTACGAGCTGCCTGATCACACCGGCAAGCGGCGCAGGCTTTCTGAGCTGCAGGGCACCGATCCGATGATCCTGGTGTTGTCTCGCGGCGCGTTCTGCCCGAAAGACCGGCAGCAGCACCGGCTCCTCGTCGAGCTCGAACCCGAGATCGGGGTGGCCTATACGAAAATCGTCACGATCTCGACCGACGGCTTGCTGGAGCTCAACGAGATGCGCAGCGGCGTCGGCGCGCACTGGCCCTTCCTCACCGATGTAGGGCGAATCATTCAGAAGGATCTCGACATCGCGGAGTACACGGACCCGCAACACAACCCGATGATCCCTCACACGATATTGCTCGAGCCGGGGCTCATGATCCACAGCCTCTACAACGGGTACTGGTACTGGGGCCGCCCGTCGAACGACGACCTCCGGCACGACCTGCGCGCGATCACGCAGAAGGTCCGCCCTGATTGGGACCTCGGTGCGCCGGGTATGCGCGAGGCATGGGATCGGGGAGAAAAGGCGAAGTTCTGGCCGTATGGGCGGGCGTTCAAGGAAGTCCTGGCTGAGGCTTCGTAAGCGAAGTTGGCGACGAAAACTAGCAACCTGCAGCGCTTTCGGACTGAGAAGGACGATTTCTTCGCTCACGACCACAGGGCCCCGCTGACGCACGAGCAGCAGCACACCTTCCAAGGCCTGAAGTATTTCGACGAGAATCCGCAACTCGTTATTCGAGCCAAGGTTGATCGCAAGGTCGCGCCTGGAGAGGTGCGGATGGCGACCACCAACGGCAAGGAGCAGGTCTACCGACGATTCGGGATGGTTCACTTTCAGGTCGACGGTGTGGACACCCAGGTGACGCTGTATTCATCCGCCGGCTCTCACGACCTTTTCCTCCCTTTTCGCGACGCCACTTCGGCAAAGGAAACGTACGGAGCCGGGCGCTATCTCGAGCTGCACGCGCACGGTGAAGAGGTTGTCGTCGACTTCAACTACGCGTACAACCCGAACTGCGCCTACAACCCGGAGTGGGACTGCCCGCTGCCGCCGGGGGAGAACTGGCTGAAAGTTCCGATCAGCGCGGGCGAGAAGGCGTTTCCAGGTAGCGCCGTACACTGATCCGGCGCTCTCAGTGATGGGGGCGACCCCATGAACCCCGAGCCGAAACCCGTTCCGATCAACGTGGCGCTGGAGCGCGTCGGCGCGAAGGCCGAGGAAGAGGACTTCGCGGGCGCCTTTCCCATTCTCGACGAGGCGCAGGTCGCGAAGCTGAGACGCTACGGCGTCGAGGAGGACGTCCCGGCGGGGTTCGTGCTCTTCAAAGAAGGACAACGGGGTACAGACTTCGTGGTCGTTCTGTCAGGCAGCGTGGAAGCCGTTGCGCACTTCGGAGATTCGGAGGACACGACCAGCACCACATTCAACCCCGGCCAGTTCGTCGGTGTCATGAATATCCTCAGCAACGAAGGTGCGTATGTGACCGCCACGGCATCGGTTCCCGGCCGGGTCCTGCGCATTCCGCTCAACCAGCTGCGGACCGTCATCGCCGAGGACATCACGCTGAGCGAGATCGTCATCCGAGCGTTTCTGCTGCGGCACTCGCTGCTGCTGCGACTGGGCACGGGCCCGAAGGTGATCGGCTCTCGATTCAACGAAGCGACCCGAGACATCCTCGACCTGCTTGCTCGCAACCGCGCCGCCGTGACGTGGATCGACGTCGAATCGGATCCCCGCGCGGAGACGCTGCTGAGAAATTTCGGATTCACCGCCGCGGACATTCCGCTCGTGCTCGTCGCCGGCCAACCCATCCTTCGCAACCCGTCCCTGTCAGAGGTGGCGGTGGTCTTCGGCATTTCACTCGACGCGCAGAATCGCGTAGAGGCGTGCGATCTGCTGGTCGTCGGCGCAGGCCCGGCCGGCCTTGCCGCATCCGTTTACGGTGGCTCTGAGGGCCTGTCTACGATCGTGGTCGAAGCGGTCGCCGTCGGCGGGCAGGCCGGCACCTCTTCTCGCATCGAGAACTACCTCGGCTTCCCGGCGGGGCTGTCGGGCGCGGAGCTCGCCGCGCGCGCCGCACTCCAGGCGGAGAAATTCTCGGCGGCCATCCTCGTCGGATCACGCGCCAAGACTCTCAACTCCGTGGGCGGTGTCCACAGCGTCGAGCTGTCAGATGGCAGGACTCTGACGGCTCGAGCGATCGTCGTGGCGACAGGCGCGCGGTACCGACGCCTGCCGGTCGAGAGGCTCGCCGAGTTCGAAGGGTCGGGCGTCTACTACGCCGCGACCGAGGTCGAGACGCAGAAGTGCACCGGGCCCGTGGTCGTTGTCGGAGGGGGTAACTCGGCCGGCCAGGCAGCGGTTTTCCTCAGCAAGCGTCTCGACGTGCATCACGTCGTGCGGGGACCGTCGCTGGACGCAACCATGTCGCGTTACCTCATCGACCAGATCGAACGCAACCCTCGGATCACGGTCCACTACCGGACCGAGGTCAAGGCGCTGATCGGCGCCAACGTGCTCGATGCGGTTGTGATCGAATCGGCGGACGGCGGGCGAGAGGAGCTGGCCGCCTGTGGCCTTTTCTCATTCATCGGCGCCGAGCCGAACACCGACTGGCTGAACAAATGCCTGCAGGTCGACGAGGACGGATTCATCCTCGCGGGATCCGACCTGGCGACGACGGACGGGTGGGCACCTCTGCTCCTGGAAACGAGCCTGCCCGGGATTTTCGCTGTCGGCGATGTCCGGCACGGCTCGATCAAGAGGGTCGCCACAGCCGTGGGCGAAGGGGCCATGGCCATCCGGTTGGTTCACGAACGGTTGTCATCGCCGGTGCTGAAGGCTTAGACCCAGGGGCTTTCGGCCAGCTCGGCGCGCCGCGGAGGATCCGCGCCCACGCGTGTGCAGGTGATGGCGGCGACGAGGCAGGCGAAGCTGAGCATTGATCGCAGCTGCTCGGCGTCGAGCATGAGATCGGACCGCAGCGCGTCGTGGTCGTGCAGCCAGGCGAGGACGGCGGCACCGAAAGCGTCGCCGGCGCCGATCGTGTCGACGACCTCGACTTCCGGAGCCGCGACCCGAACGTGTCCGCTGCGGCTTGCCCCGAGCGCGCCTGCAGCGCCCAACGTCACCACCACGAGTCGAGCGCCCATGTCGAGCAGGCGGTCAGCGGCGGCCCCGGTGTCCAGCTCCGGAAACAGCCATTCGAGGTCGGTCTCGCTGGCTTTGACGATGGTGCTGTGCGCGATCAAGCCATCGAGGCGTTCGCGATACTCACTGGCATCGGTGACGAGCCTCGTCCTGATGTTGGGGTCGAGCATCACCAGGCGGTGGTCGGCCTCGCGAAGCGCCATCTCGGTGAGCGTGGTCGCCATCGGCTCCAGCACCACGCCCAGCGTGCCGATGTGTAGGGCGCTCACATCGGCAGGCAGAGTGGGTGGGAGCATCTCCGGCGTGAGATTCGGCGCTGAGGTTCCCTTGACGAAGAACTCGTATTCCGCGAGGCCCTGGCCGTCGAGCTCCGCCACAGCCAATGTGGTCGACTCGGGTCCGTAGCTGACGAGCGACAGGTCGGAACCGTCCGCTTTCAGCTCTTGGGCGAGCATGACGCCGAACGCGTCGGTCGACAGCCGGCCGAGAAACGCGGTCGGCGCACCGAGGCGGGCGAGCGCTCGGGCGGTGTTGAAGGGGCCGCCGCCAGGTATCGGCCGCCACGTGCCGTCCGCGGCCGGCACGATGTCGATCAACGCCTCACCGCAGACGACGATCAAGGCCGGATCTCGCCAGAACCTCGGGTGATCATCTTCGTCGGGACTACGTGCTGCTCTGATGCGGACCGGTCGCCGTCCAGGCGTCGAAACAACAGCTCCGCGGCGATGCGGCCCATCGCTGCCGGATCCTGCGCAATGACCGTGATGCCTGGCTCGAGCAGGTCGGCAAGCAGGATGTCGTCGAAGCCGACCAGCGCGATTTTCCGATGCAGGCCCATGCGCCTTAGCGCTCGGCAGGCTCCGATTGTGATGAGGTTCTGTCCGGTGAAGAGAGCTGTTGGCGGCTTCTGGAGTGCGAAGAGCTCGGACACTGCCACCTCGGCACTCTCTGTCCCGCGCACGTCGAGACGCACCAGGCGATCATCGACGTCGAGGTTTCGCGCTACAGCCTCTTCGGCGTAGCCGCGATGACGGTCGGCGGACGTGGCGATCGTGTGCACGTCGCCGAGGTAGCCGATCCGCCGGTGGCCGTGCGCGACGAGGTGTCGAATCCCGCGCCGAACTCCCTCGGTGTTGTCGGCCAGAACGGCATCGGCGTCGAAGAACGACGGAGGCCGATCAACGAAAACTATCGCCGTCCCCACCCGGCGCTCCATGACCAGGTAGCTGTGGTCGTGGCTGGACGGCAGGATGATCAGGCCATCGACGCGGCGTGACGTGAACGCGGCGATGAGCTCACGTTCGCGGTCTCCATCTTCATCTGAGCTCCCGGCGAACACGAGCACCCCTCGCGCGACCGCGACATCTTCAATCGACCGATGTAGCGCGGAGGAAAAAGGGTTCGCGACATCCTCGAGGACCACGCCGATGCTGGCGCTTCGACCGTCCGTGCGCCGGAGGCTGCTGGCGTTCAGGTTGTGCCGGTAGCCGACTCTTTCGACGGCAGCGGCGACGCGTTCGCTCAACCTGGGGGTCACCCCGCGCTCGCCGTTGACGACGCGCGACACGGTCTTGATGCTGACTCTGGCGGCTGCAGCGACTTCCCGCATGGTCGGCCGCGATCGGTTCCGTGCGGGATGGAGCTTGGGCTTTGTCAACGTTGTACGGGTTGACGCGTGACGCGCTGCATCGATGGCACTTCGAAGCCATCTTGCAATTTCATCGCACCCATGTTATACCGTGACAACGTTGTCTTTTGACAACGTTGTCGAGGAAGCCGGCAGGCAGGTGGCATGCGGCTGGAGGCTGTTCAAAAGGGGTGACTCTCCATGAGTGGTAGGAATCTTCGATCCTCGGACCGGCGCCTGGCCATACCGATTCTGGGGCTCGTGATTGCCCTGGCGGCTGTCGCATGCTCTGGCGGTGCCGGCGGCGGCGGAGGCGCCAGTGCGTCAACGATCACGCTGGCCGCGGTCGACAACCCTTCGATGGCCGACCTGAAGAAGCTCGTCCCTGACTTCGAGAGCTCGCACTCGGGCATCAAGGTCAACATCGTGACACTGCCCGAGGACCAGCTCCGGCAGCAGGTGACCCAGGACGTTGCGGCCAAGAGCGGGCGCTACGACCTGTTCACCATCGGCACCTACGAGGTGCCGCTATGGGCCAAGAAGGGGTGGATCGAGAACCTCAGCCCGTTCATCGCCAAGGATTCGTCATATGCGCCGGACGACCTGATCCCTGGAATCAGGGGGGCGCTGAGCTACAACAGCAACCTTTATGCCGTGCCGTTCTACGGAGAGTCATCGATGCTGATGTACCGAAAGGATCTTCTCTCCGCCGCGGGCGTGACGATGCCCGACCACCCGACGTGGGACCAGGTTGCGGCGGCCGCGAAGTCGGTCAACAGCTCGACCGTCAACGGAATCTGCTTGCGTGGCCTTCCTGGCTGGGGCGAGCAGCTGGCGCCGCTGGACACGGTGGTCAACACGTACGGGGGACGCTGGTTCGACCAGAACTGGAACGCCCAGCTCAATACGCAGCCATGGCACGACGCCGTGACCTTTTACGTGAACCTTCTCAAGTCGGCCGGCGAGCCGGGCGCAGGCAACGCCGGGTTCACGGAGTGCCTGAACGCATACAACAGCGGCAAGGTTGCGATGTGGTACGACGCCACCGTGGCCGCGAGCTTCTTCACCGGCGACGCCGCGAAGAACTCTGGCTACGCCTACGCTCCCACCAAGGTCAAGGATTGGTCGGGGTGGTTGTGGGCGTGGTCGCTGGGCATGCCGTCCACCAGCACGAAGAAGGACGCCGCGTGGACCTTCGCGGACTGGGCCACCAACAAGGACTATGCCAAGCTGGTCGGGACCAAGCTGGGCTGGGCCCGCGTGTCGCCAGGAACCCGCACCTCGACCTACTCGATTCCTGAGTACAAAACGGCCGCAGGCGCTTTCGCGGACGTCACCCTCCAGTCGATCGCGCACGCGGACGTCGCTCATCCGACTGTGGACCCGGTTCCATACGTTGGCGTCCAATACGTCGACATCGACGAGTTCCAGCAGCTTGGCGACCAGGTCTCCCAGGAGTTCGCCAAGGTGATCGCGGGAGGCCAGACAGTCGATCAGGCGCTGCAAAAAGCGCAGGCGTTAGCTGCAGCCGTCGGCAAGAACTACCAGCATTAAGTAACCATCGCGACTCTCCTCCAATCGGCGTCCGGCAGCGGAGGCAGGCGGGAACAAAGCGCCGCCTCCGTTGCACGGCGGGATGCGTGGCTGCGGCGGCTGCCACTGCTGCCCGCTTTCATCTACGTCGTCCTCGTGACCCAGATCCCGTTTGCCCTGACGATCTACTACAGCTTCTTCTCGTGGAACCTTCTCAAGGAAGGCAGCTTCCGGTTCTCCGGCCTCGACAACTATTCGAGGCTCCTGACCGACGAGAGCATCAGGACCGCGATTTTCAACACCGTGCTGCTCACGCTGTCTGTGATCGCGTTCTCGGTAGTCATCGGCCTCGGGGTTGCCATGCTCCTGAACTCGGACGTTTTCGGAAAGGGCCTGATGCGGACGCTGATGATCGCGCCGTTTCTCATCATGCCCACGGCCGGCGCTCTGATCTGGAAGGACACGCTCCTCAACCCATTGTTCGGGCTCCTTCCCTACCTACTGACCCCATTCGGGCTCAGTCGCGTGGACTGGGTCAATCAGTTCCCGATGGTGACCGTCGTTGCCGTGGAGGTGTGGCGCTGGACGCCGTTCATGATGCTGATCATCCTCGCCGGCCTCCAGTCGCAGAACCTCGAGATCCTCGAGGCGGCGAAGGTGGATGGCGCGAACGCCATTCAGACTTTCCGGCGCATCACGCTGCCCTTGGTCAGGCCGTTCATCGAGCTGGGTGCGCTCCTGGGATCCCTTTTCGTTGTGCAGACGTTCGACTCGATTTTCATGCTGACCTACGGCGGTCCTGGTGAAGACACGACCAATCTGCCGTTCTTGCTTTATCTCGTCGCCTTCCAGGGCTTCAGCATCGGGCAGGCATCCGCGATCGGAGTCGTCGCGGTGATCATCACCACGGTCGTCGCGACGTTTGCGCTGCGCACGCTCTTTTCCATCTTCCAGGTGGAGGCAAGACGGTGATCGCCTCCCGTGTGGATGCTCGGCGCGCCGTGATTTCGAAGGTCGTGTGGTCGATTGTCGGTTGGCTGGTCGTCTTCGTCTTTTTCTTTCCGGTGCTGTGGATGTGGCTGGAAAGCTTCAAGACGGAGCCCCAGGCGGCCAGCTCGCCGCCGACGATACTTTTCGCACCGACCCTGGCCGAGTTCCAGGAGGTGCTGTCGGGGGACTTCCCGCCGTTCTTCATCAACTCGGCGATCGCAAGCATCGGCTCGACTCTGCTGGTGCTGATCCTCGGTCTGCCCGCCGCCTATGCGTTGTCAATCAGGCCGGTGAAACGCACGCGTGATGTGCTCTTCTTTTTCATCTCGACCCGATTCCTGCCCTTCGCGGCCAGCCTGGTCCCGCTCTACCTGCTGGCTCGGGACCTGCACCTTCTGGACAACATCTTCGCCCTTGTGCTCATCTACACCACGATCAATCTCCCGCTCGGGGTTTGGCTCTTACGCTCGTTCCTACTCGAGATTCCCAACGACCTTTTTGAAGCGGCCCGCGTGGACGGTGCCGGCTTCTTCCGTGAGCTCACGCGGATCGTGGTGCCGCTGATAGCCCCTGGAATCGCCGCCACGTCGTTGATCTGTCTCATCTTCAGCTGGAACGAGTTCTTCTACGCCGTCAACTTCACATCTTCGGTCGCGGCCACGGCGCCGATCTTCCTGGTCGGCTTCATCAGCGGTCGAGGGCTGTTCTATGCCAAGCTCGCCGCCGCGGCCACGCTCGCGAGTCTGCCTGTACTTCTGGCAGGCTGGATCGCGCAGAAGCAGCTCATCAGAGGCCTCACGATGGGAGCTGTCAAATGAAAGCGGTCGTGATCGAGAAGCCCAACGAGGTGTCGGTGAAACAGGTCGCCGACCCGACCCCTGCGCCCGACCAGGCGCTGATCAAAGTCGAAGCCTGCGGCATCTGCGGCACAGACATCCATGTCATCCGCGGGGAGTTCGCACCGACCCGCTACCCGATCATTCCCGGCCACGAGTTCTGCGGCGAAGTGGTGGCAGTCGGCAGCGAAGTCCGCAACCTCAAGGTCGGCGATTTCGTCGCCGTCGATCCATCGCTGTTCGACGGGACCTGCCGGCAATGCCGCCTGGGCCGCTTCAACCTCTGCGAACACTGGAATGCCATCGGCGTCGGCTCGGCCAACGGCGCGTGCGCCGAACTGGTGGCGGTGCCGGCCGTGAATGCCTTCCGCTTACCCGCCGACATCCCGCGCAGCTGGGGCGCGTTGGTCGAGCCTCTCTCGTGCGCCGTCCATGGGCTGGACCAGGTCGGCATCAAGGCCGCGGACGACTACCTCATCTATGGCGCAGGCACGATGGGATTGCTGCTAGGACAGCTGGTCAAGGACAGCGGCGCCGAGCGGCTCGATATCGTCGACACCAATCCCAAGCGCCATGCGCTCGCCAAACGGCTGGGCGCGGACCGCGTCGCCACTTCGGCGAGCGAGCTCGACAGGCCGGACGGTTGGGACGTGGTCATCGACGCGACCGGTGCCGTGCCTGCCATCGAGGACGGTATCCGGCGAGTTGCGCGCGGCGGCACGTTCCTGATGTTCGGCGTCGCGAATGCCGACGCCAAAGCCACCATCTCGCCGTTCCGCATCTACAACGACGAGATCAGGATCATCGGCTCGATGGCGGTCCTGCACAGCTTCGAGCGGGCGCTTGCGCTTCTGGCCAAGGGTGTCATCGATTCGGCGGCCATGATCACCGATCGGTTTTCTCTCGACGACTATTCGAAAGCGATCGATGCGTTTCTGTCGGGACGCGGCTTGAAGGTCCAGGTCGCACCCAACTGAGCCTCGTTAAGTAACGCGAAAAAGCTTCGCCTAACCGTACTTAATTCCGCGCTCGAGAACCTATATGTCGAGCCGATGGCGACTCCTCCCCAGGTATCGCCCGATGGCGCTTATTGGTGGGATGGCCAGGCATGGCAGCCCACGCTTTTGGACAGCGCGGCGACATCAGCCGCGCAATCGGTGCAGGAGGCGGCGCAGCCCTCATGGTTGCCGGCTGGCGTCGAGCTTCCCAGCCCGAGCGACCCGCCTGATGCGCCCTTGACGCCGGCCGTCATCGGGGCTCCCGACGGCTCAGTGTTCACGCCGGCCGCGATCGGGTCTCCCGACGGCTCGGTGTTCACGCCGGCCGTGATCGGGGCTCCCGTCAGCGCGGTGTTCACGCCGGCATGGGCCGGCGCAACGGACGCTCCAGACACGAGCCTATCGATCGGCAAGAAAATCATGGTCTGGACAGGTCTTGTTCTGGGTGGCGGGATCCTGCTCCTGGGGCTGCTCGGCCTCGCGACCACGCTCGGCCAGCCCGCCAGCGTCGAGAGGACGGACAGTCTGGTCCTCGCAGCAGTCCTCACAGTCTTCGGCGGGGCGATCTTCGCGCCCTGTCTCGCCACAATCCTTGGATTCGGGCCCGTAGTCGATGCATCGCTGTATTCGCTCGGCATCGCCGGCTGCCTGGTCGTTTTTGGGATGGTCCTCAACACGGCGCTTGCGGTCGCCCTACCCCTCGGCGCAGGACGTTTCGTGATGCCTTGGGGGACGATCGCCGTGGTTGCGTTCCGAGCCTGGCGAGGGAGATGGCTCGGGGCGGCATCATCGTGATCACTTGGGCGGTGGGCGCCGCGATCATCTTGACGATGGGCCGTTCCTAGCCGGCTGAGTAGCGTTCGTACTGGAGTCTGAAGAGTTCGATCACCGCAGCTGCGTCTTCGGGCCCATTCATCCAGCAGCTCACCCAGCCGGTGTCAGGGAGCACATGGTGGGGTTTCGCGCGACCGGCTGCAATCACCTCGTCGTGAAGCTTGCGCGGCAGAGGCAGGTCGGCGAGGCGGTCTCCGT
>DATNOD010000001.1:0-59091 GCA_035601515.1 Candidatus Eiseniibacteriota bacterium | reverse complement strand
GACGTACTCGAGAAACGCCGTCGAGTCACGCTCGATGAGCTCCTCTCCGTGGAGGCGCAGGCGCTCGGCGCGCCCATGCATCTCGGCGGCCTCGGGCCACTGCTTGCCCGAGAGCTTCGCCACCTTCTGCAACAGGGCCGCCGCGGTCGCGACCACGGCCGCCGCCGCCGAACCGCTCGCGGGCGCGGGTGCCTCGGAGGCAATCTCGGTCAAAAGGTAATCGAGGCGAGCCCGCGCCTGCCGCTCAGCCGTCGCCGAGCTCCTGTTTGCGCCTGGCGATGAACTCGCGCAGCTGCTCGTCGACGCCAGGTTCGATTCCGGGGTCTGGATATTCCGCCAGCAACTGCTTCCATTTCTCGGCCGCGACCATGTCCGTGGTTCGCGCGCCGAAACGATTCCAGCGGTCGAAGTTCTCGGTCGACGAGATCCACGGGCGGTAGAAGCCCGTGCGGTAGTTGCGCAGCGTGTGCTCGGCGCCCAGGAAGTGCCCACCGGGGCCGACCTCGCGCAGCGCATCCATCGCCATGCCCTCTTCGTCGACCGGCAAGCCCCGAGTCAAGATCCACTCGAACATCCGCAGGACCTCGACGTCGATGATGAATTTCTCGTAGGACGCGAGCAGCGCGCTCTCCAGCCAGCCCGCAGCGTGCAGCACGAAGTTGACGCGGCCGAGGATGGTCGGCCACATGCACATCATCGATTCGTACGCGGCCTGCGCGTCGGGCGCCTTCGAGGATGTGAGCGCGCCGCCCCCACGGAAAGGAAGGTTGTAGTGGCGCGCCATCTGCGCGCTCGCGAGAATCCCCATCGAAGACTCCGGCGTTCCGAACGCCGGGCTGCCCGACTGCATGTCGGTGTTGGTGAGAAACGACCCGTACACGCTCGGCGTGCCGGGCCGGATGAGCTGAACCAGCGCGATGCCCGCCAGCGCCTCCGCGGTCTGCTGGGCAAGCGTCCCCGCAAGCCCCATCGGCGACATCGCGCCCGCCATCAAGAAGGGGGTGACGATCACCGGCTGGCCGGCTTCCGAGTACTCGAGCAGCGCCCCCAGCATGCGGTCGTCGTATCGGAGCGGGCTGTTGACGTTGATGAGGCTGATCACCGCGGGAGTCTTCTCGATCTTTTCCCGCCCGCCGAAAACGATCGAGGCCATCTCGATGGTGTCGCGAGCGTTCTCAGACGAGATGACGCTGCCCATGAATGGTTTATCGGTCCACCGGATGTGGGAATACACCATGTCGAGGTGCCGCGACCCCAGCGGCAGGTCCTCCGGCTCGACCGTCGTGCCGCCGGCGCAATGGATCTGATCGATCGCCTGCGCCATCTTGTCGAAGTTGTTGAAGTCCTCGATGGTGGCTCCTCGGCGACCCCGCTCGAGGTCGGTTATGAACGGCGGCCCATATACCGGGGCGGTGACCACGTTGTCGCCGCCGAGCACTACCGACCGCGAATCCTTGCGGGCCTGGAGCTCGAAGGTGGCGGGAGTCTTGGCAACGGTCTCCAAAATGAAGTCGCGGTCGAACCGGACGCGCATTTCGTCGACCTTCATCCCGGCTTTTCCGAAGACCTCCCGGGCCCGCTCGTGGAGGAAGTCGATTCCGATCTCCTCCAGGATGTCCATGGCCTGGCCGTGGATCGCCTCGACATCGTCCGGGCTGAGGATGTCGTACGGCTTGAGCCGGTTCTTCCACACCGCGCGTCAATAGTGCAATACGCGAGCTATGTGCTAACGTAGACCTTGCCCATTGGGGTGCTAGGTCCCGCCTGGGGACCCACTTTTTGAACTCAGTTGATCCCATTTTCATGTCCCACCCGCGCATCGACCCTTAGGTCTTCTTGATATGAGCACGCCCAACCCCGGCGACGTCCTTTTGCTCTGGAACCCGGACATTCCGGGTGAAGAGGTGCAGACCGGCCGGCTCGGCATCCGCGTCCGTCCCGGCACGCCCGCGGCGGCGAAGGTCGCCGCCCTGGAAGCGGCCGGCGGCGCCGAGCTGCTCCGCCAGGTCCTCGAAGAGCAGCGGACCATCGACGGTATCTACACGATCATCAAGCCCGAAAAGCCGCTGGAGTTCGTCGGCCAGGTCCGGCAGTCACTGCTCACCGGGAGGCTGGGGCGCACGCCGATGGGCCTCGCCCTGGAGATCACCGACTGGCAGGACCTCGACGGCGAGTTCGAGATGGAGAAGAACCGCCTCCGGCTCGGCTTCCAGGAGCTGCAGCTGGTCAAGGAGTGGGACGGCGACCTAGAGGGGTTCACCGCGATCGTCCTCCGGGAGAAGGCGAAGACGCTCCCCATCCTCGATTCGACCCTTCGCTTCATCGAGCACCTGCGCGACTATCGCGAGAAGCTCGCCGAAGCCGCGGTGCGCCGGTACGAGGCGACCGAGCAGTGGATCGAGTGCCCGAAGTGCGAGACCGAGGTCCCGACCTCGAACGGCATCCATTGCCCTGAGTGCGGCGAGGACATGCGAGGGGGCGAGTACGTCCGCGCGATCCTCCACCTTGTCGACGATGCCGACGGCCGCATTTACCGCGGCATCGACTCGCTGACCGTCCGCTCGGCGGGATTCCCCGAGTACCGCGGCATGTCGTTGGACCGGATCCAGGGCTCCAACCTGTCGGTGAGCTTCCGGCGCTATGACCCGCTCCCGGACGAAGGCATCGTCCTGCCGACCGCGAGCGTGGAGATGTTCGAAGCCCAGCGCTCGGTCATCCGCCAGCTGCAGATCGGCAGCCCTCGCAGCGGAGCGCTCGCGGCCGAGCTCGCGGACACCGGCTGGCTCGGCAGCCCGCCGCGCGTCACGCTAGACGGCAAGAAGGCGCACCACCTGCCCGACCCCAACGAGGAGCAGGCCGAAGCCGTCGCACGCGTGATGGGGATGCGCCCGGGCCAGCTCTACCTCATCCAGGGACCGCCCGGAACCGGCAAGACGACCGCGATCGTGGAATCGATCCGCCGGATCCTCGGCCGCAATCCCGGCGCCTCGATCCTTCTCTCCTCTCACTCCAACGACGCCGTCGACACGGGCCAGGAACGCTTGCTGGGCTTCTCGCACGTGCGGCAGGCGCGCATCGCCGAGCCCGGTAAGGTGCCCCGCAGGCTCCGACCTACGCTGGTCGAGGGTGACGACCTCGAGCCGTACAACCTCGTCGCCGGCACTTGCAACCGCCTGGCCATCGACTCGCGTTTGCGATTCAAGACGTTCGACTGGCTGATCCTCGACGAGGCCAACAAGGTGCGCGCAAACGAGGCGCTCGCGCTGATGCCGATCGCGAAGCGCTGGGTGATGATCGGCGACCTCAAGCAGCTGCCGCCTGTGATGGAGGAGGCGGCGTCGACCTTCAAGATCGAGCAGCCGCTCGACGAGGTCGTGCGCGACGACAGCTTCTATGGCTGGATCTGGGACAAAGTCCCGCCCGCGTCAAAGATCATGCTGCCGCGCCAGTACCGAATGCGCGAGCCGATCGGTCGCGTCGTCTCCGATCTCTTTTACGATGCCAAGCTCATCCACGAGGCGCCGCATCCGCGAATGCCACTGCCGTGGCCGTTCGACCGAGAGCTCGTATGGGTCGACACGGGTGCGCAGGACGAATACCGCGATGCGCAGCGCTCGGTCGCCAACGAGTTCGAGGTTGCGCTTTGCAAAGACATCACCTCGATCATCCGGAGGCGCGTACGCAAGGCGCACCTGGCCGTGATCGCGATGTACAACTCACAGGTCAACCGGCTGCAGGGATCTCTCAAGGGCATCGTGCCGCCGGATGACATCGAGTCGGTCGACGCGTTCGAAGGCCGCGAGTCGGACGCGGTCATCCTTTCTCTCGTCCGCTCGAACGATCGCGCGGCCATCGGCTTCCTCAACGACCCCAACCGCGTCAATGTGGCCATCTCGCGCGCCAAGAAGCTGCTGGTCATCGTCGGCGACTCGAAGACCGTGATCGGTGGAGCGCCCGAGCTGTTCGGGCCGCTGTTTGAGCACTGCAAAGAGGACGGGCTGGTCGCAGGGGTCGGCGCCGTGGTCACCGCGTGCCAGCGCGTCGGCATCCGCTCGCAGGTGCAGCGGCTGTCCAGACCCCATCGCGGCGACCGGCGCACGCGTAGGCGGCGCCGTGGGCAGCGGCTCCCGTTGGAAGCCGGCAGCAATGGAGAGACGCCTGCGAGCGTTGAACCAGGTACCGATGTCGAGGCACCGCTCTACACGAACGGTTCCGACGCCGCGCCCGCGCCCGAGCCCGCGGCGCCCGAAGCGCCTTCACCAGTCGAGTAACGCTCCCTTAAGCTTCTGGAGTGTCCAGCACCGAAGTTCCGTGCATCTTCGCGACCTAGACGGCCGGGCGCCTGCGGCGCTGAAGCCTGCGTCGAGGGGCCCGGCGCTTCGTCGTCACGCATCTGAAGATGCGCTCCTCCTCGCGCCACCCTCTCCTTGGCTCCGGCCGTCGATGCCGCGAATCTGCGACGGACCTCCGGCGCCGGACACTCAATCAGATTGAGTGACGACTGCATCTTCTGCGCGATCGTCAAGGGCGAAGCCCCCGCCAGCTTCACCCACCAGGACGACAGCGTTGTCGCCTTCATGGACATCCAGCCGATCACGTACGGCCACATGCTCGTCGTGCCACGGGCCCACGCGGTGCTCATGCAGGACGTCGACGAGACCGCCGCGATGCGGGCCTTCAGGGTGGCGCGACATATGGCGGCCCTTGCCCGGCAAACTCTGGGAGCGGCGGGCGCCAACCTGCTGGTGATGGATGGCGAGGCCGCCTTCCGGACGTGCCCCACTTCCACATCCACGTGATTCCCCGCTATGCGGGCGACGGCTTCGGGCTGACCTTTCCGAAGAGCTATGAGACGCCGCCGGGTCGAGCCGAGCTCGAGACCATAGCGGCCGCGCTTCGCGCCGCCAGCGGCTAGGTAACAGTCACCGTTACCGAGTAGAGGATCGCGTACATCGGGCAGGCCTGACCCGGCGAGCAGTCCGCGCCCGCGCTGGCCGTGATGACGGCCTGGCCGCGCGCCTCGGCCTGAAACGCCGCCAGGGTCACGCCACGAACCGCGGTGGCGGCCGGGTTCACGATCGGGGTCAGCACCGACGTGTCGCTCGAACGTACGTTGCTCCAGTTGGTCATCCCCGGATTCGCGTGAAGCACGACCTCGAGCTTCTGGCCGAGGTGAATGGTGATGGCCTTGTCCTTCTCCGTCACCATCGCGTCGAAGCCAAGCCCGGGCCCGGTCGATGGGCTTGGAGCCGGCCCGATGCCGGTTTGGACGGTGCCGCATGAGGTAATCAGCAACCCGGCGGCTGCGGCAAGCAGCGCGGTCTTGACCATGAATACGCAACGCGCGCGCCTCGCGCCGGGTAACAACAGACCGGTTGCGCCCGTTAACATCGGCGATTCACATGCGATTCTCCCTCGGCAAGCGCCTCGATTTGGTCGTCGCGCTGGCAACCATCCTGGCGAGCGCGTGCGGCGGAGGCGCGCCGGTCGTGACCCACTCACCTTCGTCGGTGCAAGGCGCGTTGACCAAAGGGCTGATCGCGTACCTCAGCGACAAGGGTGTCGGCGTGCTTGATCCCACATCCGGCAAATCGACGCTCGTGGCCCCGCTTCCAGCGGGCGGGGCCTTTCGCGTGTCCGGGCCGGTGTGGGCGCCGGCGCCAGGACTGCCGTACCCGGTTCTTTACTTCACGATCCACGACGACAGGCCGGCCGAGAGCCGGACCGCCCCACCGGGAGTGATTCCGTATGACTGGCTATTCCGCGCCGATCCCTTCGCCGGCACGATCGAGCCGCTGGCGGCATCCGCAGACCTCCAGAGCGAAGGCCCGTTCGGCCTGGTCGCGAATGCGCGATACCTCGCTTTGACCACTGGCTGCTGCGCCAACTACGAGGTCGACGCCATCGATCTGACGCGCCCATCGGCCGGGTTGAAGGTGCTCGCCAAGCCGCCCACCCAGGCGGCGCTCTTCACAGAAGGGGCTGCGCCTGGGCCTGATGGATTGATCGCCGTCCGGGTGGTTGGAACGGGCGCGTGGTACTGGCTGAACGCGTCTGCGGCGGTGCTGAATCCATTTCCCCTGTCTCCGGGACCTGAGGATGGACCGATCGCGATCAGCGCCGACGGCACGCTGGCCGCTATCTCCCTGCCTGACCAGGGTCCCATCATCGAACCCATCAACGTGGCGACTCCGGTTGCCTCGCCCTCACCCGTGACCAGCGGGACAGCGGCTCCGGCGGCTACGCCCACCCACGCAAGCCCTGTGCCCTCAGCGGCGCCGCGACATGTGAACTCCAGGCTGCCTCACGCTGATGGCCTCGCGTGGAGTCCAGACGCGAAGCAGCTGGCGCTGGCCGTCAACGGCGAGATCGAGATCTATGCAGCCAGCGGCGCCGACGGCGCCGCCCCTGTCGGTCGGTATCTGACAGGCAACAACGTCGTCGGCATCGACTGGTCCGCCCCGATATCGAACCAGAGCCTCGCCCTCGTCAAACCCGACACCGGGCCGCAATCGTTCGTCGACGCGCTGGTGGACGAGACCAAGCTGCCGGCGGCTGCGGACACAGCCGCGAACCGACCGCTGACCAAGGTCTACCTCTGGCAGTACGACTCCTCGAGGCCGTCGCCGATTGCCAACATCGCGGACGCAACGCCGGACATTCTTCAGCAGTACCCGCCGCTGCCGGCCCGTGTCAGCCTGCACCACTGGACCGCGTCGAACTCCTGGCAGCTGCTCGGTGGTTGCTTCCGCTACCGCATCGTGATCACAGGCAGCGTGCCGCCGACCGCGTCCACGGTTGGCCTTGCGTCGAATACCGCCTGCAACGCACCCGCCGTCACTCCGACCCCCAGCCCAAGCCCAAGCAAATGACCGGCCTAGGATTGAGCCATGGCCGATATCGATTTCCTGGCGGTTCACGCAGAAGGCAGCCCGCATAAACCAGCGCTGATCCTCGGCGAGCGCTCGGTCGACTTCGCCACTTTGAACAGGCGCGCCAACAAGGCTGCCCATGTGTTCACCGAGCTTGGCTGCGAGGCGCAAGACCGCGTCGCCATCATGTCCTTCAACTCGATCCAGGGTTTCGAGATCTCCAACGGCCTGCGCCGCGTGAAACTGATTGCGGTCCCCGTCAACTACAGGCTGCGCGGATCGGAGGTCGCGTATCTCCTGAACGATTCGGGCGCCAGCGTCGTATGCGCGGATGACGATCACGTGGACATCCTCGAAGCGGCGCGGCCGGAGGTGAAAGGCCACCGTCACTTCGTCGCCACCGGGAGCAGGAGACCAGATGGTTGGAGCTCCTACGAGGAGCTCATGTCGGGCGCGCCCGATGACCCGATCGAGGCGCAGGGTTCGGGCGGGCTGGGAGCGTCGATGATCTACACCTCGGGGACCACGGGCCATCCGAAGGGCGCATGGCGCCCGAACGGGGTGAACATCGAGAATGTGCTGCAGGTCATCTCCATCTTCGGCCTCACACAATCGGACGTGCATCTGATGTGCGGCCCGGGATATCACAGCGCGGTCTCGTTCTTTGCCGCGCTGCACCAGGTGCTCGGCGCGATGGACGTCATCCAGCCAAAGTTCGAAGCCGATGGAGCCCACGACCTGATCGAGAGTCACCGCGTGACGACGGCTTTCATGGCTCCGACGCTGCTGCAGCGTCTGGTTGACGCTCAGGAGCGAAGGCCACGCGACCTTTCATCACTGCGCGCATTGATCCTCGGCGCGGCTCCATGCCCTCAGGCGCTCAAAGTGCGAGCCGAAGCAGTGCTCGGCCAGGTCATCTGGGAGTTTTACGGGGCGACCGAAACCGGCATCAACACCGTGCTGCGGCCCGAGGACCAGCTCCGCAAGCCGGGATCCTGTGGGACCGGGGTTCCAGGCCAGGAGATCCGTCTCGTCGGGCCAGACGGCCGGGACGTGCACGACGGGGAGCCCGGCGAGTTCATGGTCCGCAACACGTGGCTGGCCGAGTACTACAACCGCCCCGACGCGACCGGCAAAAGCCTCCACGACGGTTTCTTCTCGGTCGGCGACGTCGCCTACCGAGACGCGGAGGGCTACTACTACATCTGCGACCGCCAAATCGACATGGTCATCTCCGGCGGGGTCAACATCTACCCCGCGGAGATCGAGGCTGTGCTTTATGGACATCCAGCCGTGATGGACGCGGCTGTGATCGGGGTGCCGGACGCCGAGTGGGGCGAGTCCTTGAAGGCGGTGGTCCAGCTGAGAGCCGGCATGAACGCGACAGCGGAAGAGCTGATCGCTTTTTGTGACGCGCGATTGGCCGGCTACAAGAAGCCACGCTCGGTCGATTTCGTCATCGAGCTCCCGCGCGATGCCGCCGGCAAGCTCCTGAAGCGCAACGTCCGCGAGCCCTATTGGGAGGGGATGACCCGAAAGATCTAGCCGAGCGTCCTGCGCTTACGCCGCGACGAGCCTGCGCACGTGGTCGAGAGCGCGCTTGACGCCTGACAGGGGTTTGTCCTCATTCGATTCGAGCCGGATGTCCTGATCGATGGCGTACCAACCGCGGTATCTCGAGCGTCGCAGCGTCTCGATGATGTCGTCCACGCGTGCGTCTCCACCGCCCAATGCCTTGAACAGGCCCTGGCTCACCGCCTGCGGATAATCGATGCGGTTCTCACGAACCTGGCGCGCGAGTTTGGCGTCGACGTCGTTCAGGCGGACATGATGGATGCGGCCCGCGGCCAGCTCGAGCACCTCCATCGGATCGGCCCCGACCATGACCAGGTGCCCGGGGTCGAAGCACAGACCCGCCTCCGTGCCGACCAGAAGCCTTTCGATGTCGGACGGTCCCTGGATCATGGTGCCGAAACGCGGCAGCACAGCGAGCCTGAGCCGGTGACGAGCGCAGACGTGCTCGACGGAGCCGATCAAATGCAGGAGGTGCGCCCAGCCCGCGCTGTCGAGCACGATGCCATGGGCGGTGCTCGCGCCACGCGGCGCGATGGCGGACAGAACCAGCGTCTCGGCGCCCACGGCTGCAAGCCAGCTGGCGTGCCCGTCGATGTGGGCCAGCTCCGAGGCGCGGATGTCGTAGTGATGAAGGACCGCGTGAGCCTGACCCGACACGACGCGTAGCCAGTGGCGCCGGATCAGCAGCTTGGCCTGGTCGCTTCGATCCGGCAGGAAGCCCGGCGGTCCCGCCTCGATCGCCGCGATTCCCAGCGACCACACCTCGGAAAGGACCCGCTCCGCATCGAGCTGGTGACCCCACTCCGGCACGTCGCTCACGCCCCACGACGCGGGCGAAAGTGCGATGCGCAAACCCCCCCGATCAGGCGAAGTTCGACGGCCGGGAACCCTCTGCAAAGCGCGGCCAATCACGGCCCAGAGATTAACCGGATGGTGAATGCTAGGCTGGTCCGTCGTTGATGAGCAGAGCCCAAATCGATCTCGACCTGCGCCCGGCGACCACGTCGGATTCCCGAACCGTCGCCGATCTCGAGACGGAGCGAAAACCCGACGATCCGGCCGATCCCGCCATGCTTCGGTTCTGGTGGTCGACCACGCCGGCTGACGAGGTATATACGCGGCTCATTGCCGTTCGTGACGGTTTTGCCGTCGCTTACGTGATGGCCCGCCACCGGCCATGGGTCGATGGTGCCGAGCGTTTCGGGTCGATGCGAATCCTGTTGCATCCCGACCTGTGGAGCCCTGATCGTTACGGGGGCCTCGTCGACCTCGCTGAGTCGTGGCTGCGAGCCCAGCGTGGCTCGGTCGCCGTCATCCGCCTGTTGGCGACTTTTGCCGACGAGCGTCGCTTCATCGAGGCCCGCGGCTACAGCGAGGTTCGGCGGGGGCGCCGGTGGGAGCTGGACCTTGTCGCGAATCGCGCCGGCCTGCTGGCCGGCGCTGACGTCAGCCGAAAACGGATGCAGGAACAGGGCGTACGTGTACTCAAGCTCGACGAAGACGACGACCCAGACCGCTTGGCCAAGCTGTACGAGATGACCGTTGGAGCCGAGCAGGACATCCCAACCACCGTGCCGACACCCGTGATGCCGTACGACGAATGGCACCACCTCTGGTTTGACAACCCAGGCATCCGAACCGATCGCATGTGGATCGCGCGTGAGGGTGCGGCGATAGTGGGCCTGTCTGCGCTCGAGTATCCACCTACCCACGGCTGCCCGTGGACCGCCTTCACAGCCACCGCGCGGAGCGTTCGAGGTCGCGGCATCGCTCGGGCATTGAAATACGAGACGGTCGCGCAGGCGATTGCTTTCGGCGCCGAGCGGATCCGCACCGAGAACGACGGGGAGAACGCTCCGATCCTCCACGTGAACGCCGATATGGGCTACGGGCCAATCGATCCGGTGCTCGAGCTGCACCGCACGCTAGCCCCGTGAGCGATGTTCCGTACGGCGTTCGCACCCTGCCGGAGCTCTACAAGCAGTGGGCCTCGGTCGGGATGATCGCCAACATCGGGGGCCGGCTGGTCGAAGTCGGCTTGGGCACGCTCGTGCTCGAAGGCAACCTCACGGTGGACGCCCACAGTTTTCCGACGAGCAGGGGACCGATCGTCCACGGCGGTGCGATCGCGACGCTGGCTGACGAAACGCTGGCTTCGGTCGCCTACACCCTCGCCGAAGAGGGTGAGACGACGGCGACCGCCGACCTGAAGGTCGATTACTACCGGCCTGGAAAGCCGGGCCGTCTCATCTGCCGCGCCACGGTTCGCCATCGCACGCGGAGGCTTGCGTTCTGCGAGGCGACCGTCGAGCAGGACGATGGAACCGTCGTTGCCGAGGCGCGCGCGGTGATCGCCTACACCAAGGCGTAGTGATCCGTCCGGCGACGCTGAATGACGCACCTGCGATCGCCCGTGTGCATGTGGCGAGCTGGCGAACAACTTATCGCGACCTCCTGCCCGACGACTTCCTACTCTCGCTGAGCGAGACCGGCTATGCGGAGCGATGGAAGCGCGTGATCGCCGAGGGAACGTCGAAGGTCTACGTCGCCGAAGACGGAGGTGAGGTGTTGGGATTCTCGTCCGGCGGCCGCGAGCGCGCGGGCGAGACCGGCTTTGAGGGCGAGCTCTACGCCATCTACGTGCTCGACCGCGCGCAGCGGAGCGGATTCGGTCGCGAGCTCGTCAGGGCCACCGTCACCGGCCTTCGCGAGCTGGGCCTGAGCGACATGATCATCTGGGTCTTGCGCGACAACCAGCCCGCTAGATCCTTTTACGAGCGGCTGGGCGGCATCTACGTGCGCGCGCAGCCGATCACCATCGGCCTCACGACTCTCGAAGAGGTTTCGTACGGATGGCGGCGGCTCGACGACGTGCGCTACTAAGCCAGGTGCCGGACGCCGCACCCAACACGCAGAACGCCGTGATGGCGAGGAACGCATATGCAGGTCCGATCGTGAACAGGTAACCGCCCGCCAGCGCGCCGGCGATCTGGATCGATGACTGGACGGCCTGAAACACGCCCTGGGTGCGGCCCTGATAGCCCGGCTCGGCATTGCGGCTCACCTCTGCGATCAGGCTCGGAGCTCCCGAGATCGTGAAGGCGCCCTCGATGAGACCGAGACCGATGAGCCATGGCACCGACGCGATGAATGGATAGATGGACGAGAAGAACGCGGTGACGAACAGCGAGCCGACGATCAGCTTCTGGGCGCCGAACCGATCGCCGAGCGCGCCTGCGCGCGCGCTCACGAGCAGAGCTGGAATTCCAAACGTCGCGAACGAGATCCCGACCGCGAGCGTGGTGGCGCCTCGATACGTCATGTAGAGCGACCAGATCGTGTCGAACGTCCCAATCATGTACGACGTTCCTACGCCGAGGATGATGAGCGGCAACAGCCTTCGTGCGATCCGTAGCGCGCCGACCGGAGCTTCGGCACTTCGCGCCAGGCGCACATTCGGCACCGTGGCGATCGGGATGGCGGCAAGCCCAGAGACAATGGCTGCAACGACGAAGACGACGCTGAGGTTCGCCAGCGCGATGAACCCGCCGATGGCCGGACCGATGATGATGCCGACCATGTTCGTCGACTGCATGACACCGAACGCCCTGCCCAGCTCTTTAGGCGGAGCGACCTCGGCGATGAGCCCGTTGGCCGCGGGCCAGAATGCGCCCGCCGCAGCCCCGTGCACGAAGCGCAGCGCGATGAATGCGGCCAGCGGAAGGTGCGGCAGGTAGCCGAGAAACAATACGGCCTCGCCCGCCAGGGACACGATCATGACCGGACGGGTGCCGAAGCGATCCGCGGCCCAGCCCGCCGGATAACGGATCAGGGCGTTGGCGAGCAGCCCCGAGGCGAAAACGGCGCCAACCAGCGTCGCAGAGCCACCACGGCGCGACAGGAAGATGGGCAGCAGGGGTAGGAAGAACCAGAAGCCCACGGAGGCCAGCAGGTTGCATCCGTAGAGCGTCCACAGGGTTCGTCGCTGCATTGCATCGGCGCCGGGCGCGCGCAGGGCGCATATTCAATCAAATCTGGCAGCAAATGAGCGAGGAGCGCCTGGCAGATCTCGAGTGGGATCTCATCGGATATTCGCCGCAGCCGGCCCACATGCACATGGCGTTGGACGAGATTTTGCTGCAGCGAGTCATCGCCGGCGCGCGGCGGCCGACCGTGCGCTTCTGGGAATGGGTGCAGCCCGCTCTCGTGATCGGGTCACACCAATCGGTGGTGAACGAGGTCGACATCATCGCGGCCAAAAAGCTCGGATTCACGATCACGCGCCGCATGAGCGGCGGCGGAACGATGCTCTGTGAGCCGGACCGTACGATCACTTACTCGCTCTACGTTCCCGCGATGGCCGTGGCGGGCCTCTCGTTCCGGCAGTCGTATGCCGCGCTCGACGCCTGGGCGGTGCGCTCGTTCGTCGCCCTCGGAGTGCCGGCGACCTATCGCGAGATCAACGACATCATCTCGCCGCGGGGAAAGATCGCCGGCGCGGCGCAGGCGCGAAGGCGCGGCTTCGTCCTGCACCACACGACCATCGCGCACACGATGGACCCGAACCTGGTGCCGAGGCTGATCCGGGTCGGGCGCGATCGATTGTCTGAACGCGGTGTGCGCAGCGCGGAAAAGCCCGTCTCACCACTTTCGTGGTTCACCTCTACGGACTGCGCCGGCGTCGCGCGTCACATGGAGCGGTCGTTCGCGTCAGACTTCCACGTCCGCAAAAGCAAGGTGACCACCGACGAGCTCGACGCGGCGCGCGAGCTGGAGTCGACCAAGTACGCTACCGCCGGCTGGATCAACCGGGTGCCCTAGAGGACCTCTTAGCTCATCTCCCGCCACGAGGCGATCAGCTCCGGGCACTGGTGCACGTGTTCGCGGTAGTGCTCGCGCAGCCAACCCAAGACGTCGTCGGGGCTGGTCGGATACGGGTCCTGCCCCTCGCCATACACAACCGGCGTCTTTCGCGACCAGTCCGCTTCGGCAATTCCCGCCGCGGCCTCCCTCACCGACCGGTGCAGCCTGGACATTTCGTCGAGAGTGGGCTTGCGCTCGGGAGCGGTGAGCCCCCCTTTCGCCCTCTTGTTTACCTCTGTGGACTCTCCTGGAGGGTCCAGCGGTTGCATTTGGTGATACGGGTCGGCTTTGATGCCGTCGAGCACGCGACTGTAATGGACGAGGACCCAGTTGACATGTACCTGAAGACCACCGAGCGCGTAATCGTCGCCAGGCTTGAGGTACGAGAGAGCGGCATCCGGTACCTGCGCGAAGACCGCCTCCCACTCGGCGCGAGCGGAGTCGAAGTCGGACAGGGCGGCGTCTCGGTCCACGGGGGCTAAGGTACAGCGTCATGACCCGCATGGAGAGGTGGACGCTGGTTGCGGCCGTACTGGCGTCAGCCACGGTCTTTCTCGATTCCACCGTCGTCAACGTCGCCTTGCCGCGGATCGGCCGCGAGCTCCCCCACCCACTGCTCGGCGTGCTCGAGGGCCAGACGTACGTCTACACCGGGTACCTGCTGTCGCTGAGCACGCTCCTGATCCTCGCCGGTGCGCTGACCGACGCCTTCGGGCGGCGCCGCGTGTTCATGCTCGGCCTTGCAGGCTTCGGCATCACGTCCGGACTTTGCGGGCTGGCGCCCAACCTGGAGTCCCTGGTGGTACTGAGGGTCCTGCAAGGGATCGCGGGCGCCTTCCTGGTTCCAGGCTCGCTGGCGCTCATCACCACCACGTTCAGCGGACCGCTACAGGGCCGCGCCTTCGGGATCTGGTCTGGGGCGTCTTCCGGAACCACTTTGATCGGGCCGGCGGTCGGTGGGCTTCTGGTGGACACGATTTCGTGGCGCGCCGCATTCTTCATCAACCTCCCGATCACAGCAATCGCCCTGTACGCCACCTGGCGCCACGTGCCCGAGAGCCGCGCCGAGCGCCCGGCAACCGGCTTCGACTGGCTGGGCGCGATCATCGTCGGCGTCGCGGTGGGCGGGCTTGCGTTCGGCGCGGTGTACGGCCAGCAGCGCGAGTGGCGTGACCCGGTCGCTTACGTGATGCTCGCCGTCGGGGCGATCGCGACAATAGGCCTTCCCTTTTACATGTCAAGGGCGCGCAACCCGCTCATCCCTCTGAGCCTGTTCAAGTCGCGCGCGTTCACGACCATCAACATCTCGACCCTGCTCATCTATGGCGCGCTGTACGTGTCCGGCTACAACCAGGCTCTTTTCGTGCAGGGCACGCTGGGCTATACGGCGGTGGCGGCCGGGCTGATGTTCATCCCCGGTGGACTGCTGCTGACCGTGATGTCACCCCGAGTAGGGACCCTGGTCGGCAGATACGGAGCGCGGCCGTTCCTGATCGTCGGGCCGCTGGTGATGGCCGCCGCGTGTCTCCTGTACGCGCGGGTCCCGGCTACGAGCACGGCCTGGATGCTAAAACCGGGCTCGGCCTCTAGCGTCCTACCGCCCGTGTCCTACCTCGTGGACTTCTTTCCCGCGACGATCATCTTCGGCATCGGACTCGGGATCATGGTGGCGCCCCTGACGGCGGCGCTGATGGCGTCGGTGCCCGTCGCCAACGCCGGACTCGCGTCTTCGATCAACAACGCCATCTCGCGCATCGGCCCGCAGCTTGCCGGCGCCGTGGTCTTCATCGCTGTGACGGCCGTCTTCTATGCGTCACTGGCGGCGAAGGTCTCTGGCCTCGACCCCAACTCCACGGTACTGCGAGCGGAGGTGAGCCCTCTCAACAGGCCGACGACAAGCGCGCCCGCGGATGTGGCCGCCCAGGCGCGCTACGCGTCAGCCGACGCGTTTCACACGGCGATGCTCATCTCGGCCGGCCTGCTGTTGGCGGGCGCGGCGGCCAACGCCATCGGCGTCGCTCGGAAGCAGCCCGAGTCCGAGCCGTCGGTGACAAAGGCGGTCGCTTAGCCGCTAGCTCGCGTAGTTGTGCTGCTGCAGCCACGCCGTCGCGACGGCATCCGCATCCTGGTGCTGAATCGACACCTGGGAGTTCAGCGTCACCAGGTCTGCCGTCGTCAGCTTGGCGTCGATGGCGTTCAGGACTTTTTTGACCTCGTCGCTGGAAGCGGCTTGCCGGAGGATCGGAACCACGTTGTCCGCGTTCTCCAGGTGCTTGTCGTCCTTGAGCACGACCAGCCCGAGCGAGTTCAGGTCGCCGTCGCTGCTGAAGACCAGGCCGACGTCGATGCTCCCGTTCTTGAAGGCCGCGCGGGTCAGCGGTCCATCGGTGTCGAGTGCCTTGAAGGCCTTGAAGGTGATGCCGTATGTGCTCTTGAGTCCGGGCTGGCAGAAGGGCCGGGTCGGGCATTCCGGGCCGGCGCCGAGGGTGAGCTGGCCGCCGATGGCCGCGAGGTCGGACAGCGACGTGAGGTTGTATTTGGTCTGGGTGGCCTTGGTGACCGCAAACGCGTTCTGGTCGACGGCTGCCGAGGGGTCGAGCGCGACGAGCCCAAGCGGCGACAGGTGGCTGTTGAGCTTGGCTGTGGTGGCGGTCGCGTCCCCGTTGGCCTCTCCCGCGCTCTTGTTGTAGAACTCGAGGTCGGTTGCGGCGTATCCGGGATACAGGTCGATCTGGCCTGACTCGAGCGCGGGGGCCACGACCTCGCGCGTGCCCAGAAGCAGCTTGTAGTTGATCGTGTAACCGTCATGCGCGAGGGCCTGGCCGTAGATCTCGGCCAGGATGCTGCTCTCGGGGAAGTTGAAACCGGCAACCGTGAGAGTGCCCTTGGAAGCCGGGCTCGGATTACCGCCCCCGCCGCTGCTTCCACACGCGGCGGCAACGAAAACGAGCGCGGCCATCGCCGCGAGGAATCTCCCTAAACCGAGCTTTGAATTCATCGAACCCTTCTCCTTGCCACCCGTGTGTTTGCCGATCCAACCGCACGCCTGGCTTGATTCTTCCATTTATGCGGTCTTGAAAGTTGTCGCGCGCCGGCCGACGGGCGCCCGCTGGAGCCGGATCCCACGTGGGACGAGCACCCGTTCTAAAGCCGAAAGCGAGAGCTCGGTGGCCATCGCCAGGGCGGCCACGAGCACCGCTCCCGCGGCCAATTTCGTGTAGTCCTGCTGGGCGAAGCCGTCGATGATATACCGCCCGAAACCGCCGCCTGCGATCAGGGCGGCCAGCGTCGCCGTCGCCACCACCTGCACGGCAGAGGTCCTGATGCCGGCCATCACAAGCGGTACAGCGAGCGGTAACTCGACACGCAACAGCTGCGCCAGCTCGCGATAGCCCATTCCCCGCGCCGCCTCTTTGACGTCGGGGTCGACCTCGCGAAGGCCGACGTAGCTGTTGGTGACCATCGGGGGAATCGCCAGTGCGACAAGAGCGACGAGGATCGGCAGGTTGCCGAGGCCGAGCACCTGGAAGGCGATGACGAGCACGCCGAACGAGGGCAGTGCGCGCCCGACGTTGGAGATGTTGATGGCCACGTTTCCGAAACGTCCGTAGTGGCCGAGAGCGATCCCGATGGGCAGGGCGATCACAGCCCCGATCGCTACCGACTCGGCAGAGATCTGCAGATGCTCAACCAGTCGCTGGGGGATGCCGTCTGGACCGCTCCAATGGGCGGGATCCGCGAACCACTGCACGACCAGAGAAATGACGCTCATGAAGCTGCGCCCCGCGACCAGGGGACGGCCAGCCGCTGCGCTCCGACGAGCAGTAGGTCGGCCACCAACGCGAGCGCGATCGAGAGCACGGTCGCAACGACCAGTGGCGTGTGGAAGTTCTCGATCAAGCCTCTGTCGATCAGCTGCCCGAGCCCGCCAAGCCCGATCAGCGCCGTGATCGTCACCAGACCGATCGTCGTGACCGTGGCGATGCGGACGCCGGCGAAGATCGCGGGCAATGCGAGTGGCAGCTCCACACGGAACAGTCGCGCCAGCGGCCGGTAGCCCATTCCATCGGCGGCGTCGAGCACGTCGGGCGACACCGACTCGAGGCCGACCAGCAGGTTGCGGACCAGGATCAACACGGTGTAGCCGATGAGCCCGATCTCGGCGGTGACGACGCCCAATCCGGTGTATGGCACGAGCAACGCGAATAGAGCGAGCGAGGGAATCGTGTAGACCACGTCGAAAAAGGCGAGCACGGGATTGCGCAGCGACCGCCATCGATGCGCCGCAATTCCCAGAGGAATCGAGATCGCGAGGCCACCCGCGACCGCGATGACCGTGAGCGTGAGATGCTGCTCGACCGCGGCCACGAACAGCGGGACGTGGGTCGAAAGCCAGGTCCAGTTGACCCACGGATCGACGTAGTCGAGGAATAGCCCGCTCGGCATTCAATTACGGTAATTGACGCAGTGATCCGGCTGGAGCACGTCACCAAGGGGTTCCCTGGCGGGGCCAACGCCGTCATGGACCTTTCGCTCGACATCGCCGACGGCCAGACGTGCGTCTTGATCGGCCCATCGGGATGCGGCAAGACGACGACGCTGCGGATGATCAACCGGCTCATCGAGCCAGACTCGGGCCGGATACTGGTCGACGGCCAGGACACCCATGGCGTCGATCCCGCGCAGCTGCGTTTGAAGATGGGCTACGTCATCCAGAGCACGGGCCTCTTTCCGCATATGACCGTCGGCGACAACGTCGGCACGGTGCCTCGGCTGTGGAACTGGGACAAGGCGCGCATCAACGATCGCGTCAACGAGCTCCTGACACTCGTCGGCCTCGACCCGGCCGAGTACCGTCACCGCTATCCGCACCAGCTGTCGGGCGGCCAGCGCCAGCGGGTCGGTTTCGCACGCGCGCTGGGCGCGGACCCGCCGATCCTTCTCATGGACGAGCCGTTCGGCGCCATCGACCGCATCACACGCGAACGCTTGCAGCATGAGTTCATCAACATCCAGCGTTCGCTACGCAAAACGGTCGTCTTCGTGACGCACGACATCGATGAGGCGGTGCTGGTGGGAGACCGCATCTGCCTGCTCGAGATGCAGGCCAAGGTCGCCCAGTACGACACGCCCGAAGCCATACTCACGCGTCCCGCGAGCCAGTACGTTTCCGACTTTTTGGGGAGCGAGACACTGGCGCGCCGGATGTCCGTCGTCACCATCGACGCGCAGACCCTCGACCGTGTAGGCGAGCCGCGACCCGGCGAGCCGCGAATCAAGCTCGGCACCGCGCTCACGGAAGCGTTCGCGGCGGCGCTCGCCAGTCCGACCGAACGTGCCGCAGTGTTCGACAGCGACCGCTACGTCGGTGCCTTCACGGCCACGTCCCTGTTGGAGTCGTTGCGCCGCGCGAGCGCGGGCGGAGGTGATCAGGTTGCCGCAGGAATTTGACGTCGTGTGCCTCGGCGGCGGTGTCGCCGGAGAGGCGATCGCCGGCGGACTCCAGGGCAGCGGGCTGAGCCTCGCAGTTGTCGAACGCGAGCTCGTTGGCGGCGAATGTCCTTACTGGGGCTGCATACCGTCGAAGACGTTGTTGCGGTCTGGTGAGACCCTCGAGGAGGCGGGGCGGGCCCGCACTCTGGCGGCTTCGTGGGTCGAGTGGGACGTGGATTTCCCGAAGGTCTCCAAGCGCGTCTACTGGATGGCGCGAGACCTCGACGACACCCGCCCGGCCGCGGCCATGGAGGCGACTGGCGCCAAGCTCGTGCGCGGAGCAGGCAAGCTCGTCGACCTCCGGACCGTGGAGGTGGGCGGAGAGCAGCTGGTCGCCCGGAAGGCGGTTGTGATAGCCAACGGCGGGACGGCCGTGATCCCGCCGATCCCAGGTCTCGACAAGGTCGACTTCTGGACCAACCGCCAGGCGACGCTCCCGCGCGAGCTGCCAGGATCGCTTGCCGTCCTGGGCGGCGGCGCCGTGGGCGTGGAGCTTGGCCAGGCGTTCGCGCGGCTCGGCTCGAAGGTGACCGTGATCGAGGCGGGCCCACGCATCCTCGGCGCGGAGGAGCCGGAGGCCGCCATCGCGCTGCGGCCACACCTGCTCGCGGACGGCATGCAGCTGCTCGCCGGCGATCCGGTCGCCGGGGTCGAGAAGGAAAGCGGAGGTGTGATCGTGACCTTCAAGTCCGGGGCGACTCTGCACGCCGAGCGTTTGTTGGTCGCCACCGGCAGACGGGCGAATTTCGAGGCCTGGCAGGGAGCAGGTCTGCAGCAAACCGATCGCGGCTGGCTCAAGGTGGACCCCGCAACCCTCGAGGCCCGGGTCGGTGTTTTCGGCGCGGGCGATGTGACCGGCATCGGCGGCTTCACGCACCTCGCCTTCTACCACGGTCAAATCGTTGCCCGCCGCCTGCGTGGTGAAGATGCTCATGCCGACCACTCCGCGGTGCCGCGGGTGACCTTCACCGACCCCGAGGTCGCGTCGGTCGGAATCTCCGAGGCCGCCGCCAGGGAGCACGGATTGAACGTCATCACCGCCTCAGCCGATCCCGCCGAAACCGCGCGCGGCTATATCCACGATTTCCACGACGGGGCGCTCAAGCTGGTCGCCGACCGCGATCGCGGCGTCTTGATCGGGGCGACGCTCGTGACGCCGCGGGCGGGGGAGATCCTCGGTGAGCTGGTGCTGGCGTTGAAGGCCGGCACCCCGCTGCGCACACTGGCCGATGTGATCCATCCCTTCCCAGCGTTCAACCGGGTTCTGGGCGCTGTGCTGCAGGAACTGGCGGCCAAAGCCGCATGATCTTCCTAGGCAGTCTTTCGTTTAGAAGGGAGTCGATGAAGTGATTGACATCCGCCTCGACGTCGACACGATCCTCGTTTGGGTACTCGTCGGCCTTGTCGCCGGAGCGCTCGCCAGCCGGGTCGCGCTTGGCCACGGCTTGGGCTTGCTGGGCGACCTCGTGGCCGGCGTGCTCGGCGCGTTCCTCGGAGGCATACTCGCCCAGGTCTTCAAGATCAACTTTCAGATCACCGGACACCCGCTGATCACGGCGATGGTGGTTGCGTTCGTGGGTGCCGTGATCCTCTTGTTCCTCTTGAGGATGATCGGATTCGGCGGCCGGAGGCACGAGTAGGGAAACGCGGCCGGCTGTGCGTTCTTCCAGTAATAGGGAGGACGAAACATGGCCATTACCATCAACGGTTCCACGATCAACCTCGATCTGGACACGATCCTGATCTGGTGTCTCGTCGGGTTGGTGGCGGGCTTTCTCGCCAGCCGCGTCGCGTTGGGCCACGGGTTGGGGCTTTTCGGCGACATCGTCGTCGGGATCATCGGCGCGTTCATCGGTGGCTTTCTCGCGAGCGTTTTCCACATCAACGTGCAGGTGATCGGCCACCCGATCATCAGCGAGATGGTCGTGGCGTTCGCGGGCGCGGTGATCCTGCTCCTGGTCGTGCGCCTGTTTGCCGGTGGCGGGGCTCGGCGCCGCTCCTGGACATAGGCTCAGCCTCGATCTGAGCCCTGTGTAAGCGGACACGGCGCGAAGGCTCCCTCGACTAGCATTCGGGTCCGCACCAATGGAACCGCAAAACGTTCCAACTGAAGGGCCGGCGCGCGCAACCAAGAGGGCGCCCTCGATCGTGATAGTGAACACCGGCGACGGAAAGGGAAAGTCGACCGCCGCGTTCGGGACCGCCATGCGCGCGGTGGCGCGTGGCTGGAAGGTGTGCATCATCCAATTCGTCAAGTCAGGGAAATGGAAGGTGGGCGAGGAGAAGGCGGCGACCAGCCTGGGCGTCGAATGGCTGACGATCGGGGACGGCTTCACCTGGGACAGCAAGAACATGGACCGCACGGAGGCGATCGCCCGCCACGCCTGGACCGTGAGCAAGCAGAAGATCCGGTCGGGCGCTTACGGTCTGGTCGTGCTCGACGAGATCACGTATCCCATGAACTGGGGCTGGATTCCGATATCGGATGTGATCGATGTGATCCGCAATCGGCCCCCGTCGGTGAACATCATCGCCACGGGCCGCGATGCGCCGGCGGAGCTGATCGACCTCGCGGACACGGTGACTGAGATGAGGAATGTGAAGCACGCGTTCGATCGCGGTGTCCGCGCGATTCGCGGGATCGATTTCTGATGGCGCCCTAGCTGCTGGCTACTCCGCCGCGGGATGCGGGAGCGGCGGCGGTGCCGGAGAGGAGTCGCCGGCGGAAACGTAGTGCCATCCCAGCGCGTCGGCGTCGTGCAGCTTCGTGTCCGTGATACCGCCCGCAGCGCTGGCCCACTTGCCGTTCGTCTCAACAAACAGGGCCCAGTAGGGCTGGTTCTGTGGGAAACACTGGCTGTATTGCTGGGGTTCGTGGTCGACCTGGCAAACCGCTTTGCCCGAGGTTAGAGTATGCGCCCCATATTGAATGCCAGATTGATCCATGAGAGTTTGGCCGTCTATCTCTGAGCTGTCGAACCCGATGCAGCGCTGGAGAAACTCGCCGGAAAGATGCTCGACGACGACATAAGCGTGGTGCGCGGCGGCGCCGTTCACACAGGAGGTGAACTGGCCCGCGGATGAGCTCTCTCGAGGCGAGCTGCAACCGGCTGCGAACACAGCCAGCGTGATGCCGGCAACGAGGTAAATACGCACGGCCCCCAAAGCAATAAGACGTTCAACGGAGCGGAAAGCGTGCGTTCAAGATGACGTGGCCATCGCGCCTGGTGGCCGGCATCGCGAAGTCGAAGCGGTCCACCGACATCGCCAGCTCGATGTCTGTGGCCGGAAAGCCAGGCCACTCGCCGGCCATGACCTTCCGATAGCGATCGCTCTCGCGCAGCGGCTGCAGGAGCGGTTCGAGATCGATGTGCCGGCCTTGCAACGCCGCCTCGATGAACTTGGCGCACGCATGGTCTTCGGGAAAGTCGGCCGACGCGATCAGGGTGACCGTATCCGGGCGCCTTAACAGGCAGGCTTGTGCCGTCGCCCTGGCGACGACCAGACTCCCAGCGAAGATGCCCTCGTCAGATTTGACAGCGCTTATGACCGGAGTGCCGGCGGTCGAGCGCTGGATGAGCGTCCTGCCTCGCACGCGCGCTGCCGCGACCTGTGTCGGCGAGTTGCTGATCGCGATCCCGGGGACGGGAAGCGCGTTCTCCTCTGCGCAGATCGTTGAGTCGGGAATTTGGTTTGCGAGCTCGCGTGCATCGTCGACAGTGGAGACGAGGAGGCATTCGCGAGCCCCGCCTGCAAGAGCGTAAGCGCTGACGGTGAAGGAGCGCAGCACGTCGATGACGACGACAACACCCTTGGCGTTGCGAGCGCCCTCGAGCCCCGTGGCGTGAACGATCTCCACGCGTCGATGTTGAGGCCTCGCGGAGGGCGGCATGATATCGCGAGTGTCATCGACAGGCCCGGGCGAGAGTCGTCGCGCATTTGGTTTCGAGCAGATCGCCGACTGTGGATCGATGCGAGTGGTCGGACTGCGACTGGAACCGGGGCAAAACGTGCCCGAGCACCGAAACGCCATCCCGGTGGCGTTGATCGTGACCGAGGGCCGCCTGCATTTCGACGACGGGTTGAAGCGAGGCGAGGTCGGCGTCGGAGAGATGCTGCTCATCAACCCGGGGGAGCGGCATACGTATCGAGCGGACGTCGAGACGTCGGCGTACCTGGTGTTCGCCGGCCTGCCCGGAGTCCGAAGCCGCCCCTGGAGCCTGCGCCGAAGGCGCTGACGCCGCTACCTATGGCGAGTTCCACATGGCGAGCAGGCGGCCGTGCTCAGGGTCCTGCTGAATACGGCTCAGCGTGGCCACGTCGAGCTGCAGGCGCGCGGCGACTGTGATGTCGAGCTCGAGCCAGGCGACAGCGACCGCTCGAAGGATGTGGCCGTGGGCAAACGCGAGCACGCGGCCGCCGGCAGCCTCACACAGGCTGATGAACCCGAGCGCGCGGGCATAGACCTGAGCGGGGGTCTCCCCACCGGGACATCCGTCTTTGAACAGCTCCCAGCCTGGCTGCCGTTCGTGAATGTCCGCGGTTGTGATCCCTTCGTACTCGCCGTAATCGATTTCGCGGAGCAGTGGCGTCAGCGTCGGGTCCGGGAAACCGGCGATCTCGGCCGTGCGCCAGGCCCGCTGAAGGGGGCTGGAGAGAACAGCATCGAAGGTCAATCCACTGAGCCGCGCACCGAGGGCGCGGGCTTCGGCTTCGCCCTGGGCCGTGAGGGCAAGATCGGTGACTCCTGTGTGCTGGCCGGAGAGGCTCCACTGCGTCTCGCCGTGCCGAACGAGGTAGATGTCGAGCGTCAGGCGGGCTTGCCCATCATCTCGGGCCGGCCCGAACGCAGCGAGCGGCTCGCACTCTCGATGACCGCTCCGGCGCGAACACGCTGGCCGGGACGGATGCAGACGAGTCCGACAGCGGCATGGCCGCCCGTCGACTTCAGGGCTTCGTTGACAGCGGAAAGAACGCGATTGGCGGCGTGCGCCGTGCCAGCGACGTCGGTGTCGGGGAGTATCGCCAGCAATTGGGGCGGCGTGCGTCCGAGGACTCCCGGAGTGTCGACGTCGCGAACCGTGCCAGCCAGGGCGGCAGCCATGGTCTTCAGGGCTTCGTCCGCTGTGCCGACGCCATTGGCCTCGATGAGAAGGACGCCAAGGTTGCGCTGGTATCGATGAGCGCGTGCAAGCTCATCCTCGAGCACAGGTCGCACGAAGCGATCGTTGAAGAGGCCGGTCGTGCGGTCGACGATATGAAGGGGCTCGGCCTGTGGGTCATCGACCCTGACTCCACACGAGGGACAGAAGATCGCGCCCGGGGGAAGAGGTGAGCCGCAGGCTTGGCAGGTCAGAGCGTCCGGCCGGCGCCGCAGGAAGTCGCCAATCGGCATTCGGTAAAGCCTATCAGCCGGAGTACGGACGGCTGAGGAGGGCCCTTTAGTGCCGCGAATCAAGCCTTAACAATCAGGCTTGTGAGGCCGCGTCGAGGCGAATAGAGTCGGCGCGTACGGTGAGTCGGGCTGGGGGAGGGGCCCAACGGGAGAGGGAGGGCCCGATAAACGTATGCCCGCTCAGCCGACGGCGGCCGCGGCGGTCACGAGCCAACTCTCAGCCCAGTCCGCGATCGCGGCCAGCACCGGCTGCAGCGCGCGGCCACGCGAGGTGAGTCTGTAGCTCACGCGCACCGGCGGCCCGGGATCTACGAGCCGCTCGACGATGCCCTCGGTCTCCAGCTCGCGCAATCGCTCGGTGAGCACTCGATCACTGATTCCGGGTATGCCCGCGAGCAGCTGGTTGAACCGCGCAGGTCCTGGGAGCAAGGCTTTGACGACGGCCCCGGTCCAGCGCTTCCCTATCAGCTCGATAGCGCGTTGAAAGGGCGCGCTGTAGTCGAGACCCCCACCGACCATGGGGAGAGATTCTATGCGGTATCGCTCGTCTCGGAAACCATCCGTTTTCGCAATTTCGCAAAAAAATTCTGTGACGGTTGCCGTCCCTTCAGGCCCACACCGGCCAAGACGCCTCGCGGGATAGACTCGCATGAGGCTATGTTGCGTGGACGTAACTAATCGCGTCGTCGTCGTGACTGGCGGAGCCCGAGGCATTGGGCGCGCGCTGGCGCGGAAATTCGCCAAAGAGGGTGCGGAAGCGGTCGTCGTTGCGGACATCGACGGAGACAGCGCCTGGGCGGTCGCGCGAGAGATCGGTGGCATGGCGATCAAGTGCGACGTCTCCCGTGAGGACGAGGTCGCCGACCTTGTGGATAAAGCTCAGACCGCGCACGGACGCATCGATCTCTACTGCTCCAACGCCGGCATCGGAGTTGGTGGCGGACCCGAAGCGGCCACCGCTGACTGGCAGCGCATATGGGACGTGAATGTGATGTCGCACGTGTTCGCGGCGCGGCACGTCCTGCCCCGCATGCTCGACCGCAAGGAGGGTTACCTCCTCGGCACTGTGTCCGCGGCGGGCCTGCTCAACCACGTCTTCGCAGCTCCATACGGAGTGACGAAAGCGGCGGCGCTCTCGTTCTTCGAGTGGCTCGCGATCGCGCATGGCGATGATGGGGTCCGGGTCTCCTGCCTGTGCCCGCAAGGTGTGAAGACCGACATGCTTGCGGCCGAGGAGCGCGTCCTTGGTCGCAATTTCTTGACCCAAGGCGCTCTGGAACCCGAGCATGTGGCTGACCTGGTCGTCGAGGGCATCAGAGCCGAAAAGTTCCTGATCCTTCCGCATCCCGAGGTGGCCGAATACTTCAACCGCAAGGCCCAGGACTACGACCGTTGGCTGCGTGGCATGCGCAGGCTGCGAGCCAACCTCCTCGCCAGCGCCAACTAGGATGCGTTGGGCGGCCCTGGCCGCGGGTGTGATCCTCGTCGTGGTCGCCTTTTTGGCCGGGAGCCGCGTAGCGGACACGCGCGAGGGCCTCATCTACGAAGTGGTCACGCTCCTGGCGGGCCTTGCGGGCGTCAGCCTCTTGCTGTACGGCCTGGTGGCGCCGATGAGCCGTGCCGGACGCACTCCGCAATCCCCGCCGGTGGCACCTCCAGTGACTCAGGGCGTCCATAACGCGGGCGAGCTGCTCGTCGGAGTCGCCGGCTTGGTGATATCGGCGGTCTTGGTGGGCGGAATAGCGGCGACAGCGGGCTTGCTGTGGGCGTTGCTGGGCGGCGTCTTGCTCCTGCCGATGATCGCCGGCTGCGTCTATCTATGCGTCTCATTCGCTCGGGCCGAGCGCCGCGAGTGGACGATCGACTTCCAGAAGCTGAGGGGAAATCGCTGACCTTTCAGGCGATCAGGGCCGCTTTTCGAGATTCCGAACCAGGACCACTATCCCAAGTGTGATCAATGCCGCCGGCCATACGACCGACCAGTTGATGATCCCAACGTTGCCCCCGAGCAGAACAAGGCCGATGACGTCCAGGATGAGACCGAAAACCAGGCTCTGGTTCTGAAAGACGCCTGGGGACGCCGGCGCGGAGGCCCCTGCTTGCGACTTGCCGGCCGTTGAGTGCTGAAGCTCGCCCCAGAGGCGCCTGATGTCGGCGGTCATTGCGTCGAAACCGCTCCGATGGCCGCCGCCCTCCACTCGCTCCGGCATGACCAGCCAGAGGACGATGTAGAGGAACACTCCGATCCCCTGGATGAAGATCAGGATGAGGAAGGCCACGCGGACCCATAGGGCATCGACGTGAAACCCTTCGGCCAGACCCGCGCACACCCCGCCGATGATCCTGTCGCTGCTGCGGTACAACCGCGGTCCGTTCACCTGGCCACCGTGGACAGGATCTCACCGACCAGATACAGCGAGCCGCATACGAGCACGTTCCCATTCTCACCGGCCAGGTTCTTGGCTCGCTCGAGCGCATCGCGCGCAGGCAAGACAGCCTCCGCGTCGTCACCGAATCTCGTCGCGAGCTCTTGAGCTGGTACCACATGTCCGCTGGCGCTCGCCGGCTCTGTGAAAACCGAACGATCTGGCCTGAGGGTGCGCAATGCCGCCAGTAGCTCCACCGGATCTCGCTCACTGAGCATTGCGAACACCGTCACAAGTCGCTCCGCTCCGATCAACCGCCGCAGCGAAACTCCTGACTTCGTCATGGCCGCAGGGTTGTGCCCACCGTCGAGAACAACGCGCGGATTCGTCGCAATCGATTGCAGCCGGCCTGGCCACCTGGTCGACGCGAGGCCCTCGCGCACCGCCTCGTCGGTGACATCGTCGAGCGCGTGCGCGGCCGCCACGGCCAGGGCCGCGTTGGCAGGCTGGTAGTCGCCAACCAGCGGTAGGGCAAGACGCCTGTGCTCAAAGCCGGGGCCGGTGACAGAGACATCGTGACCGTTCCAACCTCGGGACTCCGATTCGACATTGATCTCGCGTCCGAGCCTCCAAAGGCTCGCTCCGGCATTGCGCGAATGCTCTTCGACGATCGCCAGGGCCGGACCTTCGCAACCGGTGACGACCTGATTGCCCGGCTTGATGATCGCGGCCTTTTCACGGGCGATCTGCTCGATGGTGTTGCCGAGGTACTTCTGATGGTCCAGATCGACGTTCGTGATGACGGCCACGCCCAGATCCAGCGCGTTGGTCGCATCGAGCCTCCCACCGAGTCCGACTTCGCAGACCAATCGGTCAATCCGCGGCGCGAGGTACGCGAGCGCCATCACCGTGAGCATCTCGAACTCTGTCGCCTGGCCCATCTCGCCGGCGATTGCGTCCAGCGTTGGCTCGAGGTCCTGCAGTGTTTCGACGAAATCGCTCTCGCTGATAGGAGTGCCATCGACCTGGATGCGCTCCGTGTATGAGATCAGGTGCGGCTTGGGCATGAAGCCGACCCTGTGCCCTGAGGCCCGAAGAATCGAGGCGAGGCACGCCCCGGTTGAACCCTTGCCATTCGTGCCCGCAATCAGCGCACCCCGGAGACCGCGGTCTGGTTGGCCGATGCGATCCAGGATCGCCCGCGTTCGTTCGGTCCCGAGCTTCATCCCGAAGCGGCCGAGTCGGGATATATAAGCGAGGGCCTCGGGGTAGGTCACGGATTTGGCATCGTACAGACGAACTCGTTCTAGGGGCGTCGGCGGACCTCGGCCTCGTATGTGTTGCGAACCAACACGGCCCTGGTCATCGGACCCACACCGCCGGGATTCGGCGTCAGCCATCCCGCGACGTCCGCTACGCCAGGAGCCAGGTCGCCCACCTGGCCCAGCTCAGTGCGGTTGGCGCTCACATCGACGACGGCGGCGCCGATTTTGACCATTTCCTTGGTGATGAGGTTGGGCTTTCCGGCCGCCGCAACGAGGATGTCCGCATTCAGCGTGTGGCCGGCGAGGTACTTGGTGTGCGTATGACACACGATGACGGTCGCGTTGCGTTTCAAAAGCAAAAGTGCCGTCGGTTTGCCGACGATGTTGCTCCTGCCGACGACGACGGCGTTGGCGCCATCGATTCGAACTCCACCGCGCTCGAGCAGCTCGACGATCCCTGTCGGCGTGCAAGGCTGGATTCCGCCGGGAAGGCCCAGCGCCACCAGACCCGCGTTGAACGGATGGAACCCATCGACGTCCTTGACCGGATCCACCGCGACGACAATCCGCCCGACGTCGATGTGGGCCGGCAGTGGCTGCTGGACGAGGATGCCGCTCACCGACTCGTCCCCATTCAAGACACCGATCAGCTCGACGAGCTGCTCAGTGGAGGTCTCGGTGGGCAAGCGATGGTCTTCGCTGTCGATACCGACCTGGCGGGCATTCTTCTGCTTGCTGCGGACGTACAGCGCTGAGGCGGGGTCGTCGCCGACGATGATCGTCGCCAGCTTGGGCCGCGGCTTGCCGCTCGCTACTCGAGCCCCGACCTTCGTAGCGACGTCATCGAGGATTTGCTGCGCCACGGCCTTGCCGTCGAGCACACGAGCTGCCACGCGGCCTATTGTCGCGGGTGCCCCAAAGCGCCCGCGCTGATCGACCGATAGGCGCTGTTCTAGTCCAGACCCAACTCTCTCCGCGCGGCCTCGGTCACCGCACGGATCACGTCGCGCAGATCGCGGCCCGATTCGCGCGCCAGCCGCCGGCAGTCTTCGTACTCAGGTGAGACGTCGACAGCCTTGCCTCCTAGCTCTTTGACCTTGGCCCGCGCGATGCCGAAAGCGGTCCGAACCTCGATCACCCTTCGCTCGGCGATGACGCGATCGGCCTTGGTCAGACGTACTCCCAACGTCGTGCTGTGGCGCAGGACGTGCTCGGTGAGCTGCCCCACCATGTCCGGCGCCGCCATGATCGCCAGCAGGTGGCCGGCACGGCCCTTTTTCATAACCACCGGCATCACGCTCACGTCGAGCGCGCCCAGCGCCATGAGATCCTCGCTCAACGCGGCGATGAGGTTGGGAGCCATGTCGTCGACGTTGGTCTCGATCAATGTAACTCCCGTCTGGGCGGCCACCTCATCACCGATCCAGACCGCGAGCGCATTCCCCGGAACGTCGCGAGAACCGATGCCGTAGCCGATCGATTGCAACGACATCGCTGGGCGGGTGAACCTGGCCGTGACCGCCAGGATCGCAGCGCCGGTCGGGGTGACCAGCTCCCGAGTCTCGTCCGTAGAGACAAACACCGCGCCCGTGCCTTCCAGCACGCGCACGCTGGCCGGAGCCGGCAAAGGCAACTGGCCGGCGCGGCCGGACGGCGCAGGCAACGCTGACGCGTAGACCTGCCCGACGCTCAGGTTGTGAAGCAGCCAGAAAGCACCGACCAGGTCGACGAGAGTGTCCGCGCCGCCGAGCTCGTGGAGATGAAGGTCAGCCTCATCAAGACCATGGAGCCGTGATTCGGCAGCGCCGAGCCGCTCGATGGCGGCGAGTGCCGGGCGCTTGACCTCTTCCGGCACCTCGGCGGTCGCGATGGCGCTCCGCAGCGCCGGCACCGTTCGCGCAACTCGATCGCGGGCGTGGACGACGACCCGAGTGCCTCCTGCATGACCACGCTCCTCGTGGCGTACCTCGACGGTGACCTCATCGCCCAGGCGCAGCGCCTCGACCGTGGCGTCGAGGATCGCCCGATCGGCGCCGGCATCGATCAAGGCCCCCAGCGTCATGTCGCCGGAAATGCCGGCGAAGCAGTCGAAGTAAGCGATCGTCATGCGCGCGTCCTTCTAATGTGCACCGCGGCGGATGTGATCGGTACCATGCTCGCGGGTCGCTTGGCGACGCGAACGCTCACGGCGTTGACTCCGGGCAGGGTAAGGACGCGGTCTGCAATCCGAGCCGCCAGTGTCTCGAGCAGCTTCACCGACTCGCCTTCGATGGTTTGTTTGGCGATCGCGTGCGCCGCTCGGTAGTCGACCGTGTCCTCGATTCGGTCGGTGGACCCCGGCACTGCCAGGTCGGCCTCCATGTCGATGTCGACCTCGAAGTCCTGGACGTGCTCGCGCTCGGCCGGGCGAACTCCGTGCCGCCCGCTGAACGACATGCCCTGGAGCATGATCCGGTCCATCCAGCAATTCTCGCGCCCTGACCGCCGTGAATAAACTGGATGCATGCAAGTCAGCAACGCCAAAGTCACGGTGCGCCCCGCTGCCGAGGAAGACCTCGGCAAGCTCAATGACATCTACAACCGTTACGTGCTCGAGACCCACTTCACGTTCGACTTCGACCCGATGACGATGGAGGAGCGGCGCGAATGGTTCGCGCAGCACGGCACCTCCGGGCGGTATCGGGTCGTGGTCGGCGTTTCCGACGGGTCGGTGATCGGCTACGCGACCACCAGTCGCTTCCGAAGCAAACCCGGCTACGAGACCTCTGTCGAGACAAGCATCTACGTCACGCCCGACCAGGTTGGACGCGGCATCGGGACTCGGCTCTATGAGGAGCTCTTCAAGCAGTTGCAGGGCGAGGACGTGCACCGTGCCTACGCCGGCATCGCTTTGCCCAACCAGGCGTCGATCGCACTCCATGAGCGGTTCGGCTTCAAGCGGGTCGCGCACTTCACCGAGCAGGGACGCAAGTTCGACCGGTACTGGGACGTGGGCTGGTACGAAAAGCCTCTCGGTGGTTCGTGAGTCACAGACGCTCGCGCGGACCGGCCAGGGCATCGTGGGCGAGGCTCCCTAACAAAGCGCAGCCGATGCCCGCGCCGACGCCCGCCAGGACGTAGCCGGCGCTGCCCAGCACGCCGTCAATCAGCATCAGCCAGCCGCCAAGGCCGAGGACCAGCGCCACCAGCGCCCAGACCAGCCGCGTCGGCACGCTGAAGCCCTAGCCGCCGGTGCCAGTGCCAGTACGCACTCCGCCGCCTGCCGTGCCGATCTGAATCGTCTGCGCGAGGATCGACCCGTCGGGCTGACGCGTTCCCGTGATGGTCACGGTCTGGTTGTCCTGCAGGTCGGAGGTCGTGCCCAGCGCCTGCTTCGAGATGGTCACGGTGGGGCCGAACGTCACCTTCACGTCACAGCTCGTGCTGGTGACGGTCATCGACGTGCTGTTGAGATTGGTCACAGTCCCGCGGGCGAGGCTCTGGCCGCCGGCCGCTGGCGTGGCTCCAGGTGATGGGCAGGCCGCGGCCAATCCACGTCCAGCTCCGGTGAAGTTGCTGGATCCGTTTGAGGCACCCGTGCGCGTAGAGGCGGCAGTAGAGCTCGCGCTCACGTTGTTCTGCCCGACCTTGTAGCCGCCGTAGAACCCGCCCAGAACGCCGATAAGAACGGCCAGGGCAATCACATACGTCTTCATCAATTCGCTCCTCTACTCGTGTCTCAAAGCTTCAATCGGGTGCAGGCGGGCGGCGCGATTGGCGGGATAGATGCCGAAGAACAAGCCGATGCCGACGGAGACCCCGAAAGCGAGCAGCACCGACGGGATCGAGACCACCGGCGGCGGAAATGTCGAGCTCGCGATCGCGGGGATGTGTGGTGCCTCGACCGCAAGCGCGGCTCCGAGGGCGATACCGAGCGCGCCGCCGAGCCCGCTCAGGAACATCGCCTCGATGAGGAACTGCATGAGCACGTCACGCCACCGCGCGCCGATCGCTTTGCGGATTCCGATCTCGCGGGTCCGCTCTGTGACGGTGACCAGCATGATGTTCATGATTCCGATCCCGCCTACGACCAGGGAAATGCCGGCGATCGCCCCAAGCACGAGGGTGAGCGCGGTCGCGATGGAGTTGGCCTGGGTGAGGATGTCCTGCTGGCTCTGCAGCTGAAAGTCAGCGAGAGATGGATCGGAGATCTGGTGGCGCTGCAAGAGGATGGTCGTGATCTCGGTTTCGGCCTGGCTGACCGTTCCCGCCGATGAGGCCGAGGCGACGATCTGGCTGATGCCCTTGCCGCGCCCGCCGCTCAAGTACGCCCAGACAGCGGTGATCGGCGCGACGAGGACGTTGTCCTGAGATCCGAACCCGCTGCCGCCTTTGGTCGCGAAGACGCCGATGACCCGGAAGCTCTGGCGATTGATCTTGATCGTCTGGCCGATCGGGTCGTTGGCACCGAAGAGGTTCTGGACCACGGTCTGACCGAGGACGACGACGCGATGCTGCGCGGTCACATCGTCTTGTGTGAAGAAAGAACCTTCGGCGATCTGATAGTCACGTACCTGCGGGAAATCGACAGTGGTGCCGGTGGTCGGCGCGAAGTAGTTCTGGTTCTGGTACGTGATCTGTCCACCGCTATTCGCAATCGGAATCGCGGCCACGACATCCTGGTCCTGCTGGCGGTTGTTGATGGCGTCGACGTCAGCCATCGTCAGCGACTGGCTGGTGCCGAAGCCCTGCGAGACCCCGCCGGCGCCTTTGGCGTTGGCCGGGTAAACGAAGATGACGTTTGCGCCCAGCCCCTGGATCTGATTGTTGATCTGGACGCTGGCGCCGTTGCCGACCGCGACCAGAAGAATCACAGCGGCGACGCCGATGAGGATCCCGAGCATCGTCAGCGAGCTGCGCAAGCGATTCGCAAGCAAGCCGGCGAATGCGACTCGAAGCGCCTCGAAGATGTTCATGCAGCGCGCCGCTCATCGCGGACGATCAATCCGTCGCGCAGCTCCACCGTTCGCTTCGCGAACGCGGCGATATCGCGTTCGTGGGTGATCAGGACGATCGTGCGGGCGTGCTGTTCGTTCAACTCCACCAGCAACTTCATGATCTCGACGCTCGACCCGCTGTCGAGGTTGCCGGTGGGCTCGTCGGCGAGCAGGATCGCCGGGTCGGTGACGAGCGCGCGGGCGATCGCGGCACGCTGCTGCTGGCCGCCCGAGAGCTCGGTAGGCTGGTGGTCTGCGCGGTTGGCAAGACCGACCGCGTCCAGTGCTTCGAGCGCACGCGGACGGCGGTTAGGCGCCCCCGCGTAGATCAGCGGCATCTCGACGTTGTGCAGCGCGGTCGTACGCGGGATGAGGTTGAAGCTCTGGAAGACAAAACCGATCTTGCGGTTGCGGATGATCGCAAGCTGGTCGTCGTCGAGCCTGGCGACGTCGGTCCCGTCGAGGAAGTAGCGTCCGCTGGTCGGCACGTCCAGGCAGCCGACGATGTTCATCAGTGTCGATTTGCCAGAGCCGCTGGCGCCCATGATCGCGACGAAGTCGCCGCTTTCGATATGCAGGTCAATTCCGCGGAGCGCCTGGACCTCGACCCTGCCCATGCGGTAGGTCTTGGTGACGGCCTCCAGCCTGATCATCCGCCGCCGCCGATGCGGACCCCGCCGCCATTGAAACGATTCGTGCCTCCGCTGCCGGAGACTCTCAATGTCGGAATCACGACCTCGGCCCCTTCACTGAGGCCGCCCGTGATCTCGGTGAACTGGTCGCCGACGACGCCGGTCTGGATCGCGGTCTGGACCTCTTTGCCGCCGACATAGACGTTGACATAGGCCTGGCCGGCGAGCCTTGTGATCGCCAGGTTGGGCACGACGACTGCGTTCGTCGCCTTGCTCACGGTCACGGTGGCGTTGGAGGTCATGCCTTGCTTGAGCGCGGCGTTGGTCTGGTTCAAAGCTACGGTGGCGTAGTAGTTGACGACCCCGCTCTGCACGATCGCCGCGCTTGCCACGGCGACGACGTGCCCGCTGATGGTGAGGCTGGGGACGGCGTCGAAGGTGACCTGCGTGTCCTGGTTGACTGCGAGCTTGGAGGCGTCGGACTCGGCGAAGGGGATCACGACCTCCAGGCCGCTGATGTTGCCGATGACCATGAATGCGCTCGACGCGCCGCTGGTCGGCAGCGGGGCTTGCGAGCCCGGGGCCTCGGATGTCGTGCCGGAACCGGTGATCGCGGTCTCTCCGACGACACCGTTGATGCTGTTGACCACCCCGTCCATCGGAGCGACGAGGGTGGTGTTGGTCACGTTCTGCTGTGCCGTTTGCACCGCGACCTGGGCGCTGGCCATCGAGGCCTGGGCGGAGAGGATCTGATTCGGCTTGGCCTCCGTCTGCGTGTTGAGGGTGTCCTGAGCGCTTGTGACCGAGGCAGCGGCCGCGTTGATGCTGCGCTGGCCGCTCGTCTTGTCGGTTTGCTGCTTGACGGTGTCGAGGTTGAGCTTGGCCTGGTCGGCGTTGACCTGGGTCGCGAACCCGTTGACGGCCAACTGGTCCGAGTTGACCTTGGTTTGGTCGCTGGACACCGCTGAGAAGTCCGCCACGCACAGGCCTGAATATGGGTAGGTCTGAGTGTTGCAGCCGTCGGCCTGGAACTGGTTGATGGCTGTCTGGAGCGTCGCCTGGTCGCTGGTCAGGGTCTGTTTGGCCGCCTGATATGCGGAGTTGAAGGTTAGTGCCTGCTGGTCAGCGGTCAGCTGGTTCTGGTCCGAGGTGACCTGGTTCGCATCCTGCGTGTTGGTCAGGTTCACCTGCGCGACGGTGTCGTTGTATTGCTGCTGCGCGTTGGCCAGGTTGTTGCGAAGCTGGGTGATCTGAGCTTGCGTCAGCGGCGTTTCCGCCGATTGCAGGTTGGCCTGGGCCAGGGCGAGGTTGGCCTGTGAGCTCGCGAGCGCGTTTTGGTAATTGGTCGGATCGATCTTGGCGAGCACCTGCCCGGCGGCGACGTGATCGCCAACTCTGACGTCGATCTCGGTCAGCGAGCCGCTGACTTTGAAGCTCACGTTGGCCTGTTGCATCGGCACCAGGTTGCCGGTGCCGGTGACGCTGGAAGTTACCGTTCGCCGGCCGACCGTATAGAGATTGAGAGTGCTGCCCGCGTTTTTGGTGCCGACGAAAACGTCGCGATAAATGAGGCCTCCGAGCACCAGCGCGATCACAGCGAGCGCTGCCACCACCAGCCTTGTGTTCTTCAACAACCGACTCTCACCTCCATTGCTTTTGACATCACCAGTCGGGGTCTCCGAAGGACCATCCGGTTTCGGATCCGAAGCGAGTGACCGCGGCGAGTCCCAGGCCAGCGATCGCAACCGCCGCCAGCGCCACCGCGCCGAGGTAGGGGATGACTGCGAGGTCGAAAACGAGCAGGGCGCCGGCGACCGCCGCGACGAGCGGGTGCGCCGGTCCCAGATGGAGGCGCCGCTGCAACAGGCGGCCAAGCGCCAGCGCTATGCACGCGATCCCGAAAAGCGCGACCGCAACCGCGATCAGGATCACAAACGGGATGACCGCCAGGAAGATCAAGGTGAACCTCAGCAAGGCGACGGCCCCGATGGCGAGCAAAAACGCGGCGATGCCCGCGGCGAGCGCGATCTCGATTCCATGCCGGCCTTCCAGCCGCTGGACCGCGACTCGCGCCCGGTTGGGAAACAGAAGCAGCACGGCCAAGGCGAGGAGCACGAGGCCGGCTCCATTGCTGAGAAAGGCGCGAAGCGCTTGCAAAGGGCTCATCGTGCCGAGCCGGCCGAACGGCGATCCGAAGCTGACCTTCTCGGGAAACCTGTTCTTGATGAATCGCCCGGAATCCGGACTCTGCCGCGGGACGAAGTTGACCCCTTGGGAGGGGCCGATCAAGAAAGTCGCGTAAGGCCCAAGCGTCGGGCCGTAGAGCGCGGTGTCGGCTATCGCCAGAAGCACGCCGAGCGCGGCAAGTACCGCGACCAGGATCGGCCAACCCCAACGTCGCAACATGGGCGGTCCGGCTGGTCGTGCAGGCGGCTGCTGCGCGTCGCCGGGCGACGCGCCTTCACCTTCGTTCCGTTCGCTCACGCGCCGCGATGCTCAGTGAAGCGTGGTGTCGCGCTCTGGTCGAGCTTTGCGAGCAGAGACAGGTGATACGCCGCGATTGCTGTCAGCGTGATGAAGGCTCCGAGCAGCAGGACGTCGGCCACGGGGACGCTCGGGAGCGGCGCCGTGCCCGAACCCCAGAACGCGAGGCCCTGCAGGTTGCTCCAGGCCCCCGATGCTAGAGCGGTAAGGCCGTCGAGGCCGGAGACGTACCAGAGGATGAACGCGCCGAGCAGCGCCTCGGGGACGAGCAGGCCCCACGCGGCGCGTGCGGCTTGCGGTTGCGGTGCGATCGAGCCCATCACGCCGGCGACCAGGGTTGCGCGGGGTGCTGGCGACCGAAGCGCTTTCATCCGGAAAGGCAGGGATACCGCTTGTTGATGCTGGCGGCGGCAGTCCGCACAAGTGACCAGGTGGTCGCCGACGGCTCGTGCCGTCTCAGGATCGTTGTGAGCGAGGTCGCCATCGACGTACGGCTCCAGAAGTACGCGCACGCGCGCGCACGCGAGGGCATTCATTACTGGCCGGCTTCCTCGGACTCCGCCAGCGAGTTGCGGAGCAGAGCGCGGGCGCGGTGAAGCCGCGACTTGATGGCCGGCACGCTGAGACTCAGGCTCTGGGCGACCTGGTCGAGGGGAAGGTCGGCGTAATAGTGAAGAAGGATGGGCAGGCGGTAGGCGGGGTCGAGCTGGGCCAGCGCGTCGATGAGCGCGGGATCGTGGGCGGGGAAGCCTGACTCAGATCCGGTTGTGGCTTGGTCCGCGGATTGGTCGGTTGGCATGGGCACGCGCTTCCGCCGGTAGTTGATCGTGCTGTTGGCGGCGAGCTTCCAGAACCAGGGCTCGAATGGCCGGTCGGCGTCGTAGCGGGCGAGGTTGCGATAGAGCTTGACGAAGATCTCCTGGGTGAGGTCGTGGGCCTCGTCGAGGTCTCGTAGATGCTGATATGCGAACCCGTAGACGCGGCGCTGCATGCGGCGGACCAACTCTTCGAATGCATCCAGGTCGCCGCCGGTCGCCTGGTGAGCAAGCTGGCCCGCAGCTAGTGCTCGGGCGTCGGGAGTCCCGGTCATGGGGAGGGCCTGGGCCGCCGCCTGCGCATGCATCTACGGTAACTACCCCTGCGGCCGGTTACCGGTTGCCGCCGCCCGAGTTCGGCCACACCTTTGGGGGGCCCTCCCTTTTGATTGGCTTCCCTCCCCCAAGCCTTCGCACCTTGTGGCGAGCCTAGTTCAGACGCCTGCGGCCGGCCAACCCTGGTCGTTAAGACACTCCAAACGGGGTACTTGACACCGTATATCCGTCTTCGTATACTCCATCTCGAATATATGACCGAACCCGACGCAGACACGCTCTCACCCCTGGCGCTATCGATCCTCGAGCTGCTCGACGAGCGGCCCATGCACCCCTACGAAATGTCTTCAACGATGAGGATCCGCCATCAGGACGAGTTCATCCGACTCAACTTCGGAACCCTCTACCACACAGTTGACGTGCTCGAACGCAACGGCTGGATCGTCTCCGCCGAGCGCGAGAAGGAAGGCCGGCGCCCCGAGCGCACCATTTACAAGCTCACGGAGGCAGGCAGCCAGGTCTTGAGTCGAACGCTGGGCGAGCTGCTTCGCAAACCGATGCGCGAATATCCCCACTTCGTCGCCGGCCTCATGTTCATGCATCACCTCGGCGCGACTGAGGCCGCGGGCCATCTCAACGAACGCGCCTCTTTGCTCGACGCGCAGGTCACGAAGTTCGAGCACGTGCTCGACGAGCTTCACAAACAGGGACTGAGCCGTCTGGCCCTGATCGAGATGGAACACAAGATCGCGATGCTCGATGCCGAGCGCAAGTGGGTTCGCAAGGTGGAGAAGGAAATCATCGACGGAAAGCTGGAGTGGAAAGTCGGAATTGACGCGAGTCACACGACGTTAAGGAGGAGTCATGGCGCAAGCACGCACTAATCCCTGGCTGGTCCTGTTGGTGCTCACGATGGGATTTTTCATGATCCTGCTGGACACCACCATCGTCAACGTTGCCATACCGGCCATGAGCAGCAACAAAGGAGACGGGCTCAACACAACGCTCGACCAGATCTTGTGGGTGTTGAACGCCTACATCCTCGTCTATGCAGTGCTGTTGATCACTGCCGGCCGGCTAGGCGACCTTTATGGACAGCGCAACCTGTTTGCCATCGGGCTGTTCGTGTTCACGTTCGCGTCCGCGTTGTGTGGCATTTCTCAGAACGCGAACGAGCTCATCGCTGCCCGCGTCCTGCAGGGAGTCGGAGGCGCGATCCTCACGCCCCAGACGCTTTCCATCATCACGACCCTTTTTCCTCCTGAGCGGCGCGGAGCCGCATTTGGCATCTGGGGTGGCGTGGCCGGTCTCGCGACCATCGCCGGGCCGACCCTGGGTGGCGCCATCGTCACCTACATCAACTGGCGCTGGATCTTCTTCGTCAACGTCCCCATCGGGATCGCCGCGCTGATCGCCACCTTCGTGATCATCCCCGACATCCGGCCGGGCCGGCGCCACGGCTGGGACTTCATGGGCGTCTTCCTCTCTACCGCAGGCCTGTTCGCGGTCGTATTCGGGCTTATCGAAGGGCAGCGCTACAGCTGGGGCGAGATCGGCTCCTACGGGATCACGATCCCTGAGGTGATCGTCGGCGGCGTCGTGCTTCTGGTCGTATTCATAGTCTGGGAACGCTTCCAGGCCGAGCCACTGATGCCGCTTTCACTTTTCCGAGACCGCAACTTCGCCGTCGCCAACTGGATCGCCGCCGCCATCAGCTTCGGCATGCTGAGCCTGTTCCTGCCCCTCGTCATTTACTTGCAGTCGGTGCGCGGATTCACCGCGCTCGTCGCCGGCCTGACGTTCGCGCCCATGTCGCTTATGTCGATGGTCGTGGCGCCATTTGCCGGACGCTTTGCCGACAAAGTTGGCGGGAAGTACATCCTGCTGACGGGTATTTCCCTGTTCACCCTTGGATTCGGCCTGGTGACCTTGGTGGCTGGACCCGACTCCACCTTCATCAATTTCCTGGGCCCGGCGATCATCGCCGGCGCCGGCATGGGCATGACCTTCGCGCCAATGACGACGGTGGCCATGCGCAACATCACGCCGCAGATGGCGGGCGCCGCCTCCGGAATTCTGAACACCACTCGTCAGCTCGGCGCGGCGATCGGAAGCGCAGTCGTCGGTGCCTTGCTGCAAAACCAGCTCGCGACCACGCTGCACAACCAGGCCGTCAGCCACGCCGGCGCGCTGCCGGCCAGCTTCCGAGACCAATTCATCAAGGCCTTCAGCTCCGTCGCGAGCAACGGCTTCCAAATCGGGACCGGACAGAACGGAGCTCAGCTGCCGGCAGGCCTGCCACCGGCCGTGCAGCAACAGCTCGCTGCCCTGGCCCACGATGTGTTCGTAAGCGGGTACATCGACGCGATGAAGGCAACCCTGGTGGTGCCGATTGCGTTCCTTGCGTTCACCGCGCTTACGACGCTGCTGATCAAGCGGCGCCAGCGCCCGTCTGCCGCCCAGGGCGTGCCGGTCGAAGAGAAGGTGACCGCCGCCGCGGTCTAGGCTAAGACCGGTGACGCAGCCGGTCGACGGATGGTTAGAGCGAGATGGCGTCAGTCTCCACTACGTCGAGTGGAGACCTGACGCCGGCGCTGAGCACTTGCCGCCGGTGCTCCTCCTCCACGGCTTGAGCTCGAACTCTCGGTATTGGGATCGGCTCGCCCAAAACCTTCCGAACCGGCGAATCGTCGCCCTCGACCAGCGCGGGCATGGCTTGACCGGCCGCCCGCCTCACGCTCCGCAGGCCGACCACGGATATGCCATGGACGAGCTCCTGGAAGACGCGTCTTTCGTGATCGATGACCTGGCGCTAGGCAAAGCTGTTGTCGTTGGCCACTCCTGGGGAGCGACCGTTGCGCTCGAGCTGGTCGGCGCCCGTCCGGCTCTTGCTTCTGCACTTGTATTCATCGACGGACCGATTCAGAGCGCGTCCAACATGTTCAGCTGGGAGGACGCACAACGCTTCATGCAGCCGCCACTGCCTCGCTTTGCCACCTTTGCCGACGCGATGGCCGAGTCCGCGCGCGATTTCGACGGCGCATGGGCCGACGACCTGGAGCCGTTTGTTCGAGCTCGCCTCATAAAAGACGGAGAGGCCTTCGTTCTGACCTTGACCGCATCGGCTCGGCTCGACCTTCTACGCGGCCTCTACGACTCCCAGCCCGATGTGCTCTGGCCTCGCGTCGAGGTTGCGGCCATCGCACTGCTTGCCCGTGGGGGCCCAGGCCGGGTCGGCGGTTGGAAGGAACAGGGAGCGGCGCGCGTGGCCACGATCGCGCCCAGCGTCGAAGTCCGCTGGTTCGACACTCCGCATGACATACCGCTCTTCGCGCCGGCCCAGGTGGCGGCGGAGATCGAACGAGTCAGCCGGTCAGTCGGAGTCGGCTCGGAGTCAGAGCCGCCCGCCGGATAGCAGCTTCAGCCCGGCCAGTAATACCGCGGCGCCGATGAATGCGACCACGATGCTTCCCAAGAAGCCGACTGTTCCCGTCATATGAAAAAGGGCGTTCAGCAGAAAACCGCCGATGATCGCGCCTGCGACGCCGACGACGATGTCCGCGATGCAGCCAAACCCACGGCCCGTCACCACACGAGCCGCAACCGCACCCGATATCAGCCCGACGACGATCCAGGCGACCCATGATCCGGGCTCGAGGTTCACGACTTCGACAACCAATCAGCAATCACAGCGAAGACCTCCTCGTTGTCCAGGTCGTTGAAGGGCTCATGGTAGCGGCCCTCCAATAGCGTGAGTTGGCTCACCGAGTCCGACAGGCGGTGCAGTTCCTTGCTGCCATCGGGGTCGATCAACCCATCGTCGGTCCCGGCCAGGATCAAGAACGGGATGCTGATCTTGCCGGCGCGCTCGAAGATGCGCTTGCAGGCGGCCCTCCATTCCGAATAGAGGCGGCTGGAGATCTTGCTGTGCACAAGCGGATCGGTGCGATAGGCCTCGACCACCTCAGGAATCCGGGAGAGCACCTTCGGGTCGACCTCATTCTCGAGAGCCAGTTTCGGAACGATCGTCGAAGTCGCCCTGGCAAGCGCAATTTTCCAGCCAGGCACGGCTGCCTTCACCCTTAGCGCCGGGCTGGACAAGATGAACCTTCTGGTTCCGGGCAGCTTGTCAGCGAGAACCGTGCTCAGCAGAGTGGCGCCGCCGAATGAATGCCCAAGCGGCACCACCTCTCCACCGGCAATTCCCTCCACGTACCCCACAAATGCTGCCGCGTCCTCAGTCCATTGGCTCCATTTGTCGACATGTCCTCGTGGGCCGGGACTCTTGCCATGACCGCGCAGATCGACCGCGAATGTCGCGAAACCGTGCCGCGACATCCCGAGGGCGAAGCGCTCGTATCGCCGCGCGTGCTCGCCAAGTCCGTGCACGACCGCGAACGTGATTCCTGCACCCGCTTTCGGCCAGGCACGGTACGAGAGCTTGGTACCGTCAGCCGAGTCGATCGTGCCTTCGCGGGCGAGGGCGCCTTCAGCCGGCAAGGTGACCGAAGCCTCTCAGGATCTTGAGCGCTTCTTGTTCGGCCTCCAGCAAAGTCGGGGCATAGGCCCGGATCCCAAACAGGGCGTAGGCCCACTCCGGGCTCGGGGGACTCTGGGAGTGAAGGCGAAAGGTCGGCGGGTAGAAAAGGATGCGCTCGCCTTGAACCTTCTTGATCACCGGGCGCTTGGCCAGGACTTCCTCCAGCGACTGACCATTCGGAAGCCGGCCGTGGTCGAACTCGAGCCGGCGCAGCTTGGCGAGCGGATGATCCTCGTCCTTCAATGTCGTCTTGATGCCGTATTCCGCGCTCAGGTCGCGCATGAAGATGGCGACGATCAGGGCGTCGGTCTCGTCGCCCGCCATCTTCACGAAACCCGCAGCGGTGGTGTTTACGACGTCCTCGTTTTTGAGGTGGCGGAAGTACTCCATCTCGAAGAGTCCGCGCGAGTACGAGCTGGCCACCCACGGCGGCTCGCAGCGCCATGTACGTGCTTCGGCAAGAGCCTCGAACTGGGCGTGCACCCGCTCGAGACGCTGCTCGGGAAGTCCGTACAGCCGGTAGTGGAGGACTCTACGCACGCGATTTAGCCTACCTGTAATGGGCGGCGGTCGCGCCGTGTGCCGCGCCAGCCGCATCGCCTCCTCCTGCCAGCCGGGCGCCTGGACGCGGACGGTGAGCCGGTCTGGGCCAGCTGACAGCAAAAAATCGCCACGCTTGGCCGCCTCCAAGAACGCGCGCTGCCTGGGGCTGAGATGAAAGGCCGACTCGAGCTTGGCAGCCTCGCCCGGCCGCTGAGCGCCAAGAAAGAGCAGAGCTGGGTTGGTCGCGACGACGGCTCCTGCATCGGTGCTCAACAGGTCGCCTGGATTCTGAGTTGCGAACACCAGTGACCCGTCGTATTTGCGAATCCTCCGCGCGAGGTTCACCACGAAGCGCCGGATGGTCGGGTCCTCAAACAGAAGGCCCAGCTCGTCGACGACGAGCATTCGGCGACGGTCCTTGCGCTTGATTCGGGTCCACAGGGCTTCCGCCAGTAGGAAGTGGACCGGCGGGATCAGCTCGTCGCGCAGCTCCCGCATGCCGAACACGACGATGGGAGCTTCGAGATCGATATTTGTCGGTGCGCTGAACATCTGACCGAGGCTTCCGTTTACCCAGCGTTGGAGGATCGCGAAGGCCCGAGAATCGTTCGGAAGTAACATCGCGACGTCGCTCAGCACCGGCTGCTCTGCAGCGTGGTAGGCAGCGCGAGCAGCGGCCTCGACCACCGCCCGCTCGGCCTCATCGAGTCCGCCGCATATGGTCGCGCAGAGGTCGACCGCATCCGCTGTCGCAGCGCCCAGCCACGACTCGTCTCGGCGCTCCGACGGTCGAAGTTCGAGCACGTTGAGAGAGTGGCCCGAGCCCAGTGCCAGCTGCACATCGATGCCGCCGAGGTGGCGCGCGAGGTTGCCATATTCGTGCTCGGGATCGATCACATACACCTGAATGCCGCGGCCAAGTGATCCCATCAGGAGCGTCGAAAGCAGGTAGGTCTTTCCCGCGCCGGAATAGCCGAACACGCCGATGTTGGCGTTGGCATACCGTGTCTGGTCGAAAGGGTCGACAAGGACGGGTCCACCGCTCGCGTAGCCGCTGCCGACGACGAGACCACCTGGTTGCTGAATCTCCGCACCACACCAAGGGAAGAGCGTTGCCAGCGCGCTGGTGTCGAGGACACGTTTGCGGGCCAGACGGTCGGCGCACGCAGGAAGGGTCGCGAGGTGGCCGTCGAGCATCCGGAACGTGGACGGCTGGAGCTCACAAAGTGCGGCGCGAGCCGCGGAGCGAATTTCTTCCGAACCCTCCTCAAGGGCCTGCTTCGTGGCCGCGACCAAGGTGATGTAGACGGAGACGTGAAACGCCTTCTCCTGGCTTGAGGCCAGGCGTCGCTGCAGATCTTCCGTGTTGGGCAGAGCTCCGGCAAGCATCGGATCGTTTGTCCCCGCGCTGAGCTCCTGCATTCGCGAGACTCGCATGTTGGTGAGCTGGCGTTGCAGGTAATCGACGATCCACGCCACCGGCAGCGGATCGGCATGCCACGAGAGGCGCGTCTTCAAGCCGGAAGGGATCAACCGAAAGAGCCAGCCGGCTTCGAGCTCGGTCCCGGGCATGCGCTCGAGGTACCAGGACCGGCTCCACCCCGCGTGGAATGAGAATTCGTGAGGACGCTCCAGTCCGAACGTCGGGCCGTGTACTGGTGTCGCGCTGGAAAAACCGATACCCATCTCGCGGAGCGCACCTTCGAGACGTTGCGCATTTGATGTCGGTGTGACCAATGAAGTCAGCCTGCGGTGGGCCGAGGGTGATCGCGACATCAGCTCGACGAACCGCAGATCAGCACCCCTCATGTCGTCGAAGTCGCGCGGTGTGGGCAGCGCGATTGTGTCGTCCCCGCCTGATCCCGGCTCGGTCTCGATCACGACCTGCAACGGCGCGTCGAGGCCGTCGAGCAGTCGCCTAAAGCCGTGGAGCCACCGCATTTGATCCGCATCTGATGCACCGTCGAAACCAAGTGGGTGAGTGGCCATCTGCACGACGCCATTGGCTCCGTGCCACAGCAGCGACGGGCCGCGCGTGGCAAGTCGAATTGGACCAACGTTCAACTGCTTGATTTCGGTTCTCGCCGTCGTTTCGAAAGAGTCCACTCGAATCGGTAGCGTCTCGCGGTGAAAATCGCGATGTCCGACAGCCAGCGGTCGGTTGCTCGCGCGCGCCACCGACCCCAAGCCATCACAACTCCCAGCGCAATGACACCCATAGACGCCGCGGCCCGGATCGGTTGTGGAGACCATGGCGATGACCAGAGCGCAAACCCCGCGAGCAGAGACACCACAAGGTATGCGAGACGCATCGGCGTCAAGCCGTAGATGAGCTTGTCCTCGAGGTCGACATCCAACGGAACGCGGGCCGGCATGAAGGGCACGCTAGGTGGATCAGATGCAATTAGGAACCCAGCGTGTTAAGTCCCTTGGAACCTTAGAATCGTTTCTCGGCTTTTGGTCACGCTCGCGTAGCTCAACTGGCAGAGCAGGGGACTCTTAATCCCAAGGTTCAGGGTTCGACTCCCTGCGCGAGCACCAGCATGTAGTGTCACAGAGTCTCAGAGAGTCTCTCTGTGGTGCAGGGAGTCTCAAGTGCTGGCAAGAGGTCCAGGCTCAACCGACGTCTGACACCTTGTTTGACACCTTGGCGGTTGAGAATGCGAGCCCCAATCGCAGCCGCACGGGTCCAATTTGATCTCAGGTGATCGACAAAAATCGCCCATCGGGGGACGTGAAATCCCCCGGCCTCATGCGGACCGTGTCGCTACTTTGTCCGCCGCACACCAGGTGCCTTTTCGCGGGATCTCATGCGGGAGAACGCTGTCACTCCTCGAGGTTGGCCGCTGCTTGATCGAACACGCCTGCGCCGAATCCGTCATTAACGCAATGTCGTCAACCTGAATAGTGCCTAAGACGTGTCCCTCGAACTCCGCTTGGCTACGAAGCAAGATGCCGGCTTCGGCGTCGACTATCAGTCTGGAGAGATCAGCGCCGGTCCCAAGCATGCGCGAGCACCTCATGTGGTTGAGACGGCGCCCCAAATCAAGTACGCGACCGCAACGGTGGACGCGTCCCAGTCGCCGGCTTCTAGCCAGTACCGCTGCTTAGCGGTCCTTGCTCCGCATCACAGAGACGAAGCTAGCGCCTCAGCGGTGGGGAACACCAAGGCCTTGGGGTCGCCGGCATGGTTGGTCATGACGGAGATGACGATCCCTTCGCTCGGTAGGACAGCCAGAACCGACGAGTAACCGCCGTCTTCCCATCCTCCGTTGCCGATCGCTTGGCCCGCTCCGCGCCATGCGCCGTCCTTGGTCTGGTTGAACACGCCAAGCCCGTAGAAACCGTTCCCGAAGTCGGTCATTGCCAGCAGAGACTTTTCAGAGAGGAGCTGGCCGCCGAACAGCAGATATCCCCAGAGAGCTAGCGCCCCCGAATCGCTTGCCATGCACCCGGACCCATTCGCGTAACTGGCTTCCGCCTTGGTAGGTAGATAGCCCCCGCCAACTTCGAGGATGTTAGGCCGAACCTGCCCTCCGAGGAACGGAAGCGCGAGCGGACCCTTCGGACGCTCCGCAGGCTGATAAACCATCGAGCCGAGGCGTGGATCGGCAAGGACGTCTGAGCGCAGTGCACCGGCCACGCTCGTTCCGGTCGTTGCCTCGATTACCAAACCAAGCAGCATGTAGTTGGCGTCCTCGTAGACAAAGTGGTCGCCTGGTTTCGAACGGTAGGCAGGAACGGTGGCCAGGACCTCCTGGGGTGTCCACGCGCGTAGCGGATCTGCCTTCGCGCCACTGGGACCAAACCATGTCGGGTCGGGGATGCCGCTCTCCATATGGAGCAGGTTTTCGACGGTGGCCCCATTGGTGTCGAAGTGGACGTTCGACGGGAGATGTTCCGAAACTGGGTCGATTAAACGCAGCAACCCTTTTTCGGAAAGGCGCATGACTTCGGCTGCGATCACCGTCTTGGTGAGGCTAGCGATGGAAAACTGTGAACGCACCTCGACCGGATGCACTCCGTCGGCGGTACCGGCCGCCCCGGACCATGCTTCGCCATCGGCAGCCAATACGGTCGCCGTGATGCCAGGCAGCCCTCCAGGATCGATTGCAGCGTCAAGGACGGCCTGCAGTGCACCCCTCGTGGATTGGGAGAAAGAACCCGTTGGCACATTCGGAAAGTGGCCAAGGCTGTAGGTCTGGGCGACCGGCGACGACGAGGAGCCGCAGGCGCCCGCCAACAGCCCGACGACGACAACCACAGACAGAAATTCCCTCCCCATCCAACCAGCCGCCCTAACCGTTCAAGATGTCCGCGGCGTCCACGTTGACCGCAGCCATGGCCTGCTGAAGCGATGCTCGACCGGCATTGAATCCGGCTTGATCACCTGCTGACAGTGCCTCGGCCATCGTGACTAGAGCCGTGTCGGCCGTTGCCAAATCAACCTGCAGACGGTTGTCCCTGGTGGCCATGGAGCTCGGGGCAGCGACCAGGACTACAGCTCTCTGGAAGCTCCCAACCTGCGCTGCGGTGCCTTGGAGCAAGGCCTGGCAGCTGGTTGCCTGACTCCCAGTGCAAGTGATCTGGTTCTGCCCGGCCAGGTCTTGGCACTCCACGCATAGATCAAGATTTCGTTTTTCGTTGCGCACAGAGCCGAGGTACGTTGCCACGGTCCCCTGTTGCGAACTCAGGACGCCGGTAAACATCGCGTCCATCCATGGACGCCCGCTGACGACGGCCGCAACCGAGCGATCCATGCCCGCAGCGTCCTGCGCCCGGCTGGCAGCAAGCACAGCATTGAGGCGCGTGAGTTGTAGTGCATTGTGGCGACGCATTTGACCGACTGCAACGGCGAACCTGGCGGGTGGTTCGAGCCGATTGAGATCATTTTGGATTTGGTTCACGACAGGTATGCGGACGCTCACGTCGGCATCGCAGGCTGCAAACTGGTTGCCGAAGCACACCGACTCGATGGCTGGATCTGGGATCTTGATGTAGTCGTCGTACAGCATCAGTTTGTACGCGGCGATCGCGCGCTCCGAGTCGGCAGGAGTCTCACGGTCTGCCACAGGGTGTGTGACCAGGAAGGCGGCGGCTGCCGCAATCGCCAGCACCACGACAGTCATAACGGCCGCCAGTCGGAGTCCCAACTTTGGCGACCTCATCGGAAACGCCGGCCATCTCTGCGGCTTGACTCGCTTGCTGGCGAGAGCGGTCCGCAGTCGCTCGTAAGCACCCGGTCGCGGTTCGACATCGAGTGCTTCGTGGATTCGATCAAACAGAGTCCGTTCTTCCATCAGAATGCCGCCCCCTGGATCTGAATGATTGGACGGAGGCGACGGACTGCTCGTTCGACGCGAGTCCTGGCCGCCTTGGTGGAGATACCAAGCGTTGTCGCGATCTCCTCAAATGGCATGTCGAGGTAGTAGCGAAGGACCACAATCAGTCGTTCGTCGTGGCCTAACCTGAGGAGGGCTCGGCGAAGGTCGACTGCAGCTGCGACGTCAACCGACTGTCCCTCACCCTCAAACGATTCGGCCTTGACCACAGACCACCACCTGCTTCTGCTCACGGTCCGGCATTGATTGGCCACGATGGCTAGGAACCATGGCCGTAGGCTGGCGCCCTCGCGAAGGTTGCCAAGCCTTCTCCACGCTTTGAAAGCTGCTTCCTGAACGGCGTCCTCCGCTTCGTCGGCGTTGTGGAGTAGTCCAAAGGCCACGCGGAACGCCACCCTGTACTGGGGACGAATGAGCTCGGCAAAGGCTGAACCGTCGCCCTCCCTGGCAGCCAGGATCAATTCGGTGTCGGTCTGGACGAACATCACTTGGACCATCGCACTCGACCTATATAGGGCGTCGCGGGCCGATGTGCCCCAAATTTCTTGGCCGGAAATCATTTGCGGCAAACAGTGGCAACTGACCGTATATGACTGTGAAGGCGATCTCTTCGTTGACACCGGCAACAGCCATATAAGGAGTCGCGAATGGACACACTTACGAGACGGGTTTTTCGGCTGGCATTGATGACGTTGGGATTGGCGGGGCTGCTCGTCGCAGTCAACGCTGTGCCTGGGGCGGCCACGCCACCGTCGGGTCTGACAAACGTCACCTTGGCGCGTGGCACCGACCTGTCGGTTGGGACCATCGCGTTCAAAGAGGGAACGGACGTAGTCGTGACGCAGATCACGGTCATCCCCGGCGGCTCCTCTGGCTGGCACGCGCATCCAGGGGGTGCAATCGTGGTCGTGGAGCAGGGCGAACTCACCGTGCACCGATCGGTCGGCAGCCAGTGCGAGACCACCAACTACACCGCAGGGCAGGCGTTTATCGAGCGACCTGGCGAAGTGGATGACGTGGTCAATACCGGCACGACCCCATACGTACTCATCGTCACTTTCCCGCGTGTACCTCAGGGTGGCTCCGCGAGGATCGACGTGCCAGACCCGAGTACTTGCCCGGACATCTGACGGCTGTTGAGCGGCGGCGCGCTCTTCGATGGGGACGCCGCTCGCTAACTCGATGACCGACAACCAGTCGGAAGCCCAAACGACGTCACTTAGCCCACCGCACTCGACCTAGAGGGCGTTGCGGGCAGATGTGCCCCAAATCTCTTGGCCGAAATCAGGTGGGGCAAATTGAGGCAACGGACCGTATATCGCTATGAAGGCGATTTCGTCGTTGCCACCGTCAACAACCGCATGAGGAGTCGCGAATGAGCACGCTTACCAGGGTCAAGATGGCCGCCCTGGTGGCGGCGCTGCTCGCTGTCGCGATTGTGGCCACGCTTCTGCTCACCGCGCGGTCACTCCACTCGAGGCAGGTCGTTCTGGCGAATCCGGTCGTTACGGGTATTCCGGTTCCCCTCCCGAAGTCGGGCGCCCTCGCTCCCGGGACCTATTTCCTGGCCAATCCAGATCCTTCCTGCGCAGGAGGATGTTCCGCTTACGCGGGGATCTATTTCACGCTGCCACCTGGATGGGCCAGCAGCAAAGGGCTCGTGTACAAGCACCTGAATCAGCCTGGCGAGGTTGCGTTCAGCGCCTGGACCGTGGATCAGGTGTACGCCGACCCCTGTGACTGGCAGGGAAGCGCGCTGAGCCCGCTCGATCTCGCCAACCATTCCCATGCTGCAAATGGTGCGATTGTGCTGGCGCCCTATGACGGGGGGCTGGCCAACCAGGCCTTTCGGGGTCCCCTCCCGCGTGCGCTGACCCCAGTGAAGCTGACGGATTTGTGGGCCGGACAAAGGGGGAGCGTGCTTGCCCTGCGGATCGATCTCTCAGTGCCGGCCGCGCTGGACATCTCCACCTGTGACAAGGGGGAGTTCCGAAGCTGGACCGAGTGGCATAGCAATGGTGCGAACTCCCATAACGCCGGCGGCCAGCTCGACTCTGTGTACATGGTCGATGTCGATCGCCGGCCGCTAGTGATCGACGCTTCGCACATGCCAGCCACCTCTCAGGCGGACCTCGCGGAGCTAAAGGCCATCCTCGCGTCGATGATCATCGATCGGGGCTGATCGAGCCGATGGTGTGGAGTCCCGCCGCCATTGGGAGCAGCCACGACGTCTTCGCACCCTATTAGACACCTTGACCGGGAGACTCCCTGATCCTCGCTGAGACTCCCTGAGACGGTTGCGTCATAAATTCGAGCTCGAGTGAGACGCGCTGATCCTCGCTGAAACTCCCTGAGACGGTATGTCGAGAGACTCTTAATCCCAAGGTTCAGGGTTCGACTCCCTGCGCGAGCACCATCAAGTTTCAGACGAGCACCAACATGTTGTGTAGGCTCGGCCCTGCCAACGTGCGATTTTGCCGGTCAGGTCGACGCCTTCCGGAAAACGGGTAGCCGAATTCAGGTAGTGACCTGGCGGGTTCAGGTGTTTTCCGCCTTATGACCGTGTCTTGCGATTCCTAGGTTTGACCTCACTGCTCGCGATGAGCGAGCTGAATAAACCGGAAGGTGGTCAACGATGGACGTGAGGACAGCGTGTTGGCGATCGGCGATCTTGAACAGAGTGGCGATCATTGCCGCCATCGTGGCGGTGTTCATGGTTGGGGCTACGGGAGGCTATCTCGTCAAAACATTGAGCCTTCCGGTCGCAGCTCCGAGCGCGCACATCGTGGCGGGTCAGTCCGTGGCGTCGGACGGTTCAGCATCGAACGACGCGTCGTCAACCGGCGCATCGTTCCGAGAACCAGGGAGCAGTCGAGGAGGACCTCAGCCTTAGCTTGGTTGCCGTGATTGAGTAGAGGGGGGCTCTGGGCGCGTCCCTCTCTGCTTTATCGGTGCTGCCATTAGCCCGTGCTCGACGGCCCACGTGGCGACTTCAGTTCGAGAACGAACATCCAGCTTGTTCCTGATCCGCTCGACGTGTCCCTCGGCAGTTCGCTCGGCGATGAATAGGCGCTTGGCGATTTGGCGGTTAGTCAGGCCGGTGGCGACTAGAGTCGCGACCTCTCGCTCTCGCCGGCTCAGCGCGCTGGCCTCGCTCAGGGTGTCGGGCTCACCTCCACCAAGGGCATAGTCAAGCGCCTGATCAACGGTCATTGCCCACCCTTGGTTCCAGGCCTGTTCACCCTTGCGCGTCTCAAGTCTCGATCGGGATTGGCGCTGCGACTCCTCCGCGCAGCTGACCAGCCAATCGTCGGATCGCAACGACAGGTCGGTCGACATGTGATTGGCAGCCGCAGCCAGTCGCAGTGCTCGCTGGTCATCTCCACCGGCGCTGACGGCACATGACAGGCCATCAAGGCAGCCCACTGTTCCGAAGTTGTCGTTGACACGACGGTAGATAGAGAGGGCTTCCTTCCAGCTGGCGGCGGCTGCCTGATGGTCGTTCAAACCCAGCTGAGCACGAGCGAGGCTATCGAGATAGTTGGCGATGGCGATGACGTCACCGTCCGCCCTTGCGATTGCTACACACTCGGTGAGGATGTCAAAAGCGCCAACGTAATCAGCCTTATGAATTGCCATGAGTCCGACTTGGTTCCTGATGATGGCAAGTTGGCCTCGGTTGGTGGAATCTTTGAGAAGAGCCGTGGCCTCCACGTAGATCTCGGCCGCAGCTGCAAGCTCCCCGCGGATACGGTGCCCGGTTCCCAACTGGGTCAGTGCAAAAGCTAACCAGTCGGCATCTCCCACGTCGCGCGCCACCGCGACGCTGCGTTCAGCCGCTTCAAAAGCGGCCTCATAGTCGCCTTGTGCCCACGCAAAGAAGGCGGCGTGGGAGAGACCTTTGACGCGAAGCACGCCCTGCGCCGGAGAGTGCATCAGCAGATCCGCAAACACGCTCCTTGCGTGCGTGAGGTCCCTGTACTCCAAGCCCACGGCGAGACTGAGCCCCAGGTCGTCGGCATTGTTTCGTGCCCACCCCAGGGCGGTCCATAGGTTGCCCGACTCCTCAGCCTTCCAGTCCAACCCGACCATACCGGCTGTCGGGCTGCTGTCCGCCTTGCGCGGACCCACCTGCCAAACCGTATTGGCCGAGAGGCTGTCGCGGAAGTACTCATAGTGGCGACGCCGCGTCAACTCGAGCTCACCCTTCTCCCGCAACCGTTCTTCGGCATAGGCGAGCTGGGACTCCAGGAGTCGGTAGCGGCTGCGTACGTCCTGCGCCCGTTCGGCCACCACCATCGATTTCAGGACAAGACCGGCGATGAGATCGAGCACGTTACCGGCAATCGCATCAGCGCAAACAGCCTGGGCGCTCTCCAAAGTGAAGCCGCCCCGAAATACCGACAGGCGGCGGAACAGCAGGGCCTCGTCTTCGGTGAGCAGGCGATAGCTCCAGTCGATAGTCGCGGCCATCGTCTGCTGCCGCGCGGGGGCGGTCCGACTGCCGCCAGTCAGCAGACGGAAACGGTCGGAGAGCTGGTCTAGGATCTCGCCCTCAGTCAGCATGCCCAGGCGGGCAGCCGCTAGCTCGATGGCGAGCGGCATGCCATCGAGGCGCTCGCAGATTTGCATGACAGTCTCAAGGCTGGACGATGTGGCCTTGAAGTCAGGCATGACCAGTCGTGCCCGAGCCTCAAACAGCTGCACTGCGTCGGTTGCGCGCATCGACGAAACCGGCCGACGAACTTCGCCGGGCACCCCCAGGGCCTCTCGGCTGGTGGCGATGATGGTGAGCTCGGGGCAGTGCTCGAGGGCCGCCTGGCAGAACTCGGCGCAAGCTGCGACCAGGTGCTCGCAATTGTCGAGTACGAGGATGGCTCTCCGGCCGGCCAGCCATAGAATGGCCACCTCCAGCGCGGGCCCTTGACCAGGGAGTTTGAGCGCGGTGACCACTGCCTCGGCCACCTGGAGGCCGTTGTCGACCGGTGCCAGGTCCACCCACCAGACACCTCCCGGCCACAGCTGAAGACAAGCCTGCCCAAGCTCGGCTGCAAGCCTGGTCTTGCCGGAGCCCCCCGCTCCGGTAAGAGTGACCATGCGCGATTGGGGGAGCAGGGACCGCAGGGCTGAAAGTTCCGCGCTTCTCCCGACGAAGGTGGTCAGGTAGTGCGGCATGTTAGTCGGCTGCGCCGGCAGCGAGTGGATGGGAGGGAACTCGATCGGACGCCCTAGATCGTTGAGTTGGAATACCTGCTCCGGTCGAGAGAGGTCTTTGAGGCGATGTAATCCGAGGTCTTGAAGCGCGGCTTGCTGCGGTACCTCGTCAGCCAGCATTGCCTCGGTCGCCTTGGTCAACAGGATCTGGCCTGGATGACAGGTTGCCAGCAGTCTTGCGCAGCGGTTCAGCGCCGCACCAAAGTAGTGGCCTTCTCGGAGTTGTGCCTCTCCCGTATGCAGTGCAACCCGCACCCTTAACTCCAGACCTTCGGGCCAGGATTCTGTGGCGAAGTTCCTCTGGATATCGAGTGCGCATGCCGCCGCCGTCGCAGCTGTCCTGAACACCGCCAGGACACTGTCCCCTTCGCGTCCGGCCTCTACCCGTTGACCCTCGTGATAGCTGATGGTGCCGGCCAGGATTGCGTCATGGCGCGCCATTGCGTTGCGCATCGCCTTCGGCTTCTTCTCCCAGGCCTGCGTTGACCCTTGCAGGTCGGTGAGCATGAAAGTGATCGTCCCTTCGGGCAGTCGTGCCATGCCGCCATGACAGTACCGCAGGGACTTTGCAAATTCACGACCGGCGCCTGGTGCGTTTCGGAAGGTCAAACGAACCGATCCCGGTCGCGATTACTTCGCCGCCTCGTACATCCTTTCTCGAGGCGGTTGACAGCTTGTTTGACAGCTTAACCCTGAGACGCCCTGACGCTGCTTGAGAAGCGTGGCTGAACAAAAATACAAGGCGAAGCTCCTGTAACGGACACTATCTCGACTGGCGCAGCGCGGTTGCTCGGGTCCGGCGCGCCAGCGGTCCTAGATTCGTCTCGGGAATCAGACCGGCATTGATTCGGCTGGTCACTCGCCTGAGCTCGTTCACCTCCTCGGGCGTCAGCACGTCGAATACGAGCCGGCGAACCTCCGCGAAGTGAATCGGGCCCGCCTCCATCAGCTTCCTGTATCCCTTGTCGGTCAATTCGGCGTTTGTCGCGCGGCCCTTGGCCCCGCTGACTCGGCGCACCCATCCCTGCCGCTCGAGTCGCGAGATCACATGGGATAGCCGAGATAGCGAGCCGTTGGCGACCACAGCCAGGTCTTTGAGCTGAAGGCGCCGACCTGGCTGCCGGGATAGCGCCGCCATGACGCCAAACTCGAAATGACTCATGCCGGCTTCTCGCTGCAGTTGGGAATCAATCGCCGCAGGCAGCAAGGTGAATGTGGCCAACAGGTGGAGCCATGCGCTCCATTCGTGGTTGTTCAGCCACCTGGCTGGCTTGGTGGTTGAAATAACTTGACGCTTCAACTTATTCAGACTAACAACTTGAAGCTTCAACTTCAAGAAATGGAGTCAGGAGGAAGTCGATGAAGCTGTTAGTCCTCGGAGCCACTGGCCGTACCGGCCGCCTCGTGGTCGAGCAGGCGCTCGCCGCCGGCCACACCGTCACCGCGCTGGTTCGTTCGCCCGAGAAGCTGACGATTCGCGGCTCCAACCTTCGCGTGGTCGCGGGCAGAGCCACTGATCCTGAAGACGTCGCGCGAGCGCTGGCAAGTGCCGACGCGGTACTGAGTACGCTCGGCGGCGGCGGATCGGTGATCGCCGACTCCACCGGGGCGATGGTTGAAGCTGCGCATAAGACAGGAGTCAGGCGTCTGGTCGTCCTCTCGTCATTTTTCGTCGAACGCGATCGCCTCGGCGCGGTGCATCGGCTGCTCACGGGGGTCGCTATGGGCTCCGTCATCAAGGACAAGAGCGCCGGCGAGCAACGGCTCAGGCAGAGCGACCTCGATTGGACCATCATCTACGCGAGCGTGCTCAAGGACGGCCCCGTCAGCGGTTCTGTGGAGGTACTTCCCGAGGGGGCAAAGTGGCGGATTTCAGACAGGATCTCACGCTCGGACGTGGCGAAATGGATGGTCCAGGCAGCCACCAGCAGTCAACTCAGCCGCCGCAGCGTCGGGATCACAGAAGGGACACGGACCAAAGAACGCGTCGCGGCGGAGGCGGTCGAACATGACTGAGAGAAACAGGGGCTTGATTACCACGATCCTCTGGGCTCTCGCTGCAGCCTACGCCGTAGCCCTGGTTGCCAACATCGCATTTGGGCTCGGCATCCCGATCGCCATCGTGCTGTTGATCTCGGTTGCGTTCGCGCTCATTCACGGAGCCGTCCGTTATGGCTGGAGCGGCATCGTGGCATTCGTCGTCATCTGTCTCGTGGTAAGCAACATCCTGGAAAACACGAGCATCCTTTCCGGCTTTCCCTTCGGTCACTACCACTACACCGATGCGCTCGGGCCGAAGCTGTTCTTGGTGCCGTTGCTGATCGGTCCTGCCTATTTCGCCAATGGCTATTTCGCGTGGGTGATCGGGAACGTGCTCATTGGTGAAGTCCGCCGGGGGTCCGGCGCCTTCATGACTTTTGCGGTTCCGTTCATCGCTGCCTTCGCCATGGTCATGTGGGATCTGACTTTCGATCCGAGGGCCTCAACGATCCAGCACCAGTGGATCTGGGAGCAGGGCGGAGGGTACTTCGGCGTACCACTAACAAACTACCTGGGCTGGTTTTTCACGGTGTACCTCTTCCTCCAGCTGTTCGCACTGTTCGTCAGGTTTCGCCCTGGCAGCGAGACGGCCCGGACTTTCCCGCGGTCTCACTACGCACAGGCGCTCTTGACGTATGCGGTGATGGGCCTGACGCCCGTCCTTACATTCGTGATCGGCGGCAGCAATGCGCAGGTCACCGATGCAGCCGGTGTGGTCTGGCAGACAAGAAGCATCGCCGAATCACTTGCAACCGTGAGCATCTACACAATGCTTTTTGCCGTTGCACTATCAGCAGTGAAGCTGATTCAAGCCCCAACCACAGCTCGCGAAACATCAGCTCAAGAAGCGACGCCGGTGACGAGCGAGGTCTTGACGGCAGCGCACTAGCCGCCACTACCTGCATTTGCCATCTCGATCGAGGACCCGTGATGTCTGGAGAGTGGTAGGCCCCCCTAGTGATCCGGCGTTGCTTGGCTGATGGACGAGGTTGCTGCCGGAAGGGATCTGGACGGCGGCCGATGCCTAATGGACGTTGGCCGCCAGTTCCTGATAGGGAGGGACGAGCTCGTCCCACCGCGCCTCGCTGTCGCCGCGCTCACGCCCGGCGAGGTAGGCGACGAGATTTTCGGCGTGGATCTGCCACCCGGCGCCGTAGAACGCGATCTTGTCCAGGGGCATGCCCTGGACCTCGATGACCAGGATGGTCTGGTCGCCGTCAGCGGTCAGTGTGGCCTCGATGGCCTCGTCGAAAGGCTGTGCACCGCGACCCTTCCGCCACGACTCGTCCGTTTCCCTGGTCGTTACCAGCAGCCGCCGTGGGGGCTCGCACGCTTCCACGCGCCCGGTGCAGTCTAGGTCAGCGGATTCGAGGTACAGGCGGAACTCTCCGCCGGGGCGGAGGTCGCCTTCTACCTGGCCGAACCAGCGGGCCAGGCGGGCGGGATCGGTGAGCGCGGCCCACAGGTCATCGATATCGGTGTCGTAGCGATCTTCGATGCGCACGACGCCGGCGCCGTCCGCCGATCTCAGGCTGCCAAGGATGGCGATACCCGGACGTGCGTTTCTGGTCATTTGGTGCTCCTTCGTTCGCGTTTCCCCCGGGCCACTTCGGTGTGCAGGGCCTGCAGCCGCTGCTCCCACAAGGCCCGGTACCGGCCTAGCCATTCATCGACCTCGGCGAGCGGCTCGGGGCGAAGACCGTAGACCCGCCGCTGCGCCTCCTGGCGAACCTCGACCAGCCCCGCCTCCCGAAGCACCCGGAGATGCCGGGATACGCCGGGGCGAGCAATCGGCAGCAGCGCCGCCAGCTCTCCCGCCGTTGCCGGACCGCCAACCAAGGTCTCCAGCAGCGTCCGCCGGCTCTCGTCAGCCAGTGCCCGAAAAGCAGCTTCCACGGCGTGAATGTACCAAAGTAGTTACGTAACTGTCAAGGTACATAAGCCAGTGCAATTACGCCATGACGACCGAGAAACCGCCGGTTCATGACGGAGCTTTGAGGAGGTCGGGGTTGACCGCGGCCCGACACAATGACCAGCCACAGTCGTGATCGTGCCTGACGCGTTAGGAAACGTCTGACCCGCGCCGCCAGGGTCCCCGCGTACGTGGTCTTCCACGACTCCACCCTCACCGCGATCGCCATGGCGCCGCCGTCGCGCCTCGTGGAGCCCCTGAACGTGCCCGAAGTGGGAGATTCGAAACTGCGCAAGTAGCGTCAAGAGGCGCCGGAGATGCTGTCCGCCGAGTAGGGCGTCATGAAGGGGTCAGGACAAACAGTCCTGTAATCAAACCGGCATCGAATAACCAGTGGGCCACAACCGCACCGGCCAGATTGCGTGTGCGCAAACGCAGGAGCGCGAATATCACTCCGCCGGCGAAGAGTCCGGCGAAGGCGAGGCCCATGGCCGGAACGATCTGCCACGGGCTTGTGAAATTGGTCACGGCCAGCGTTTGCACCTGAACCACCACATGCCAGGCGACAAAGATGGCGGACGTCACAAGCGTTGCGCGCAATGGCGTGAGCTTCCTCATCAACAAACCCAGGACCAGTCCGCGAAATGCGAGCTCTTCGGGAATCGCGGTCTGCAGTGGCAGGCCCACCAGGGCGTGAGTCAGAACGGCTGCAATCGACGCTCCACGCAATGGTTGGTAGGTGATCGGAGTCCCTAGCTGTGCACCAACCTCCAGCGCAAGGAGAAGTACCGCGGCCAGCCCGAGCCCTATCGCGGCGCCGATCAGGCTGGATCGCAGCAGGTTGGTCCGGCCGATGCCCGCCTCGGCCCAGGTCAGCCCGCACCAACGAGAGGCAACGATGACGATCAGCAGCGTGCCGGCACTCTGGGCGATCGCCGCCCAAGAAAAGGTGACAACGTTCGGGCCGGCGGCAACGCCGGCGGCGTTGCCGAAGACGACAAGGATGGACGCGATCACCACCACGCGCCATCCCCATGTCGTCGGCATCCCGGTCACTCTGTCTACGCTGCAGCCCGCACCCATCCGCGATTGACTCTTACTGACCGCGGCATCTACATCACGTGCTTCAGGTCGCGGTGGCGGTTGCATACTGCGGGCGCCCGGTGGGCCGATAGACCTGGATCGTTACCCCCTTCGGGGTGGCTCGCGAGTCGACCAGGTCGAGCGCTGCGTCGGGGCCGGTTTCGGGGAACAGCCGCGTGCCCTGGCCGATGACCACAGGGCAGACGAACAGCGTGATCTCGTCGACAAGCTGGTTGTTGAGCAGCCAGCGGATCAGAGCGCCGCTGCCGTGCACCTGAAGCTCACCCTCGCGCTTGGCCTTCAGCTCGCCGATGGCGCCCGCGACGTCACCGGAGAGGACGGTCGTGGTCGCCCACCGCGGTTCGGTGAGCGTGGTCGATGCGACGTACTTAGGCTGCGCGTTCAAGGCCGCTGCGATGGGGTGAATGCCCAGATCTATCCCTGCACGTGCGCGCCATTCCACTGCGCCCCAAGAGCGGGCGAAGATCTCGTAGGTCCGCCGGCCGAACAGGAACGCGTCGGCGCGCTGGTAGACCTGGTTGAGAGACGCCGTGGCCTCGTTGTCGAACAGCGACGCGACCCATCCGCCGCGCTCGAATCCGCCGCTGGGGTCCTCGTCCGCCCCGCCGAGTCCTTGCATCACTCCGTCGACGGTTACCATCGTGATGGTCGTCAGTTTCATGGTCGCAGCTCCCTTCTCGTTGAGTTTGTGGTTGGTTGGCTGGTTGACGAGGTCGCAACGGTTCTCCTCTGGATCTAGCGCCGGATAATTTCTTCGGCGAGGATGGCATCGATCTGGCTGACGGCCTGGCTCAGTCCCTCGTCCGTGCCCATGGCCAGGGCCTGCTCCATGGCCTCGGTGCTGGCGAACACGATCTCGATCGACATGCGCGTGCGTCCTCGGGCGACCTCCTCGATGCCGACGCGGATCGTGTTTATCGGCCTGGGCGTGGCGTCCGCGTTGGCGCAGCAGTCGCGGAAGAGAATGCGACGCGGACGCTCGACCTCGAGGACGTCCCAGTAGCCGTACGGCTGGTCGCCGGTGGGCCCGGTCATGTGGTACTCGACGCGACCGCCGGGCGCCAGATCGTGTTTGGTGAAGTTGGCAGGGTAGGTCGGCGGCCCCCACCAGCGCCCGAGCTTGCGCGGATCCGCCCACAGCTGCCAAATGCGCTCGACCGATGCATCGAATTCCGCCTCAACGGTCAGGGTGAGCCTCTGGGGATCGCTGCGGACAGCGGTGACGGTCATCGTTTGCTCTCCTTTGTCTCTACGGTGTCCATGGCGACGGCCGTCTCGGCGATGAGGTCGTTCATGCGGTCGATCCGAGCCCGCCACAGCTCTTCGTACTGGTCGAGCACGCGGCGCGCGACGAGCAGTGCGTCGAGGTTGGTGCGGACGACCT